>JBBRFG010000027.1:0-22591 GCA_038224685.1 Sphingomonadales bacterium
CCCCGGACCGGGCGCCGTCGCCCACATGTCCCTTCATCAAAAACCAACAATGTCAAAGAGCCGCCAGACAGTAATAGCGGATAGCGAATGGTTCCCCGATTTACACCGGGGGACCGGCTATCCGTTTATGTTGGCGACCGAGCGTTGCGGTGGCGGGGTAAGCCGTCAGCGCCGCGTCGGTGAGGGGCATATATGGGCGGCCTCAGATTCGGTCAACGAGTTTTTGCAATTTTATTTCAGTCGCGCGCAAGAAGCCTAGAATTCCACCATTTTTCCCCCGCTCCGTTCCCCTAAACTGGCCTTTCCGGGGACCTGGTGCTGGCGGATTTGGCCCATATCTAGCATGGAATCGGGCTATCGAAGGATGATCGCTGTTGGATCGGCCCCCGCAAATTCGCCTGCCTTCCTGAGTCGCCAAACTCCTGCCTGCAACGGCGGCTGATTGGTGGGTTAGCATCACTTGGGCACGCAGCTATGCGGTGGTAGAGGTGCTACAACGCTACTGGCCAACAGCGCCTGAGCGCCTTGGAGAATGCATTGTCGAAATACGTCATAACCGCGCTGGCCATAGCAATCGCCCCACCGCCCGCTGCCGCTAGCGCCCCTGAGCCATCGGCAGTGCCCGCAACTGATGCTGCGACCGGGATCGTTGACCCGGCTGCCGAAGTGCTTACGCTTGATCAGGAACGCAACCGCCGCTTGACCCTGCCCGTGATGGTGGACGGCGCTGGGCCTTACGCCTTCATGATCGACACGGGCAGCCAGGCCACCGCCGTCACCCACGAAATCCGCGCCGCGCTGGCGTTGAAACCGGCTGGCACCGCAACGCTGGTCGGCATGGCCAGCCGCCGCACGGTTGAGCTTGCCAGTGTTGGACGGATCGATTTTGGCGACAACAGCTATAGCAATTTTGTCGCCCCGGTGCTGGCGCGTGAACATGTCGGTGCAGACGGCATCATCGGGCTGGACGCCTTGCAGGATTTTCGCGTGCTGATCGATTTCCGCGCGCAGACCATCGCGGTCGAGGACGTCAGCACCAAAGACAGCCGTGACGGATTCGAAATTGTGGTGCGGGCGCGATCTCAGCTTGGCCAGTTGCTGATCACCGATGCGCTGGTTGAAGGCGTGCGGGCGACCGTGATCATCGATACCGGCGCACAGGCGAGCCTTGCGAATAACGCCCTGCGCGCCCGGATCCGCGCCAAACGAGCGCAAGAGGTGATCACCACCGACGTCAACGGCGTTGACCTGCTCGGCGATTTGGTGACCGTGCGCACATTGACCATCGGCGGGCTGTCGCTGACCCAAGTGCCCCTGACTTTTGCCGACACCCCGGCGTTTGAAGCACTGGGCCTTACCGATCAGCCAGCCCTATCCTTGGGGATGCAGCATCTGCAACTGTTCGACCGGGTCGCGATTGATTTTGCCCGCCAGCGCATTTTGTTTGACGTGCCGCGCGATGTCGCCCGCGCGATCCGCGACGCCAAACGTCAACACTCGTTTACGCTGCGCCCCTGACGTGACCCTGATAAGACGGGCTGCCATCGCGCAAAACGCCGTGCGACATGCAATAGGCGCGCCCGCCATCGCGCCCGTCTTGCGGTATTGCGCCTGCAAGCCCACATAAAAGCGCGACATGCCACCTGATAGCCAACAGCCCGCCGATCCTGACCAGCGCAGCCGCGATGTAGAAAGCTGGGCAACGCTCAAACGCTTTCTCCCTTACCTGTGGCCGCGCGACAATCCCGGCCTGCGCGTGCGGATCGTGGTGGCAATGGTGCTGGTGCTGGCCGCCAAAGGCGTCACGCTGGCGCTGCCATTTGCTTATAAAGGCGCAGTGGATGCAATGGCAGGGCCGGTGGATACCGGGTTTAGCGTCGCGCTGGCGATGGTTGTCGCCTATGCGCTGGGGCGCTTTACGGCGGTCGCTTTCGACAATCTGCGCAATATCGCGTTTGAACGGGTTGGGCAGCAGGCAACGCTGAACCTGGCCGAAGACGTGTTTGGCCGCTTGCACCGCCTGTCGTTGCGGTTCCACCTCGCGCGGCGGACCGGCGAAGTGACCAAGATCATCGAGCGCGGCACCAAAAGCATCGACCAGATGCTGTATTTCCTGCTGTTCAACATCGCGCCCACCATCATCGAACTGATCGTGGTTGGGGTGATTTTTTACATCTATTTCGGGATTGATCTGGTTGCCGCCACTGCGCTGACGGTGGTGCTGTATGTCTGGGTGACGCGCGCGATCACCGAATGGCGCACCAAATTGCGGCGCGAGATGAACCATCTTGATGGCACAGCGCTTCACCGCGCGGTGGATTCGCTGCTCAATTACGAAACGGTGAAGTATTTCGGGGCAGAGCAACGCGAAGAAGCGCGCTACTCCAACGCGGCGCGCGCCTATGCTGAAGCGGCGATCAAGTCGGAAAATTCGGTCGGCTTGCTCAACATGGCGCAGGCCGTCATCATGAACCTGCTGATGGCAGGGGCAATGGCCTATACCGTGTGGGGTTGGAGCCGCGGCCAGCTTACCACCGGCGATTTGGTGTTTGTGAACACTTACCTGACCCAGCTGTTCCGCCCGCTGGACGTGCTGGGCTGGGTGTATCGTACGATCCGGCAGGGTCTGGTCGACATGGCCGAAATGTTCCGCTTGATCGATACTGATATCGAGGTGAAGGATACGCCCGGCGCGCCGGCCTTGATCGTTCGCACCCCGTCAGTCGCATTCGACAATGTCACCTTTGGCTATGATCCGGGCCGGACAATTCTGAACGGGCTGAGCTTTGAAGTGCCCGCCGGATCGACGCTCGCCATCGTCGGGCCATCGGGCGCGGGCAAAAGCACCATCGGGCGGTTATTGTTCCGGTTTTACGATCCCACACAAGGCCGGATCCTGGTGGGGGGATCGGATATCACCACTGTGACACAGGCCAGCGTGCGCGCCGCGATCGGCATCGTCCCGCAGGATACAGTGCTGTTCAACGAAAGCCTTGCCTATAATATCGCCTACGGAGCCGAGGGGACCGATCAGGCGATGATCGAACAGGCCGCGCGCGATGCCGCGCTTATGCCGCTGATCGGCCGCTTGCCCGACCGGTTTGATACGATGGTGGGCGAACGCGGGTTAAAGCTATCGGGCGGCGAGAAACAGCGCGTCGCGATTGCCCGCACCTTGGTGAAAAACCCGCCGATCCTGTTGCTCGACGAAGCAACCAGCGCATTGGACAGCCGCACCGAACAGGAAATCCTTGGCACATTGCGCCGGATCGCAGCGGGCCGCACCACGATTGCGATTGCCCACCGCCTATCAACCATCGCTGATGCCGACCGCATTCTGGTGCTTGATCACGGCAGCTTGGTCGAAAGCGGCAGCCATGCCCAATTGCTGGGCCACGGCGGGCTGTATGCCGAGATGTGGGCGCGCCAGGCGAATGACCGCAATGCCGCCGATACCACAGAGGAAGCCGAAGCGGCGGAATAGCCGCGCCATTGCTAGGCTTTGGCCGCGCGGTTATTCCTCGCTAACCCTCAACCGGAGAGAGTTCAAACCCATGCGTGATGCCCGCCTGATTGCCTTGTTGCTTGCCAGTGTGGCCCTGCCTGCTGCGGCGCAGGATGTGCCTGCCGCCAACGCACCGACGGTGCCCGCCCCCGCCGCGTTGACGGCCGAGGCGATGCCGCCGATCCCGCTGGATTTGGCAGACCGCGCCCGCCCCTATCTCGAAGCGCGCGGCGCAGGGTTTGCCGGGTGGGATCCGAACAGCCGTGCGGTGCTGATCTCAACCCGCTTTGCCAATGTGCCGCAGCTCCACCGGATCGACACGCCGATGGGGGCGCGCACCCAGATCAGTTTTGAAGCCGAGCCGGTGCGGGGCGGCTATGCCCCGGCCAAGGGCGACATCATTCTGGTGACCAAAGATCGCGGCGGGGATGAATATTTCCAGCTCCACACCCTTAAAGACGGGCGCCTTACCCTGCTGACCGATGGCAAAAGCCGCAACCAACCCAATGCCTGGAGCCAAGATGGCGAGTTGGTCGGGTTCAGCTCGACCCGCCGAAACGGGGTGGATTCGGATCTTTATGTGATGAACCCGCGCGACCCCGCCTCGGCCCGGATCGTGCATGAAAGCAAGGGCGGCGGCTGGGCCATCACCGCCTTCACCCCGGACAAGACCGCCGCCTATGTCGCCGATTACAATTCGGTGCAGGATGTCGATCTCTACCGGCTTGATCTGGCCACCGGGGCGATGACCGCAATCGGCGATCCGGCGGCAGAGATCGCCTATGGCGGCATGGAAATCGCGCCCAACGGAACCTTGTGGGTGACCAGCGATCAGGGGTCGGATTTCCAGCGCTTGGGCCGTTTAGACCCCCGCTCGGGTGCCTTTAGCCATGTTTCACGTGAAACATTTGACGTCGACAGCTTTGACATGTCGGATGATGGCCAGACCATCGCCTATGTCGTCAATCAGGCTGGCAGCGACCGTTTGCGGATCATGGACGTCGCCAGCGGCAAGGTCACTGCGGTTGATGCCCTGCCCGCCGGGTTGATTGGCGGGCTGGAAATTGCAGCCTCGGGCGAAATCGGGTTTTCGTTCTCCAGCGCCAAAAGCGCAGCCGATGTCTGGTCGCTCGACCCGGCAACGATGCAACTGACCCGCTGGACATCCAGCGAAACCGGCGGGCTGGATGCCAACGTCAATGTTGAACCGCGTATTGTGACCACCAAAAGCTTTGACGGACTGGAGGTATCGGGCCTGCTGTATCTGCCTGATCCACAGAAGTTTCCGGGCAAACGCCCGCTGATCGTCAGCGTCCACGGCGGGCCCGAAGGCCAGAGCACCGCAGGCTTTCAAGGGCGCAACAACTACTATCTCAATGAACTGGGCATCGGGATATTCTACCCCAATGTGCGCGGTTCAACCGGGTATGGCAAAATCTTCGTCAGCCTCGACAATGGCCCGTTCAAGCGCGAGGATTCGGTCAAGGACATGGCCGCGCTGATCGATGCGGTGCGTGCCGACCCGGCGGTGGATGCGGCGCGCATCGGCCTGTCGGGCGGGTCGTATGGCGGATATATGTGCTATGCCGCAGCGGTGCAGTTGAAGGACAAACTCACCGCGACCCAGTGCACCGTGGCGATCAGCAACTTCGTCAGCTTCCTCGAAAACACCAATCCTTACCGCCAGGATTTGCGCCGGGTGGAGTACGGCGACGAGCGTGATCCAGTGCAGCGGGCCAAGCTTACCGAAATCAGCCCGCTGACCCGGGTGAGCGAAATCGAAAAGCCGATGTTCGTGATCACCGGCGCCAATGATCCGCGCGTGCCGAAATCCGAAGCCGATCAGATGGTCGCGGCGATCCGCGCTAATGGCGGTGAGGCATGGCATCTGGTTGCCGCCGACGAAGGCCACGGCTTCGCCAAGAAGGCCAATTCAGACTATGCATTCCTTGCGCAATTGGTGTTCTGGGAGAAGTATCTCCTGGGGAAGTAAGCCCAAAAGCCCGTTTGCCCGGTCTGAGCCTGCTCGTCTTTCGACAGGCTCAGGATGAGCGGGATGAGAGCGAGCGCAACAAATCCAGCGCCTCCGCTCGGCGATCCCACGGCACGAACAGGTGATCGTGGTGAAATCCGGCGACGATATTGCAAGCAATGCCAGCCGCAGCCAGCGCGCCAGATACCGCCGCTGTCAGCCCCACACCATCTAGCGCGGAATGCACTTGCAGGGTGATCCGGGCGAAAGGGGGCTGCTCGCCCTCCCCCGGCACAATTGCGGTGGTGCCCTCATCCTCACGGATCAGCGCGAAGGCGTCCAAAGGCGCCTCGCCCTCCACCACGACAAATCGCCACGGGCCAGGGTCAAGCACCGTAGCCATCCCCGCCAGCATTGCGCGCAGATCGCTGACCGGACCGCCCGTCATCACAGGATATACTTGCTCAGATCGGTATTGCCGGCCAGCCCCGCCAGCCGCCCTTGCACATAGGCGGCATCGACAATCACCGTCTGACCTTTCAGATCTTCAGCCTCAAAACTGATTTCCTCCAGCAATCGCTCCATCACGGTCTGCAACCGCCGTGCGCCGATATTTTCAACACTGGCGTTCACTTGCGCGGCGATGCGGGCGATTTCGGCGATGGCATCTTCGGTGATGTCGAGCGTCACCTCTTCGGTGGCCAGCAGCGCCTTGTACTGCGCCACCAGATTGGCGCGGGTTTCGCTGAGGATGCGGACGAAATCTGCCTCAGTCAGCGCGCGCAGTTCGACCCGGATCGGCAGGCGGCCTTGCAATTCGGGCAGCATGTCCGACGGCTTGGCCACGTGAAACGCGCCGCTGGCGATGAACAGCACGTGGTCGGTTTTCATCGGGCCGTATTTGGTCGCCACCGTGGTGCCTTCGATCAGCGGCAGCAGATCGCGCTGCACGCCTTCGCGCGACACGCTGCCGCCGCGCACATCGCTGACTGCGATCTTGTCGATTTCGTCGAGGAACACGATCCCATTGGTTTCGGCATTGGCCAGCGCGACGCGCGCAACATCATCCTGATCCAGCCGCTTGTCCGCCTCTTCGTCAACCAGCCGGTCCCACGCATCGGGCACCCGCAGCTTTTGGCGTCGGGTCGGTTTTTTGCCCAGCGCCTTGCTCATCATATCGCTCAGGTCGATCATCCCCATCTGGCCGCCCATATTGCCCATATCAAACGGGGCAGACGGCGTATCGCGGATTTCGATTTCCACCTCGACATCATTCATCGCGTTCTGGACGATCCGCTGGCGGAAACTCGCGCGGGTCGCTTCGGACGCATTGTCGCCCACCAACGCGGTCAACAGCCGGTCCATCGCGGCTTCGGATGCGGCTTCGCGCACGGCATCGCGGCGGCGTTCCTTCTCCAGCCGAATTGCCTCTTCAACAAGGTCGCGGGCAATCTGTTCGACGTCCCTGCCGACATAGCCGACTTCGGTGAACTTGGTCGCTTCGATCTTGATGAATGGGGCTTCGGCGAGCTTCGCCAACCGGCGGCTGATCTCGGTCTTGCCGCAGCCGGTTGGGCCGATCATCAAGATGTTCTTGGGCGTGACTTCATCGCGCAGATCGTCGCCAAGCCGCTGCCGCCGCCAGCGATTGCGCAGCGCGACAGCAACCGCCCGCTTGGCATCGGCCTGCCCGATAATGTGTTCATCGAGCGCGGCAACGATGGCTTTGGGGGTGAGCGCCTGCGGAATTGGGGAAGTGGTCATGGGGTCTTTCTGTCAAGTTCCTCCACGCTATGTGGCGCCGCCAGCCGCCGGTTCAAGGCCAGCGTCAACGGCCGCTCAACCGCGACATGGAACAGCCAGCTAAGGCCAAGCACCGCCAATAATGCACTAACAAGGTAATCGCACGGCCCGGCATCGAACCCCGTAGAGCGGCAACGGCCCGCCCAACGCTGCAACCGCAATTAACACAGCTGGCACACCGCACCAGCCAAGGTGATCCCATCCCAAAGTGCCCGGAACAGACGGTGCCGGGATAAGCCAGACCGCCGCTACGCTTGCGCCCAGCGCCAACCATCGCAGCGGCGGCGCGGCCTGCGCGCCGCCGCTGCGATAACAGGCGAGAATCATCCCGGCGACAAATATCATCGACACAGGCCGCGTCACTGCAAACAGGAAGGCGTTGAAGGGCGGCACCCATATTCCGGCGATGATCAGCCCTGACAGCGCGGCGGCAACCGCCACCAACGCCCGGGCGTGCGGCAGGCCAAGGAACAATCCAAACCAGGCGTAAAACATCATTTCATAGAGCAGCGTCCAACCGACCCACAGGAACGGCAATGGCCTCGAGTCTCCATTATCGGGCCAGTACGGGATCAGTGCCGGTGACTTTAGAAACCGCATCGACTCAATCGGCGTCGGGAACAGCGTAAGGAAGATCACCCCGAGCAATCCGGTCGCCAGCCAATAAGGCGACATGACGCGGATCAGAAGGCGGGGCCAGAACAGCCACCGGGCGCCTCGCGTGGCGAACCGGCCTTAGGCGGCGACCATCATCACATAACCCGATACGATGAAGAACAGCATGACCGCCAATTGGCCGCTCACTTGGCCGCTTACTTGGCTGGGCCAAGCCCGCCCGAGACCTTGGCCAATGTGATCGGCAAAACCGAACGCGATATGACCAGCCGCAACGGTGAATGCGGCAAGTGCCCGCAACAATTGGATCGCGGCAATCTTGCCATCGTGTTGATGCGTTATGTGCTCAACGATCACCCCGCCTCCTCGCTCCCGCAGTATCGGCGACAGGCGAATAGGGTTAAACCGTTTCGACCGTCAAATTGCCGTTGGTGAACACGCAGATATCGGCTGCGACCGCCATCGCCTTGCGCGCAATCACTTCGGCGTCGCTTTCATAATCGGCAATCGCCCGCGCGGCGGCGAGCGCGAAATTGCCGCCCGATCCGATTGCTGCGATATCGCCAACTGGCTCCAGCACATCGCCATTGCCGGTCAGCACCAGCAGCGTCTCGGCATCGGCCACGATCATCAGGGCTTCAAGATTGCGCAGGTATTTGTCTGTGCGCCAGTCTTTTGCCAGCTCCACTGCGGCGCGCATTAACTGGCCGGGGTGCTGTTCCAGCTTTTTCTCCAGCCGCTCGAACAGCGTGAAGGCATCTGCGGTCGCCCCGGCAAAGCCCGCTACAACTGTACCATCGCCAATCCGCCGAACCTTGCGCGCATTGGGTTTCATCACGGTGTTGCCCATCGACACCTGCCCATCGCCCGCGATGACGGTGGTGCCGCCGCGCCGCACGCCGATGATGGTGGTGCCGTGCCACTGGATAAGGCCGTGGCTCGCCGGGTCGCTGCTCATGGAAACGAATATGGCGCGCCTGCTCGCCGGGTCAAGCGTTCACCGTCACCAACCGGCTATGGCCCGCCCGGACCACCGCCGCCCGGCAGGCCTGCGCCGCCGACTTGGCCGATATTGCCGAACAGGTCTTCGAGAAAGCCGCGTTCGCGCCCGAGCGTCGGGGTTTTGTCGCCATTGGGGTCGAGGAACACCACACGGTCCATGCCGCTGCGCTCAACACTGGCGACCCGGCCCGCCTCATCAAACTGCACCGCCAGCACGCTGTGTTCCTTGATACGCGGCCGGTTGAACGGGCGCTGGGCGGTGATGCTGGCCACGTAATACCAAGTCGGCGTGCCATATTGGCTGGTAAAGGTCGGCCGCCCAAGCGTGCTTTCAACCGATTGCTGGTTGTCGATGCGCGGCTGGATCGCGTTGGTCAGCAGTGGATCAACAATATAGCCGCGCGAATCCTGGATTGACGCGCACCCCGGCAATATCGCCGCCATCGCCGCCAACAGCGCAGCCGCTTTGATCTTGCGCCTGATCTTGGGGGCGCCTGATTTCTCCACATTCGCTGTGTTCATCTGCGTCAAACCGTGTTTGTCCCGTCCTGCGGTGCGCACCTGCGCGTTGTGTTCCTTGGGCCATGCGCTTTAAGGGGCTAGTCGCCCGCTTGCAACGCACCATATAAGGTTGCGGTGGCAAGCACGGCCTGAACTGTGGTTGAACTGCGTTTGAACCCATCCGGCCTTCGTGCGTTTGTGTGAGATTGCCGGGGTGCTTCCCACCTTAAAAATCGTTTTCTGATCCCGCGAAAGGCCCGATCCGCATGTCCTTCCTCTCCCGCCTGCTGGGCACTGCCCCCGACCCGCGCGAGACTGTGCGCCCGCTGTGGCACCGCGTGATCGAACTGGCGCGCGATCCGGCGTTCTATGCCGAATGCGGCGTGGCTGATACGATTGCGGGGCGGTTTGATCTGATCACTGCGGTGCTCAGCACGGTGATCGTGCGGATCGAAGCATCGGAATTGCGATCAGAAAGCGCGCTGCTGGCCGAATTGTTTGTCGAGGATATGGACGGGCAATTGCGCGAATTCGGGGTGAATGATGTGGTGGTGGGGAAGCGCATCGGCAAGCTGATGAGCGTGCTCGGCGGCAGGCTGGGCGCTTATCGCAGCGCATTGAACGCAGGCGATCTGGCCAAGCTGACCGGCGCGGTGGAACGCAATGTGACCTTTGCCGAAGGCGGGGACGAGACGCTGCGCGCGGGGCAAGTGGCCGACCGTCTGATGAAGCTATCACAGCGGCTGGCCCGCTTCAGCGATGATGAAATGCTCAAAGCAAGCGCAATCTGGTGAGCGCTTCGCTCCCCCCGTTAGAGCTGACCCGCATGGTCAAAGCGCGGCCCCTGCCCGCCGGCGCGGTGGTGATCGAGGCGACGCCGGACGAGCGCACGGCGCTGGCACAGCGGTTCGGGCTGGGCGCGGTGCATAGCCTGCGGGCGGAGATAGCGCTCGACGCCAAACCGCGTGCGATCCGCGCCACCGGGCGATTGAAAGCCGCGATCATGCAGCCCTGCGCAATTTCAACCGAGGATTTCCCGGTAACCATCGACGAGCCGGTTGACCTGCGCTTCGTCGAAGATAGCGCACGGCCGATGACCGAGGACGAAGCGCTCGAAATCGAGCTGGAAGCCGATGATTGCGACGAAATCGCGTTCACCGGCGAGATGTTCGATCTGGGCGAGGCCGTGGCGCAAACGCTCGGCCTCGCGATTGATCCCTATGCCGAAGGGCCAAACGCAGCGGCGGCGAGGAAAGCGGCTGGGATCGTGGCGGAGGGTGAGCAGGATGGGCCAATGGCCGCGATGCTGGCGGCGCTACAGAAGCCATAATCCGCCAATGTTTCACGTGAAACATTGGCCTAAGGGGTGCCTAAGGGGGGCCTAAGAGGGGTCTAGCCGGGGTCTAGGAGGGGTCTAGCGGGCCCAAAGCGGGGTTGAGTTTAGCGTCTCCGGTTTTAGGTCTTCCGCTGCTTGACGGGAATTTGGGTGAATTCTCACCATCCCGTCGCCCCGGACTTGATCCGGGGTCACCCTGCCTTTTTTGTTGCCACCCGCCCGCAAGAAGAAGCGGGATCCCGGGTCAAGCCCGGGAAGACGGAAACAAGGCAATGGCAGCTTTTAGCCAAAAACCATGCCAAAGCCGCCGAGCAGGTTTCGGATTTCTCCCAGCTTGTTGGAAATGGCCGGTGATGGGTGGGAAGCTCCCATATCTCGTCATCCCAGCGCAGGCCGGGACCCAGAGCGGCACACACTGCTCCATGAGGCTCTGGGCCCCGGCCTGCGCCGGGGTGACGGTGACGGCGGGCTTCGGGATCGAGTATCGCCGCCGCAAATGACTGCAAGTGGGTGGATTTCGGAATGGCGGCTTTCTCGCCGAGAATTGCCAGCGCAGATGTTATTCGGCCGCTTCGAGAAGGACGACGCGACCCGGCTTGGCGATACGCACCTCCCCAGCCTCCACGCGTGCCATCTCGCCGCTGTAGCTGTCGCGCAGCAATGTGCCTTCCGGATAGACTGTCCCGGTGCGGATGGTAACCGGGCCGGTCGTTCCTGCGGTGATCGCCACAACCACTCTGTCGGTGAGCTCGGTTTCGTTCAGGATGCGTGCGAAAGTATAGGGCTTAAAAGCGAGCTCGTGATGGCGGCCTGCTCCTATCGCTGGATGCCGCTTGCGGAATTGCCCGAGCTTCTGCCAGTGCTGAAGCATGGCTCGCCCGGGGTGGGTATCGGCCTTCTGCCAGTCGAACACTGACCGCAGAGTTGCATCGCCCTTGGTGCCGGGGATCACCAGCGAGCGGGCAATTTCGTCGCCGTAGTAGATTTGCGCACCGCCAGGGGCGAGCAGCAGCGCCTCGGCGGCCTCGAAATGTTTGGCGCGCGCCTGATCGTATGAAGCCATGTCGTCGTGTGACGCGAGATAGTTCAGTGTTGCTCTTCCCGCGAAGGCACCCGTCGCCAATTCGGCGTCAAATGCGCGATATAGGGCGGGGAGCGGCATCGCGAGGTGCGCGGGAAAACCCATGTTGATCGTGCCATCGAAGCCGTGTTTGCGGAAGTCGACTATGCGGTCGCCATAATCGTAGGCCGCGCCGACCGATTGGCCGTTGGCCAGTAACCCATGGTTGAAAACCTCACCAACCATGTAAAACGGGCGATCCTCTGCGATCCTGTCAGGATTGCGCGCGCGCCATTCGGCCAGTGCAATGGCGGATTCCTTCTTGAGTACGCCCCACAGTTCAGGATCGACATGCTTGGCGGTGTCCACGCGGAAGCCGTCAATGCCATAATCGCGCACCCAGTCGGTTAGCCACTTGATCAGATAATACTTCGGTGCACGCGGATAGCCGGTGCGAGCGAAGAACGTATCGAGCTCGGCAAACTCACGCTTGAGCCTCCCTTCCTTGCGCCACTTGGCGATGAGGAAGTCGGGCACCGCCACCGCAACCTCGCTGTCGGTGCGCATGTCCTGCAAAGTAAAGGACAGCTCACAGTCCACCGTTCCGGCATAGCTTTGGTAATCGCAGGCGGGCGTGCGACGCACCCATGTTTCGGGCCATTGCGGATCTAGCGGCGTCACCGGTCCGGCGTGGTTGGCGATCACATCGACGATCATCCGCAGCCCCTTGCCATGCGCCGCCTTCACCATTGCGGCGAAATCGGCCTCAGACCCCAGGTTAGGATCGATTGCGGTCCAATCCTTGGGCCAATAGCCGTGATAGGCATAGGTGCGCCCCCACTCGCCTTCCTCGACGAAGCCGTGGACGTTCTCGATCACCGGCGTTGTCCAGATCGCGTCGACGCCAAGATCGTTAAACCAACCCTGTTCGATCTTCAGGGTCAGACCCTTGAGATCGCCTCCTTCAAAGCTGCGCAGCGGCCCTCCTTTCGGTTCGCGGGCAACCGAGCGATCATTAGTCGGGTCGCCGTTGGCAAAGCGGTCGGTTAGCAGGAAGTAGATCGTCGTAGCGCGCCATCGCGGATCGACCGTCTCAGGTTGGACCGAAGTTTCATGTTGCGCGAGCAGTGGAGCTGGATGGAAGCTCGCAGCGGCAACACCAGCCATTGCGATTGCAAGCGCGCGAGGCGCAGTGACATGGCGCATTATTGTGGTCCCTCTCCAGAACAAGATCAGCTTCGCTTCAGCCTCGCAACAGGTCAAGCAAGCGGTTGATGAATACGAATGTTGATCCATCTTTGGATTACCAGAGTCGGAACGACCGTTTTGGGGTCGAAACCCGAACGGCAGCTTTTTTCTCCAAGCGCGCAGTTCCTGCCATTGAGCGGGAAGCCCGATCAAAACGGGATATCATCGTCCAGATCATCGTAGCCGCCGCCTGAACCACCGCCCGCGCCGCTGCCAGCGCCGCCGCCCGATCCGCCGCTGCCTTGATCCCAGCCGCCACTGTTGCCGCCTGATTCGCCGCCGCCGCCGTATCCGCCTGAGCCGCCGCCCGAACGCCCGCCCCCGCCGCCACCACCGCCGCCGCCTGGTGCGCCGTCAAGCATGGTCAGCGTGCCGCCGAGGCCTTGGATCACGATTTCGGTACTGTAGCGATCAGCGCCCGATTGATCCTGCCACTTGCGGGTTTGCAGCTTGCCTTCGACGAACACCTTGCTGCCTTTTTTCAGGTAGCGTTCGACCACGCCCACCAGCCCTTCGGAAAAGACTGCGACCGTGTGCCACTCGGTCTTTTCCTTGCGCTCGCCGGTGTTCTTGTCTTTCCATGTTTCCGACGTGGCAATCCGCAGGTTGGCGACTTTGCCGCCGTTCTGGAAACTGCGAATTTCGGGGTCAGCCCCCAGATTGCCGATTATCATGACCTTGTTGAGCGAACCCGCCATTGAAACATCCCTTCCCGTCAAAAGCTTGCGCGCACGACTGCGCGACTCTGGCGAAGGTCATAGGACAACAATGCGGGCGAGACGACAAGCCCTGTCCGCCTATCCCCGGCTTACCTTGCAGGGTAACGCAATCGCCCGAGAAACCGCGTCAGGCTGGGCAGTTCGCGGTCTTTGCTCAGAAACTGTGCTTTGGCCTTTTCGAACCGCATTACCCCATCGATCCGCCGTTCCAGAAAAGCGTGGGTGTCGGCCTTGCCGTCGCTGTCATCATTGATGAACACCGCCAAGGTCGCCGAGTAAATCCCGGCAAGGATCGCGCGCTTGGTATAGTGGTTGTAATCGGTCGCCGTGTCGCCGGACAGCCGCCACATGATATCGGCCGAACGCCAGCCAAGTTTCAGCGAGCGGCGCGCGTTCTGCGGCTGCGCCATCACGGCAAGCGCGCGGCGCACGGCTTCGTCAATATGCGCCACCGCATCCAACCGGAACGCGACGAGCGTGCGAATGCGTTCGCGGATTTTCAGCGCGGCGAGGCGTTCGGCGGGCCATTCGGCCTCCATCACCTGATCGACCGACGTGATCCACGCTTCGACCATGTCCATCGCCTTGCTGCCCGGAAATGCCAGCTTGGCGACGTCAACATCGCAACCGGCCATTTCGGCAGCGGCGACCAGCGCGGTTCCGTTCCAGCCATCGAAAATCGCCGAGGCCGCAATATCGGGCGCGAGCGCGATCCGCAGTTCATCCAGCGTCAGGTCGGCGAAGTCGGGAGCGGTTGTGGTCATGTCAGAAAGAAGGCCCGTAGTCGCGCTTGGTTCCCGCCGCCGTCCGCTTTGTATCGGCATCGGCGAATTCCTGTTTGATCAGGGTGTTGCCGCTAAGCAATTCCATGTAATTGCGTGCCGAACGCCCGGAATTGTCGTTGTGATCGGGGTCTGCGCCCTTATCCAGCAACAGCCGCACCAGCGCCACGTTGCGGGCGTGGACGGCTGCGATCAACGGGGTTTCGCCGGTCTGGTCGCTGACATTGATCGTCGCCCCGCCGTTGACCAGTGCCTCAACCCCGTCGGTAAAGCCCATTGCGGTTGCGAGCTGTAACGGGGTCACGCCCTTTTTGTTGCGGATGTTGGGATCAGCCCCGCGTTGCAGCAGAAACCGGATCCACAGCGCATCGCTGCGCGCGACCACGACATGCAGGCCGGTTTCCCCACTGGTAATGTCGCGGGTGTTGACGATAGTGCTGCCCGGCTGGCTGAGCAGATCGGTGGCCTTGTCCCCGTCACGATCTTTGACCGCTTCGAGAAATTCGGCGCCTTCGGACTTGAACTGCGCGGCGGCCGGAACAGCCGCCATCGCAGCCAATATCGCAGCCAGTATCACCAGGATTGCGCTGGCAATCCGGGCACGAAGCCCTAATTTGCGCAAAACATTGGCCGTCACTGTTTTATCCTTTCGCATTACCTGCCACATATTTGGCCGGCAACTTATCTGGTATATACACCAGTGGCGGCACGCCTCGCGCCTTTTGCAATTCGTCAGTTAGCAGAGCATGAACCGTATCAACAAGCCCTCCGCCGCATTCACTGTGCTGATCGCGCCGCTTATCGCAGGCGCGCTTGTTCTGGCTGGGTGCAATGCCGCGCCGCCTGCGGCTGAGCCGCCGCTGGCAGGCGCAACCATCGGCGGCGATTTTGCGCTGACCGCCAGCGATGGGCGCACGGTGCGCTGGGGCGATTTTGCCGGCAAGTACCGGATCGTCTATTTTGGCTATGCGTTTTGTCCTGACGTCTGCCCCACCGATATGCAGCGTGTGGCCCAAGGGCTGAAAGTGCTGAAGACGAGCGATCCGGACCTCGCTGCCAAAATCCAGCCGATCTTCATCACGATTGATCCGGAACGCGATACGCAGCAGGTGGTGGGCGAATTTGCCGCCGCGTTCTCGCCCGACATCATCGGCCTCACCGGCACGCCCGAACAAATCGCCGCCGCAGCCAAGGCGTTCAAGGTATTCTATGCCAAAGGCGCGGCGGTCGATGGCGGCGGCTACCTCGTCGATCATTCGAATATCGTCTATTTGTTCAGCCCGCAGGGCGAGCCATTGGCGACACTGCCGGTCGATCAGGGCGCGGACGCGGTGGCGGCGGAGATCGGCAAATGGGCGAGCTGAGAGAGCAATTCTGGCAGCTGCCACTGCGCGAGCTGACCCGGCCCGAGTGGGAGGCGCTGTGCGACGGCTGCGGCCGCTGCTGCCTGCACAAGATCGAAGATGAGGACACCGGCGACATCATTGCTACCAATATCGCCTGCCGTCTGCTCGACACCAATACCGCCAAATGCAGCGATTATCGCCACCGCAAGGCGTTCGTTCCTGATTGCTTGCGATTGACGTTGCGGATCGTTGAACAGGTGAGCTGGCTGCCATCCACCTGCGCTTACCGGTTGCGCGCAGATGGCCGCCCGTTGCCCGGCTGGCATTACCTGATCAGCGGCGATCCTGATGCTGTGCGCCGGGTCGGCGTTTCGGTGGTTGGCCGCGTGGTAAGCGAAGTCGACGCCGGGCCGATCGAACATCATATCGTTGAATGGCCATCACCGCGCGCGCAAAACTATGTCACCGACGCTGGGGACGGCGGATGATCGATTGGCTACGCCGCGCACCGTTGGAGCCGGAAATTGATTTGGGCGGAAAACGCCTGCCGATTGTGCTCAAACGGCTGGGCAATGCACGGCGGCTCACGCTGCGGTTGGCACCAGATGGCAGCGCGGTGCGTGTAACCCTGCCCGTCTGGGCCGAGGGGCGCGAGGCGATTGCCTTTGCCCATACCCGCGCCGAATGGCTGGCGGGGCAGCTTGCCAAGCTGCCAGCGCGAACCGCGCCCCAACCGGGGGGTTTTGTGCATTATCGCGGCGCAGCGCTGCGGTTGCTGTGGGAGCCTTCGGCTGCGCGCCGCCCGGCTGTAGTGGACCAGGCGCTGCGCCTTGGCGGGCCGCAAACGGGGTTGGAGACCCGCGTGCGCCGCTGGCTGGAAGCCGAAGCGCTGCGAATATGCGAGGCCGATATGCACGATTATTGCGCCGCCGCTGGGCTTGCGGCGGTGCCCATCAGCCTCAGCCGCGCACAGCGGCGCTGGGGATCATGTTCCGACCATCGCCGCATCCGCATCAACTGGCGGCTGGTGCAGGCCCCCGACTACGTCCGCCGGTCGGTGGTCGCCCATGAAGTCGCGCATCTGATCCATTTCGATCACAGCCCGGCGTTCCACACGCTGCTGGCGCGCATTTTTGAAGGCGAGATTGCCAATGCGGACCGGTGGCTGAAAGATCATGGCCGGGGGCTCTACGCCGCTTTTGGATAACGCGAAGGATTTGGCGTTCGCCGCCTTGGTGCCTATAATGGCTCTATGCCAACCAAATCCCGCCCCCGTACCCCGTCCCGTTTCAACCCTGCCCCCGGTCTGGCCGATTTCTGGTCGGAGGTTCGCCGCCCGCAACCGTTTCGCTGGCTGATCCTGGCGCTGTCGGCAATGCCCGCCGCAATGATCATGTATTGGGCATTGGGGACCACGGTTTACGGCGAACCCGAGCGGCCCAAGGTGACCTATATCACCACGCTTGACCCGGCGCGCACTGATGCTGAAATCGCTACTGAAAACCGCGCCAATCAGGAAGTGAAGGAATTGCGCATCGCCGCGAATGAACGGATCGAAACGCGCAAGCGCAACATGTACAAGGCGCTGGGCGCAGCAACGGGCATGGATGTCGAGGAAATTGAGCGCAAGGCTGACGCCGAACGCGCTGCTGAGAAAGCCGCAGACACCAAGCGCCGTGAAGATCTGGCCAAGCGCGCCGCGCAGGCCGCCGCGCAAGGCGCTGACCAAGGCGCAGGGCAATAGCCGCAATCACGCTTCGCACCGACCACGACTGGATGGCGGCCGCCGCGCGTCTGGCGCTGCGCGCCCGCCCGCTTGCCCGGCCCAATCCGGGGGTCGCGGCGCTGGTGGTGCACGGGTTGGCAGACGGCGGGGGCCGCATCATCGGGCGCGGGTGGACAGCGGCGGGCGGACGTCCCCATGCCGAGGCGACGGCGCTGGCTGGGCTAACCCCGCAGGTGCTGGCCCAAGCGACGCTTTACGTCACGCTGGAGCCATGCGCGCATCGTTCGGAACGCGGCCCGGCCTGCGCTGATCTGATCGCGGCGGCAAAGCCCGCCCGCGTTGTAATCGGCCAGCGCGATCCCGACCCGCGCACCGCCGGAGCCGGTATCGCCCGGCTGCAAGCGGCAGGGATTTCCGCCACGCTGCTCAATGATCCGGCCTCTGCCGCCAGCCTATCAGGGTTCCTGACCCGCCAACGGCACGGACGCCCGTGGGTAACATTGAAGCTGGCGACGTCACTGGATGGCTGCATCGCGCTGTCCAATGGCACCAGCCGCTGGATCACCGGCGAGGCCGCCCGTGCGCACGTCCACGCCATCCGCGCGCAGCATGACGCGATTCTTGTGGGCGGTGAGACATGGCGGGCGGATGCGCCGCGGCTTGATGTGCGGTTGCCGGGGCTGGAGGCACGATCACCGCAGCGGGCGGTGCTGACACGCGGCGCTGCGCCCGCTGGAGTAACCGCCATCGCCGCGCCCCGCGACATCGCCGCGCTGGACGGGGTGCTGTATCTCTATGTCGAAGGCGGGGCGCAGACGGCTGCGGCCTTCCTTACCGCTGATCTCGTCGACGAACTGCACCTCTACACCGCGCCGATCCTGATCGGCGATGGCCGCCCCAGCTTGGGCGCGCTCGGCCTCACCCATCTTGGCGATGCGCATGGCCGCTGGCAGATAGGTGACCGCCTTCAGCTTGGCAGCGACACATTCACCGCCTATTTGCGCTGCCGAGATTAACAGGAACCCCGCACCCATGTTTACCGGTATCGTCACCGCCATCGGCACCATCGCTGCTGCTGAACAACGCGGCGACCTGCGCTTGCGGATCACCGCACCGCTTGACCCTGCACGAATTGATATCGGCGCGTCCATCGCCTGTTCGGGCGTGTGCCTGACTGTGGTTGACCGCGGAGGAACGGCAGGCGACGCCTGGTTCGATATCGACCTGTCGGGCGAAAGCGTTAGCCGCACGGTTCCGGGGATGTGGGAGGCTGGCGCGAAACTCAATCTTGAACCATCGCTGCGGCTGGGTGACGAGTTGGGCGGGCATATCGTTACCGGCCACGTCGATTCGGTCGGCACGGTGGTGCTGGTGCGGCAGCAAGGTGGCAGTTGGCAGATCGCAATCCGCGCGCGCGCCGAAATGGCGCCGTTCATCGCCGAAAAGGGATCAATCACGGTCAACGGCGTGTCCTTGACCGTCAACGACGTGCGCGACCGCGCCGATGGCACCTGCGATTTCCTGCTCAACATCATCCCGCACACAGCATCGGTGACGACGCTAGGCCTGTTGGCGGCGGATGACATGGTGAACCTGGAGATCGACGTGCTGGCGCGCTATCTCAAACGGATGCAGTCACTGGCGGCGTCACGGTAACTCAACCGCCCGGATGGGCCGCGCTCAACCGCTCAAACGGCGCGCGCAATTGGTCGGGGCTGGCCGCTTCGAGCGCGCCAGCCTCCACATCGCTCGCAGACCAGAACAGCGACGGCGCTTCGTCATCGAGCATCGCCCACGCCGGAAACATCCGCTCGGCTGCGTCTTCTGACAATAGCAGTTCGACATTGGTGTGGCGGTCGTCCGCCTCAATGCGCGCAAACAACGCATCAATCGCGTCTGCCGGACCCTCGATCAGCTGGAGATAGACATCACGGCGGCACACCAGCGCCCCGGTGATGCCATAGCGCGGATTGTTGCGCCGCGCGGCAGACAAGATGCCCGCCAGCATGGACTTGTCAAAGCCGAACGGCTGCGAACGGTAGATAATACGCTTTTCAGTCATAAGTCCTCAAATCAATGCGACTTGGGCGATCTTACGCGAAAGCGCGCGCGGGGGATAGCGGCGTATTGGCAAGCGACTGCGCGAACAGCGGGGCCTGCCTGTGCTGTGCTGGGTCGCGGGAGCAGTCTGGCCGGTTTTGGATCTCTGCGGCCTATGGCGGACATTCGGGTGGCGACCCCTAAGCGGACGTTCCCCCTTTCCGTCACCCCGGACTTGCCCGCCCCGGCGCAGGCCGGGGATCCGAGGGCTAGGCTGCCTCGATCTCAGGCGCTTGCAGTGGAAAGCCTGACCCCGGGGTCAAGCCCGGGGCGACGATTGAGGGGAAGGGAGGAAACCACCCAATTGCCGCCATTCCCGTCTGCCGCCCACGATCCCAAAACTAGAATGGCGGCTTGATGGCCGATTTTGCCATAAGCCGAAATTCTTGTTACGACTCCATGCTGATCGTAAAATTGATTTTTTACGTTCCCGAAAACTGCCCTTCGTTAACCCTTTTTGCGTGGCAGAAGGCTCTCGCGCCGAAGGACTTCGTGCTGTTGGAAACCGGCGGTGGTTCAGGCAGGTAAATAGGCGGCGATTGCGGGGAGGAACGGCGCGACAACGGTCATGTGATTCGCGGCCGACACGAGAAAGTTCGTATAAGCTTCCTTAAATCCGGCAGTGCCCTTCCTCTCATTCATTTGCTTGATTAGCTCAAGCAACACATCCCGATCTGTCGCATTATCAATGTTGTTTGTGACGGCAGATTCAAGCTGCTCGAAGACGTCCATTGAGAGAGAATTGTTAGAAACGTCCATGCCATTCACCGTCGTGCGATTTTGATGGCCATGAGTGTCGCCTTGATGGAAATGGCCGTAGTTGTTTATCTGGATGTTTGAAGCGGTTTGCGCCGCCCTCTCTTTCTCCTCCATCGTAAAGCTCACTCCCTCTCCGAGGATGCCCTCGGCCTCGAGTTTTATAGCCCAGTCGAGAATCAAGTTACGTACGGCGTCCGCAATGCTGACGACGACGTTTTTAGAGAAATGTATACTGTAGTTGCCATTAAATCCATTAGCGGCGAGCATCTTGGCCACATCGATATTTATCGAGACGACCACACGATCACCAGAAAGAGTCAGTAAAGACTCCAGGGCACCGACCGGCTCCCGGAACCAGTGTAACGAGATCGCGGCTATCGACACTGGATCGCCGTGAGCAGGCCGCGTGCCGTGATATGGTGTGAAGTGCATGAGTGAATCCGAAGCGACACGATAGGCAGGGATCTCGGTGTCTTCTACATCGGCGTAGCCGTAAAGCTCGCGTTCGACCCACTCCTGTGTGTCGGATAGCTTGAGCTTGGCAGCAGCCAGCTTAACCCGTCGCAAAAGATCAATAACCGGCATCTCGCGGTCGAGTGCGCCAGCCTGAATTTCTTCCACCAAGCTCAATGATCTAGCTCCCAGCTTTGGGACGATCATAGGCAGGGCAACCACACAATGCCAAGTTTATACCTCGTTCTTGAAGGTCGCGCCCATGCTATTGAAGACGCTGGGGCATTGGCCACCAGTGTGTCCAGAGCCTTCGCATGTCGGCCGCCAACATTTACGAGAATCCACTATCGCGCTCATCGATGCGAAACCTGCCATTCCGCTTCCCACTCATTTCCGGTCATTCCCGAGTGCGGACCGAGCTGCCGAAAGCCGCCCTTCGCGAAACTCCCACACCGTGCTGCGGCGGTCATTGGGCGGTGGCACTTTCGCATCGTTTTGCTCCTTTGCCCCGGTGGGTCCAAGCCTGCGTCCGCCCTTAGAGCACTTTCCCCTGTCCGTGCACCGCGTTCAATTCAATCAGCCATCAGGACATTTCCACTGCGGACAGAGTATCACCTTTATCCGCTCAACGGCCCTCTCGCGAAGTCTGCGCGGGTGATGACGTAGGTGACGTGCGGGATTTCCGCTCCGCCGGCCATGACGCGCATTTCTGCCCGGTCGGTCAGGCGCGCGCCAATTCGCTCCAGCGCGCGGCGTGAGTGGGCATTGGTTTCGCCAACCACGAACCGGCATTCCGCCACGCTCGCCAGCGCATGGGTCAACATCAGCCGTTTCATTTCGTGATTATACGCCCCGCCCCAGACTGCGCGCGCCAGAAACGTCCAGCCGATCTCAACTGAGCCGCCGCCCGCGTTGTCCAGCCCCTGATACCGCGACGAGCCAATTGCCGCGCCGCTGGCCCGGTCAATCGCCACCAACGCTCCCCCGCCCGCCAGCGCATCGGCGAAAAACGCTCGGAACACTCGTTCTTGCCAGCGATCGTGCGCGGGATGTTGTTCCCAGATCA
This sequence comes from Sphingomonadales bacterium, assembly GCA_038224685.1. Classification (GTDB taxonomy): domain Bacteria; phylum Pseudomonadota; class Alphaproteobacteria; order Sphingomonadales; family Sphingomonadaceae; genus Erythrobacter. The sequence continues at coordinate 21,994 of JBBRFG010000027.1, forward strand.
ACGGATCAGACGCCGCCGCGAACAGCGCGTCCCAGTCATCATCGCGCAAGGGCCGCAGCAGCACCCGCTCACCTTCGAGCACCGGCTGACGGTCGAGCATGGTGCGTGCCCTCAGCCCGCCACCGCCGTCAGCGCGGCGATGAATTTGGGCAGGTTGCCCATCGTCAGCCCCGCGACATTGATGCGGCCCGACGCCGCCATGTAGATGCCGTGGTCTTCGCGCATCGCCGCGACTTCGTCCTTGGTCACTGGCAGCATCGCAAACAGCCCGTTCTGCGAGCCCAGCGGGGTCAGGTCGATCCGGCCCGCACTGCCCGTCTTAGCCAGCGCAGCGCGAACCGCCCTCATCCGGGTGCGCATATCGTCCAGTTCGGCCAGCCACGCTTTGGTCATGTCAGGATCGCGCAGGATGATCCGCACCGCCGCGCCGCCGTGATCGGGCGGCATCGACCAGCAGGCGCGGGCCAGCGCGTTGGCGTTGCTGAACGCGGTGTCCATTGCCGCCTGCGCGTCGGCCAGAATATAGAACGCGCCCACCCGGTCACGGTACTGGCCGAAGTTTTTATCGCAGCTGTGGGCGATGAAGGCTTCGGGAACC
>JBBRFG010000028.1:0-22515 GCA_038224685.1 Sphingomonadales bacterium
CCTGTCCGGATGCTGTTGCGAGAAATGGTTTCAGGTGTGTCCGATTCGGGCTGTCCAACCCGCACCTGACAAGAGTTCTTTACTGTAAAGAGCTCTTGTCAGTCAAGAGTTCTTGTCAACCCTGGCCCTTTGACTGGCCGCATTACGCATTTTCCTACTCGGTCAGTTTGTGCCTAATCCATGCGCCTCACTTTGCCGCACTCCAACCAAGAGGCCCTGCCATGCTGCACCAATCACCCAATCCGCTGCTTGCCGTCATTCGCCGCCTGATGGGCGATGCTGGGACGACGACGACCGCTGAGCCGAATCCAGTCTCACCGCCCACCTCGACTGCATCGGCGATCAGTCCTGTCGGTATCGCCCTGATCAAACGGTTTGAAGGCTGCGCGCGGCTGCGCACTGATGGCATGATAGCGGCCTATCCTGATCCCGGCACTGGCAGGGAGCCTTGGACTATCGGCTGGGGTGCAACGGGCCGCGACCATGTCTACGGTGGCCGGATCGGGCCACAGACGGTGTGGACTCAGGCGCAATGCGACGATCGGCTAGCACAAGATCTCATCCGCTATGCCGCCGATGTCGCTCGCCTTTTAGGCGATGCACCAACCACCCAGCCGCAGTTCGATGCGCTGGTCAGCTTTCACTACAACACCGGCGCAATCGCCCGCGCGACACTGACGCAAAAGCACCTTGTCGGCGATTTTCAGGGGGCAGCGCGGGAGTTTGCACGCTGGAACCGCGCGGGCGGGCGCGTGCTCAAAGGGCTGGTCCGCCGCCGCGCGGCTGAAGCCGAAGCGTATTTGTCCTAACCCTTAGTAATCGCGGCTGACTTCGACCACTACACTATCGCGCCCGATGGTCGAAACCGTGCCCAGCAGCGCCAGCCAGCTGGTGATCCGGTATTCGACCTGCGTGGCACTATATCCGCGACCGTCGGTCACCAATTCGATGTAGAGGCTGCGGGTAATGTTCTTGCCAATGGCAATGCCAGTCCCGCGCCCGATCAACGGGTCGGCGCTGATGATCCGCAGTTGATCCAGCCCGATTGACCGGCGCAACTTGCCAATCGGGTCAAGCCCCCCGCCCCCACCCTGAAGCGCCGCCAGCGCCGCTGCCAGTTGCAAGGCGTCGGTGGCTGATAGCGACGTAACCGAACCACCAAACAGCAACCGCGCCAAGATTTCTTCCTCAGGCAGCGCCGGATCGGATGAAAAAGCAATGCTGGGTGACTGCGCATTACCGGTGATCGCGATATCAACATTGGTTCCGCTGCGCGAAGTTTCTGCAGTGATATCAAGCCGCGGATCAATCGGTCCATTGACATCGAACAGGATGCGCCCGCGCGTGAGTTCAAACCGAGTGCCAGCAAAGGTGTAATCGCCGCGCACCAATTGCGCCGTTCCGCCGATGCGCGGGTCGTTCACCGTTCCGCGTAGTGCAATGTCGATGCCCCATTCGCTATCCAGCCCGAGGCCTTCGACCGCGACTCTGCCGGGCGCAGAGGCATTGACGAGATAACGCCACGCGCTGTCCCGCGCTGAGCTCTGCTGACGCCCGCGTCCAGCTTCGCCATTGATTTCGCGCGTGGCGATTTGCGGCAGGGCGACGTCTTCTGCCGCAATCCCCAGCGCCCAGCGTGCGCGGTCGATTGTCACGCGCCCGGCGATCGTCCCGCCAAGTCCGCTGGAGACGATCCGTAACGGGCCGGTGATTGTCGCCTGAAGCCCGTTATTATCGAGCAGCCGCGCATTCTTAACCGACGCGCGCAAATCCAATTGCGGCCCGCGTGCCGCGCTGATCCCGGCCAGATCAACCGTGCCGCTGCCGTTGATCGTCCCTCCGCCGCGCGTTGCCCCCGAAAACCGGCTGAGCTCCAGCCGCGATCCGGCGAACCGGCCTCGCAGCGATACCTTGTCGATCTGGGCACCGATCAGCGCGCTCTCAACGGTCAGGTTATCGCTCGCAACAGTGCCGGAAATGCGCGGGGCGCGCAGCGTCCCCGTGGCGCGCGCCGCAATCTTGACCGGGCCGGTCAAATCAAACGCCTCAATCGCCGCCAGCCGCCATAGCGTTTCGGCTGCACCTTCAAATGCTAACCGCGCATCCAGCCGGCCGCGCATTATCCGCTCGGTCAGGGTGCCATCATTGCCCAGCCCCGTTATCCTGAGCGACACATCGCCGCGCCGCGCCTCGCCTTCGAGCAACCGTCCGGCAGCAGTCAGGCGTTCGCCCGTCAGGTCGACCACGCCCAGCACATTGATCGGCTTGGACGACAGCACCAGCCCGGCTCGGCTGAACCGGTTGATCCGCACACGCGCGGTGGCGGTCGGTGCGGCCCGGCCTTGCTGGCGGTAGTTGATAATCCCAGAAAGCCGCCCACCCAACCCCAGATTTGCTCCCGCAAGATCGAGCAGCCGCAGCGGCATCCGCGCCAGCTTGGCCTCAATCTTGGTCTGCGCTCCGCCCAATGCACCTTCGACAATGGCGTATCCGCTGGCAAAACCGATCTGGGTGGGTGCAAGCTGCCACCCGCCATCATCCTGCGCGGTCAACACCGCACGGCGCGGCATGGTAATCGCCGCGCCGCCATATTGCCCGCGTGCCGCCGCAGCGATCCGGCTGGGCGCAATATCAGCATCGAAATTGAGCGCAAACCGGTCAGCCTTGCGCCCGGCCATCGTTCCGGTCACTTTGCCGCGCCCATTCTCAATCGCAGCCGTCGCGGTGAGGCTGGCGAGGTTGAGCGCGCCATATTCGACCCCGCTGGCGCTGATATCGGCCGCGACTGACGTCTTTCCTTTGGCATAGCGCCCGGTGGCAGTGATATCAGCGCGGGCGATGCTGATCGGGGTGGTCCCACCAAATGCCGCATTGCGCGCGGCAATATCTGCCGCAAAGCTGATCGCGCCTGCGCCTTGCGGACGGAAATTCACTGTTCCGTCAATGCCGCCGCCGGCCAGCCGCAGGTCGCCCGCCGCCCCCGCGTCCCCCAGCGTCACTGCGCCGGTCACCGTGGTGCGGTACACATCCAGCCGGTTGATCGCGATGCGGGTTGGTGCGCCTTCGGGCAGCAACAATTCGAGCGCGCCGTCAAACCGGCCGAGTAACGAACCCCCCTCAACATCAAGCCCAAATCCATCGCGGCTTGGCGCGAGCGCGACTCGCACATCTTTCAGTCCGGCGGCGGGATAGGGATCGGCCAGCACCAGCACCGCGCGCGGGCCATCGGCGGCTAGTTCGGCATCGAAGGTAAACGGGCCATAATCTGCCTGCCGCCCGCTGCCCGCCAAGGTGGTGCGCAAACCCCCGCTGCCGGGCACCACCTTGCTATCGAGCCGCGCGTTGAGCCGCGCAGAGGCGAGCGTTAGGTCGCGCAGCACAATAGGCAGGCCCGGACCCATACCCAGCGCGCCGCTGAACCGAACCTGTTCGCCCGCCAGATTGACGATGGAGGCATTGCTGATTTTGCCCAGTACGCCTGCCACATTGGCGCGCAAGCTCCACGGAACGGCCGGGCCGAATTTGGCGAGGATCTTGGCGGTGGCGGTCACTTCGCCCGCGCGATCGACCTTCAACCCGCGCGCCGTGACCGGGCCTGCCAGCGCATAGGCCCCGGCAGCCACATCGCCGCGCAGCGCCAGCGCCGCCTCCAGCCCGGGGAATGTGATCCGGCCATTATCCCCAACCAGCCGCTGGCGCGCAGTATCATAGGTCAGCGTACCGCTCATCCGCCCATCCACCAAACGCGGATCGGCGAGCGCGAGGCCGGTCGTCACTCGCTGTGCGGTCACCGCCACTGGCAACGACAGCAGGGTGCCATCAAAGCTTGCCCGGCCTTCCTGCACCAGCCCGCTGGCGGTCACACCGCTGGCATCCAGCCGTGCCACATCAATCCGGTGGTTGATCGCCAGATCATCAAAATCTCCGCTGATATTGGCGGCCAGCTTTGCACCCTCCAGCCGCAGCCCCGCGCCGATCAGATCGGGATCGCGCAAGGATAGCATCACCCGCGCGCCGTTGACCGCATTGTTGGCCAGATCCACCGCCCCGCCGCCGCGCCAATCCAGCGCGTTGGAAACAACCGCAGTGCGCCCTTCGATCACGCTGTCATCCAGCGTGAAAGTACCCGCCAGCGACACCGTTTCGCCCAGCGCGCGCCCGGCCAATGTTTCTTCCGCCAACGATGGCCGCACTTGCCCAAGCACGCCGTAACGGCCCGCACCATTGGTAATCGCGAACGCCGCCACCACCGGCTGCGTCGCAGACACACGCGCGCCGCCTGCTGCCGGTAATCCGATCTGCCTTGCCACAGCGGTGCCGCGCCACCGCGCCCATGTTCCGTCCCCGGCCACCCGCGCGCTGTATCCGCTTTTCAAACCGGCAAGACCCGCCAGCACACCGCCAGCCGGTGCCCTGTAATCACCTTCCAGATCGAACCGGTCACCATCGGGCTCGGCATCGATCAACAGCGCAATACGGTCTTGCGCGCCCAACTGCGCTGTCAGATCGATCAGCGCACGGCCTGCGCGGATATCCACTTTCGCCGTCAGATTGGCGCGTTCATCGCGCGGCGTCGCCACCCCTTTGGCGATCACGAGATTTTCGATGTTCAGCTGGTCCACGCGGATATCGAAATTTGGCAGCAGCGGCGCATCGGGATCACCGGGCAGCAGTTCGGGCAGCCGCGTCAGCCGCCCGCGCCGCGTGGTCAGTTCGCGGATATCAAGCCCGCTCCAGAGCCAGTTCAACGGCCGCCAATCGATCTGCACTTCGGGGATGGTCAGGAACACCCCCTTGGCGTCGCTCACCGCGACTTTGCGCAGCACGGCGTTGCTGTAAATGTCGCCTTCGATCCGCCCCACTGTGATCCGCAGGCCCGACGCCGGGGCTGCCGCAGCGATCTGATCGGCGACAAAGCGTTTGCCGATCGGCGTGCTGAGGAACCCAGCCACCAGCACGAACGGCGTCAGCAGCACCGCCAGCATCCAGCCAAGGCGCTTGGCCCAGCGGCGGCGGGGCGCGGGGGCGGCTGGCGCAGATGTTGCTGTCATTTCCGCCATTAGAATGCTTGGCCAAGGCTGACATAAACCACCACCGGGCTATCGAACGCGGTCGGATTAAGCGGGGTGGCAACATCGACACGGATCGGGCCGAATGAGGTTTTATAGCGGATCCCGATGCCGGCACCAAACCGGATATCGGCAAAGTCAGGGGTTGAACCGCGCCCGACCGACCCTGCATCGATGAATGGAACGACTTCGACCGCGCCGCCGAACAATGGCGTTCCCACCCGCGCCTCCAATGCGAATTCGACCAAGGATCCGCCGCCCGTGGGATTGCCGAAGTCATCGCGCGGGCCGATGCCCTGAAACCCATAGCCGCGCACCGAAGCCCCGCCGCCGCCGTATAAGCGCCGTGATGGCGCGATATTGTCGGGTGATGTGCCCTGAATTGTGGCGGCGCGCACGCGGCCTGCCAGCACCGCTGGACCCACCGACTGGTAGTAACTCGCATCGCCCTGCGCGCGCACATAGAACGATTGCGCCCCTTGCGACTGCGATGCCTCGGGCGCTACAAACAACGTAGCGCGGTAACCGCTGGTCGGATCGAGCAGGTCATCACTGGCATCCAGTGTGATACTGCCGAACACTCCGCCGATCAGGAAAGCCTGGCGCGGCGCTATGTTTTCGGGCGCCGATTGCACATTGCGGTTGCGCTCGTCAGTAAACAGCAATTCGCCGCCGAGCTGCCAGCTCACCGGTTTTTGGAACAGGATGTTTGAAACTTTTTCGAACGATCCGCGCACACCAAACCCCCGCGAATCAACGGCTTGGGTCGTGATGTCGCTGGCGAAGAGATCGACATTGAGCACCTGATCGCGACCCCGGAAATTGTTGCGCCGCAAGCCGACACTGGCGAGCATTTCGCGCGTGCCGAGGATACCGCGCAGTCGCAATGCGCCTTCGGGCGGGAACAGATTGCGGTGTTCCCAGCGGCCTTCCAGTTTGAAACCGTCCTCGGAACCATAGCCGATTGCACCCGCAATCGTGCGCACCGGCGCGCGTTCAAACCCGACATCCAGCGCGACTTCGCCGGGCTCCTCGCCAACCGGCGCGCGGGTTTCGCGCGGGGTGACAGTGACGCTGGAGACAAGGCCGGTGGCGATGATTGCCCGGCGCAAATCGGTTTCAAGGCTCCGCTGAAAGCCATCGCCCGGATCAAAGCGGGCGATGCGGCCCAGATGGCGGCTCGACAGGAAACCGGGATCGGCGCTGATGACCTCGCCGAACACATACTTGCCGCCCGGCTGGACATCCAGCGTCAGGTCACCTTCGGCTCGCGCATGATCGATCAATAGATCAGGATCACCAAGAATAGCAAAGGGATAGCCGCTTTCGCCGAGCGCCACCCGGAGCTCAATTTCGCGTTCGACAATGCGGTCGGCATAAAGCGGATCGCCAGTCTGAATTCCGAATGCCGCGATCAGATTACTTGCATCGGGTTCAGCCACGCGCAGCAAGGCGCCCAGATCAATCCGGCCAAAGCGGTAACGGGTGCCCGGAAGAATATCGAACCTGACGCTCGGTTGCTTAGCAATATCAGCGCCTTCGCTGTCACCGTCAGCCGTGTCGTCGCGCGCGCGTCGGCCGCCCGAGAGCTGGCGCAGCACATCACCGCTGTAATAGCCATAAGTGCGCAGCATATTGCCCAGCAACGCTTCGTCCGCGCGGGCTCGGGCCGCGACCTGTTGCGCGGATTCGCCATCGTCATCCAGCGCACGCAAGGTTGACAACTGCTTGAAACGTTGAATGAATTCCTGTTGTTCGGGGAAGGCTTCCGCCGCCGCCGGCAGGGCCAGCACCAAGGTGCGGCTGATGGTGATGGGTTCAAGTTCCGGCAGATCGCCCAGCGTCGGCGCAGCCAGACTGGCCAGCGCTTCGACCTCCGGTTCGGGTTCCAGCGACGGCGGCACCGCAATCGCAAAATCTGCAAAAACAGCGTCCAAATCGGGGGTCAAGGCGGGGTCAAGCGCGGTCAAGGCGGGGTCTAGCAGGGGGCTAGACGGGTCAAGGTCTGGCCTAAAGTCGCCAAAGTCGGCCGTGCCAGACACCGGGTTATTCACTCCGGTCGCTGCCCAGCTTTCCGGATCGCGCACCGCTTCTTCCGGGATCAGGTCGTCCAGCGACAAGGGCACTGCAACGATCGGCGGCAAGGGTTGATCCGCAACGCCATCATCGTTCCCAGCTTCTGGCCCAGCTTCTGGCCCAGCTTCGCCCCCAGCTATTGGCGAAACCTGTTGGGCCACCAACGGCGTTGCCGTCAGCGCCAGTCCGGCCTGACCCAATCCTGCGACAATCGTCAGGCTGAGAGTAAAAACGCGGCGAGAATCAGCTTTCAGGGAACTTGACAGGTTGGCCATCCTTGCCTCGTGCCCCTGCTAATACTGTATCCTGTAACTGGCGCGGCGCGGTGGCTGCGGCGGTCAGGCGCTGCTGTTCCCCCTCGTCGATCCGCTGCCATCCGTCACGGGTCAACCGTTCCAGCGGGCGATAGCGCACCTTGTATTGCATTCGCGGGCTGCCTTCGACCCAATAGCCGAGATAAACGTAAGGCAGGCCTTCGCGAGCGGCGCGGCGGATGTGATCAAGGATGATGAAATTGCCAAGCCCGACGCGGGCTGCGTGCTCGGGATCGTAGAATGAATAGATCATCGACATCCCGTCGCTCTGCCGGTCGGTCAGGCACGCGCCGACCAGTCGCCCGCCGATGCCCGGTTCGCGATATTCGGTCACCACGCTGTTGACCGGGGTGTGTTCGATCATGTCGGCGTAATCGAGTTCATCCATCGCCGACATCCCGCCATCGGGATGCCGTTGCCCAAGATATTTCGCCAGCAGATCAAATTGTTCGTCGGTTGCCCACGGGCGGCATTCGGTCACCACCAGATCATCATTGCGTTTCAGATCACGTTTCTGCGTGCCCGATGGCTGGAACTTGCCCGCCACCACGCGCACCGAAACGCAGGCCTGGCAATCAAGGCAGGACGGGCGATACGCTACCGTCTGGCTGCGCCGAAACCCGATGCGGCCCAGCGCCTCGTTCAGCTGATCCGCGTTCGGGCCTTTCAGCTCGGTAAACACCTTGCGTTCGCTGCGACCCGGCAGATAGGGGCATGGTGCCGGGCTGGTCACAAAGAACCGGGGGAAGCGGATCGGGGCCGTCACGAGTATGGCGTATCCTCTGGGTGCGAAGCGCGATTTGCAGCGTTACGAGATTCGTATGCCCGCACCATCGCTCAGGTTAAAGCCCCTTAACCACAAATCGGTGAGAATTATGCGCCGCCTTATGCGCTCTGCCGCCCAAAACCTGTCTGCACTGGTGCAAAGCGGGACGTTTTTCTGCCCCACAGGCGCATTTGGCCTCAGCCCAGTTCGACCAGTTGCACAACATAGCCTTTGGCCCGCAGACCTTCGACCAGCCGTTCGACCTGTTCAGCATCGCGCGCTTCGCATTCGATGTCGGTGATCAGGCCTTTGGCGGGCAGGCTGGTGAAGATCCGCTGGTGATAGATTTCAATGATATTGACGTTGTGTTCGTCAAACAAGCGCATCACTTTGAACAAGGCACCGGGGCGATCCTGCAACGTGATCCGCAACCGCGCCAACCGCCCTTGGCGCGCCAGATCGCGCAGCAGCACGTTGGCCAGCAAGCGGGTGTCGATATTCCCGCCGCACAGCGCCAGCCCAATGGTCTTGCCCGCGAACCGCGCCGGGTTGCTCAGCACCGCAGCCAGCCCCGCCGCGCCCGCGCCTTCGACCACGGTCTTTTCAATCTGCAACAGCAGCGCCACCGCTTTTTCCAACGCGGGTTCATCCACCAGCAGAATATCGTCCACGAGGCTGGCGATCACCTTGGCAGTAAAATCGCCGGGCTGTTTAACCGCAATCCCTTCGGCCAGCGTGTCCCCGCCGCAATCATGGGCCTCGCCCTTTATCCGGTCGAACATGCTGGGGAACAGCGCAGCCTGCACGCCGACAACCTCGATTGCCGGGTTGATCGCCTTGGCCACGGTGGCCATGCCAGAAATCAACCCGCCCCCGCCAATCGGGGTGACGATGCAATCAAGATCAGGCTTTACGGCAAGCATTTCCAGCGCAACTGTGCCCGCGCCCGCCGCCACATCGGGATCATCAAACGGATGCACGAATGTCAGGCCCAATTCGATTTCCAGCAGCCGCGCATGGGCATAGGCTTCGTCAAAGGTTTCGCCTTCCAGCACCACCTTGCCGCCGACGCTTTCGGTCTGCATCACTTTCACTGTGGGCGTGGTGCGCGGCATCACGATGGTGACGGGCACGCCCAACCGGGTGCCGTGATACGACAGGCCCTGCGAATGATTGCCTGCCGATGCCGCGATCACGCCGCGCGCGCGCTTTTCATCATTCAACAGCAGCAGCGCATTCAACGCGCCGCGTTCTTTATAGGCGGCGGTGAATTGCAGGTTTTCAAATTTTAACCAGATATCCGCGCCGGTGATTGCTGACAGCGTGATTGAATGCATCATCGGGGTTTCGACCACCGCACCGCGAATGCGCACAGCAGCGGCGCGAACATCGTCAAGGGTGAGGTCGGCCGGGCTGGCGGCGGCACCTTTGGGACTAAATAATGCGGTCTGTGTCGTCATGATGCGGCAGCGATTAGAGGCTTGGCGACGTAAGGGCAATTTGTTTGGCAACCGATTTCGAGCGCCCGCACGATTGGCAAGCGCGCGCCGACGCGATAGGCACCGGGATAACGGTTGGACTGGCCGCCGCTCTCACCCTTGCCGCCGGCCCGTTCTGCCCCTGCCCCTGCCCCTGCACTTGCACTTGCCCAAGGATGTCCATGCTTCGATCTGTCTCTGCCGCTTTGGCCGCCGCCACCACCCTCACCCTCGCCGCGCCTGCATTGGCCGATACGCTGATCGACAATGTCGATGGCGTCACCATTGATGAAAGCGGCAAATTGCTGCGCTTCACCGGCCTGATCTTCGATGAAGATGGCAAGGTGGTGCAGGTGCTGGCGCGCCGGGACAAACGTCCGCAGGTTGAATATCGGCTCGATGGCGAAGGGCAGGTGATGCTGCCGGGAATGATTGATGCGCATGTCCATGTGATGGATATCGGCTTTGCCGCGCTGACGCTCGACCTGTCAGACACCGCCTCGCTCGCAGATGCGCTGGCCAAGATCAAAGCGTTTGCCGACGAAAACCCTGGCCGCCCGTGGATTTTGGGGCGCGGCTGGAATCAGGAAAAATGGGGCCTTGGCCGCTTCCCCACCGCCGCCGAATTGGACGCGGTGGTGGCGGATCGTCCGGTGTGGCTTGAACGCGCGGATAACCACGCCAACTGGGCCAACACGCTCGCCATCACCACCGCCGGTATCACGGCCAAGACCGCCGACCCATCAGGCGGCAAGATTATTCGCGATGCCAAAGGCGCACCTGCGGGCGTGTTTGTCGATAATGCTGTGCAATTGATCGGCAAAGTGGTGCCCGCGCCGCGCCCCGAAGACCGCGATCTGGCATTCGCCGCTGCGCAGGAAGCGCTGTTGGCCAAGGGCGTGACGGCGGTGGCCGACATGGGCACGGAAATGGCCGATTGGGGCGCCTATCGCCGCGCGGGTGATGCCGGGCGGTTGCGGGTGCGGATCATGTCCTATGCCGACAGTTTTGAGACGCTGGAACTGGTTGCCGGGCCTGAACCGACCGGCTGGCTGTATGCCGACAAGCTGCGGATGGGGGGGATCAAACTCTATCTTGACGGCGCACTGGGATCACGCGGGGCGAGCCTTAAGGCGCCCTACGCCGACGATCGGGGCACGCGCGGATTGCCACTGCTGACTTCGGCGCAGCTGCGCAATCTGTTGAGCCGCGCGGCGGCGGACAATTTCCAAACCGCCATTCACGCGATCGGCGATGCCGCCAATGCCGAGGTGCTGGGGGCGATTGAAGAGCTGAGCGATAGCTACACGGGCGACCGGCGCTGGCGGATCGAACACGCACAGATCATTGATCCGGTGGATATTCCGCGGTTTGGGCGCAACGGCGTGATCGCTTCGATGCAGCCGTTGCACCAACCGTCCGACCGCACGATGGCCGAAGCGCGGCTGGGGCCTGACCGGCTGGCCGGTGCCTATCCGTGGCGCAGCGTGCTCGCCGCAGGCGGGCGGCTCGCATTCGGATCGGACGCGCCGGTGGAACCTGCCGATCCGTTTGCCGGGATCGCCGCTGCGATCAGCCGCACCGATGCCAGCGGGCAGCCATTTGGCGGATGGTTCCCGCAACAGACGGTGAGCCGCGAACAGGCGCTCGCCGGATTTACATCGGACGCCGCCTTTGCCGGGTTTGCCGAAGGCCGGTTCGGGCGGCTGATTCCGGGAGAGCGGGCTGATTTCCTGCTGGTTGACCGTGACCCGCTGATCGCCGCGCCTGACGATATTCGTCAGACAAAGGTGAGCGCGGTGTGGATTGGCGGGGTGAAGGTGCGGGGCGAGTAGCTACTCTGCCGCCGCCGCCCCGTCCGCCGCCTCGTCCGCCGTGTCAGCCGCGCGCTCGGCTTCGACCTTGCGTTCTTGCAAGCGCATCAGCACCAGCGATGCTTCGAACAGCAGGATCAGCGGGATCGCCAGAATGATCTGCGACCCCGGATCAGGCGGCGTGACCACCGCCGCAAGCGCAAAAATCCCCACGATCACATATCGCCGGGCGCCTGCCATTTGCGCCCGCGTGATGATCCCCGCGCGGTGCAGTAACAACAACAGCACCGGCAACAAAAACGTCATCCCGAACGCCAGGATGAACTGCATCACCAGGCTGAGATATTCGCCCGCACTCGGCAACGCCTGCACTTTAAGACCGCCCGCTTCCCCGCCGAATCCGAGGAAGAACCGGAACGCTGTCGGCATCACCACAAAATAGGCCAGCGATGCCCCGCCCACAAACAGCACCGGGGTGGCGATCAGGAACGGGAGAAACGCCTTCTTCTCGCGCGCATACAGGCCGGGCGCGAGAAACGCCCACAACTGATTGGCGATCACGGGAAAGCTGACCATGAACCCGGCGAACAACGCGACCTTCATTTCCACAAAGAACACTTCGGGCAGCTTGGTGAAAATCAACTGACCCTCGCCGTCCGGGAACGCCTGTTTGAGCGGCCAGACCAGAAACCCGAGGATGTCGCTGGCAAAATACAGACAGATGCCAAACCCCACCGCCAGCGCAAGCAGCGCGCGAATGATGCGGGTGCGCAGTTCGATCAGGTGATCAAGCAGCGGCGCGCGGCTTTCGTCGAGATCGTCAACTTTGAACATCGCCGCCCTTCGAAACGATTTTTGCACCGCCCCCGTCCGCCGCGTCCGCCGCATCAGCAGGCCGCGCGTCGATCGGCGGCGGCCCGGTCATCAGCGGCGTGCCCGCTTCGGCCTCGGTCAAGGCGGCGGAACGGCGCATGATTTCCTCGTTCTGCGCCTTCCACTTCTTTTCCATGTCTTCCAGTTCGGCCTGACGCACCATCGTATCGATCCCGCTGCGGAACTGCGCGGAGATACGCCGCATCTTGCCGATCCAGCGGCCTGCCACCCGCATCGCGAGCGGCAGGTCTTTCGGCCCGATCACAACGACCGCGACGATGATGATGACGAGCAGCTCTGCGGCGCCGATATCGAACATGTCAGGTGCGGCGGTGCCGCCTCCTTGTTGGCAGGATCAAGCGCTGGTGGTGTCGGACTTGTCAGTCGCGGCGGGCGCCTCTGCCGGAGCAGGGCCAGCCACCGGCGGCTCGATCCGGGCCTTGGGCGCAGGCTCTTCAGTCTCGCTCATGCCTTTCTTGAAGCTGGAGATGCCTTTGCCAAAATCGCCCATCATGTCCGAAATCCGCCCGCGCCCGAACAGGACAAGGACAACCAGTGCGACGATGAGAATTTGCCAGATACCGGGTTGCATAATCCAAGCCTCATGTTGGTGTTATTGTCCCTATATAGGCGGCTTGCAGCAGGGATGCCACCCGGGTCGAACGATCAGCCCGCAGCCCGGCTACGGCATGTCATGGCTGTCTCTGCCATCATCAGCGTCGTCCAGATCAAACCGCATCGCATTTTCCAGCGCATCATCAACCGGATCAAGCAGCCCGGCGGCGCGCAATTCGTCGATCCCCGGCAGGTCGCGGCGGCTGGCGAGGCCGAAATGGTCGAGAAAACCCGGCGTAGTCGCGTAAATCACCGGGCGGCCCGGAACCTCGCGGCGGCCCGCCAGCCTGATCCAGCCGGCCTCCATCAACACATCCAGCGTTCCGGCGCTGGTCTGCACGCCGCGAATCGATTCGATTTCGGCGCGGCTGACCGGTTCATGATAAGCGATGATGGCGAGCACTTCGGTCGCCGCACGGCTCAATCGACGCACCTGTTCCTGCTCACGCCGCAACAGATGTGCCAGATCGGCGGCAGTCTCAAAATGCCAGCGTTTCCCGCGTTCAACCAGATGCACGCCGCGTTGCAGGTAGTGCTGTTCCAGCGCGGCCAGCGCAGCGCGCACTTCGGCCGGATCAATCCCGCCCAGATGGCTTGCCAACGCATCGACGGTCATCGGTTCGTCGGACGCAAACACAGTCGCTTCGACCGCGCGTTCCAGCGTGCCGGGTTCGCCGGTCACGGCGTCACCCCTTCCCTCAACCGCCGGATGCGCAAGGGAGCGAAGGCTGTATCCTGCGACAATTCCGCCTGCCCCCGGCGCGCCAGTTCCAACGCCGCGACAAAGCTTGACGCCATCGCAGACCGCCGCAGCACCGGATCGGCATGGGGCGGCAGAAAATCGCGCAGCTCCAGCCATTCCAGCGTCACGCCCAGCATCGCCGAAACCCGTTCGAGCGCGCTCTCCAGCGTCATCACCGGGCGGTTCGCGACGTAATAGATGCGCGGTGCGGTGCGCGATTTGACCTGACCATAGGCCTGAATCACCGCAAAGATATCGCTGCGCCACACGGTCTTGCGGTCGGTGCGCAGGCCTTCGGGCGCACCGCGCACAAACACGTCGCGCCCGGTCCGGTCGCGCGCCAACAGCCGCGCCGCTGCCTCACGCATTGCGCCCAGCCGTTGCAGCCGCAATTGCAGCCGCAGCGCCAGTTCTTCGGGCGATGGGTCTTCCTGCTCGGCTTTCGGCAACAACATCGCCGATTTGAGGTAGGCGAGCCAAGCCGCCATCACGAGGTAATCGGCGGCCAGTTCCAACCGCATAGCGCCCGCGCGTTCGATATAGGTCAGATATTGATCGACCAGCGCGAGGATCGAAATCTGTAGCAAATCAACCTTTTGCCGCCGCGCGAGGTCGAGCAGCAGGTCAAGCGGGCCTTCCCAGCCATCAAGTTCAAGATACAGCGCATCGCAATCCGGCCGGGCAAAATCGCCCGGTGCAAACATCAGCGGTGCGCCAGCGTCCGTCATGCGGCCGTTCCGGTCAACGCCAGCAATGCATCGCGTTTTGCCAGCAATTCAGCCTGTTGCGGCGCGATGGCAGCCGCGATCCGGGTGCCAGCGAGCGCCCGGTCAAGCCGCGCGGTGGTGGCCTGAGACATCGCGGGCAGCGCATTGCAGATGCCCTCCATATCCGCCATTTTCGCCCAGCAATTCAGTATGATGTCACACCCTGCGCCATGCGCCCGTGCGGCGCGTTCGGGGATGGAGCCGCCCAGCGCCTCCATGTCGATATCATCGGTCAGCAGCAGGCCATCAAACCCGATTGCGCCGCGAATGATGTCGGCGATGATTGTGGGGGACAGCGTGGCGGGGTTTTCAGCGTCCCAAACCGGGAACATCAAGTGTCCGGTCATACCGATAAGCGCATGTTTTAGAGTCTTAAACGGCGCAAGATCAGCCTCCAACTCGTCAGCCGATGCGTTGACGGTAGGCATTGCCTTGTGGGTATCGACATCGGTTCGGCCGTGGCCCGGCATATGTTTGATGCACCCGGTTACGCCGCCTGCTGCCAGCCCTTCGACGATCGCGCGGCCCAGCGCGGCGACCTGCATCGGATCGCTGCCCAGCGCGCGGTCGCCGATCACGTCGTGTGCGCCGGGCACACGCAGATCGAGCGGAGGATGGTAATCGACCGTGATCCCCATCGCCGACAGTTCCAGCGCCATAGCATGAGCGTTCGCACGGGCGGCCTCTATCGCGCTGGCGGGGGCCAAATCATAAAGCCTGTCAAACAGTTCGCCGCATGGATACGCCGACCAGTGCGGCGGACGCAGACGCGCGACGCGCCCGCCTTCCTGATCGATCGACACCAACAATCGGCCGCGCCCGTGGATTGACCGCAGGTCATCGGTCAGGCTGCGCAGTTGCGCAGGATCAACGCAATTGCGCCCAAACAGGATGTAGCCCGCCGGGTCAGCGTCGCGGAAAAACGCGCGTTCGTCTGCGGTAAGGTGCGGGCCGCTCAGACCAAAGATTGCCGGTGTCATAGACACAAAATCGCATTCT
Organism: Sphingomonadales bacterium; assembly: GCA_038224685.1. Lineage (GTDB taxonomy): Bacteria > Pseudomonadota > Alphaproteobacteria > Sphingomonadales > Sphingomonadaceae > Erythrobacter. The sequence goes on from JBBRFG010000028.1 coordinate 15,514, forward strand.
AGCGGGGGTCTAGCAAGACCAAGCGCGCATCAAGAGCGGGGAAAAGCGCACCTAAGGCGCACCTAAGCGCCCTAACCCGCCCCAAACACCACCATTATTTGATCTGACAATCGAGCCCTTCGGCTTTCAACGCCGCGCACAGTTTTTGCGCTGCCGCCCGGTCGGCTGTGATGGCCTGCAACCGGTAAACCGTGCCGATATCGACCTTGGCTTCGACCACCCGGAATTTGACTCCATCCAACGCATCGGTGCGGCGCGAAATATCGCTCCATCCCTGTTCGGCGCGGGCGCGGGTGCCGTAGGCGGCAAGCTGAACGCCAACACCCGCAAGATTTGCAGCAGGCACAGCCGTCGCAGTCGCCGTCGCGGTCGCGGTAGCGGTCGCGGTCGCAGGCGCAGGCGCACCAGCAACCGGCTTGGCCGCAGCAGGCTTTGCCGCGCCGGTTGCCGCAGGCTTTTTCGCGGGCGCACCGGGAAGCGGCGGGGTTTCGCCGCTTGCCACTACAGCCGGGCGCGTGCCGCCTTCGCCCACCACCGGCGCGACATTGCCGGTGCCAGCGAATTCTTTGCCGCCGGGGCTGTCAGGACGTTCTTTGATGGGGCCAGCAGGCGCTTCGATCACGCTGCCATCGGCCACCGCATCGCCGCCCGCCGCTCTGGACGAGAAATACCACACCCCGCCAACCACCGCGCCGAGCAACAGCACCAGCGCCGCGGCAAAGCCGAGGATCTGCGAGGTATCCAGCCCGCCGGTGTCTTCATCTCCGTCATCGGATTCAAGCCACGGCAGGCTGTCGGTGTTGGCCAAATTGAGCTCACCATCAGCGTCGCTCAGTTCTTCGTATTCGGCATTGATCATGGCGAAGCTCGCCTTTCCGCAAGAAACTACATCGTTTCGACAGCATCGACGCCTAGCACGCCTAGCCCATTGCGGATGACTTGCCCGATTGCGGTGGCAAGGAAAAGCCTTGCCGCGCTTAAGGCCGCATCCTGTTCCACGATGAACCGTTTTTCTGGCCGATCATTACCCAGATTCCAGAAGGAATGGAGGTCAGCCGCCAGATCATACAGATAGAAAGCGATCCGGTGCGGTTCGCGCGCGCGCGCAGCCGCCTCAATTTCGCGCGGGAATTGCGCGGCGCGGCGGATCAACGCGATTTCTTCCTCGCCCAGCCGCTCCAGCGCGGCATCGGACGGCGCTAGGCCCGCCTCGGCCGCCTTGCGCAAAGTCGAACAAATCCGTGCATGGGCATATTGCACGTAGAACACCGGATTGTCTTTCGAGGCTTCAACCACCTTGTCGAAATCGAAGTCCATCTGCGCATCGGGTTTGCGGGTCAGCATGGTGAACCGCACCACATCCTTGCCCACTTCATCGACCATATCGGCAAGCGTGACGAAATTGCCAGACCGCTTCGACATCTTGAACGGCTGGCCGCCCTTCAGCAGTTGCACCATCTGCACCAGCTTGACTTCAAACGGCTTGGCAGTGCCGCCGTCTGCGCTGGTCAGCGCGGCGACGGCGGCCTTGATCCGCTTGACTGTGCCCGCGTGATCCGCGCCCCAGATATCCACCAGCGCATCGGCACTTTGCGCCTTCTGGAAGTGGTAGGCGAGATCCGCGCCGAAATAGGTCCACGCCCCGTTCGATTTCTTGATCGGGCGATCCTGATCATCCCCGAACCGGGTCGAACGGAACAGCGGCAATTGCACTGGCTCCCAATCTTCGGGCGGGGCCTTGCCCTTGGGCGCTTCCAATACGCCGTCATAAACAAGATCGTGCGTCCGCAGCCATGCCTCGGCGTCATCAACCTTGCCCGAGGCTTGCAATTCCGCCTCGGACGAAAACAGATCGTGCTTGATCCCGAGAGTGGCGAGGTCTTCGCGGATCATGTCCATCATCGCCGCGACCGCGCGGGTGCGAAACAGGATCAGCCAATCGCTTCGTGAGGCGTTGGCAAACCTATCGCCGAGTTCTTGTGCGAGAGCTATGCCTACCGGCTCAAGGTATGATCCTGGATAAAGCTCGAAGTCTACCTTCCCAGTTGCTTCACTTGCCCGCTTAACGAATTCGTCATATTCATCACTTTCTGATTCTGAATTATCGGCGGACCATGGTGTACCGAAAAATCGAATGATTCCGATCGCCTCCAAGTAGCGCAAATACACGGACGCAGCGAGCACATCGACCTGCGCGCCGGCATCATTGACGTAATATTCGCGGGTGACCGCGTGCCCGGCCCATTCGAGCAGGCTCGCAAGCGCATCGCCGACCACTGCGCCCCGGCAATGGCCCATGTGCATCGGCCCGGTCGGGTTGGCCGAGACATATTCGACATTGACCCGGCGGCCCTGCCCGATTGCGGAGCGGCCATAGGCATCGCCCAGCGCGGCCAGCGTGCGCAATTCTTCGATCCACGCGGCCGGTGCCAGCCGCAGGTTGATGAACCCCGGCCCGGCAATGTCGGCGGCGGTAATCGCGGGATAGGCCGCCAGCTTGGCGGTGATGGCTTCGGCCAGCGCTCGCGGATTGGTGCCCGCGCCCTTGGCCAGCACCATCGCGGCATTGGTGGCAAGGTCGCCGTGCGCCGCATCGCGCGGTGGTTCGAGCGTAACATTGGCAAATGATGTGCCAGCAGGCAGCACGCCGCCTGCCACCAGATCGGTCAGCACAGTTTCGATCAGCGCCGCATAGGCGGCATAAAGGGTTTTGGTCTGGGTCATTGGTTACCTGTGCGCACCCGCGAAGGCGGGAGTCTCCTCGACGAGAACCCCGCCTTCGCGGGGACTCACCATAGTGTTGGCATTTTAAACGGTCACGCTGCGACCGCAAGCGCGACCGCGCGCCCGCAGGTGCTCCGGCACGTAGTGACGGAAACGCACCGAGGACGCTCGAACGGAGGCGCCTTCGCAAACCAATCAGCGCGTCGCGTTATACGCCAACTGGTCTTCGGTGAGCTGAAACCCGACCAGCATTTCGAACCGGGTGCGGGCAATCGCGGCCTTGACTTCGGGGTCAGCCAGCGGATCGAGCGCGGCTTCTTGATCCCCGGCGCGGCGTCGTTTGGTGATTTTTTGGCGGATATCGTCGGGCAGGGCGGCATCGGCGCGGGTGATGAACGATCCGACTTTGCCGGTGCCGCTGGCACGGTCCTGCCCATCGGCAAAGGTCAGGGTGACTTGCCCCACGCGCTTGCTCACCACTGCGCTGCCGCCGCGCAGCACCGTCACGAAATATGGCAGTGTCACCGTGCGCGCGCCGCGCGTATCGGTGCGCCGCACGTTCACGTCAAAGCTTGCTTCGCTGTAAACCTGTTCGCCGCTGTCGTTGCAGGTCGCGCGCAGAGTGGTCATTGCCGCGCTCAGATCAAGACTGCTGGCGCTGCGATCTTCGCCGCTGGCAAAAGTGGTGACGTCGCCGGTATAGTCAGGAATGCCGACCGCCGGGCATAGCGTCAGCACGCTGGAGATGCCGACCCCTTGATCGACCACCAACTCGCCTTTGCTGGCGCAGGCGGAGAGCGCCGCTGTTAGGGCAAGAGCGTAAAGTGCGCGCGCGCGATGCATCATCAGAGCCGTCCTCGAATTTTCCGATCCCGTGCGCCCTAGCGAGGACGTGCAGAAAGCGCTAGGGGGACAGATATGAACGCCCCCTTTCCTGCCTCGCCCGGTCCCGCTGTTTTGTCTGCCACCGACGAACGCCCACCGCTCAATCTGCTGATCGCGGCCCCCCGCGGATTTTGCGCCGGGGTCGACCGCGCGATTGAAATCGTTGAAAAGGCGCTCGAACGCTACGGCGCGCCGGTCTATGTCCGGCACGAAATCGTGCACAACAAATACGTTGTCGAAGGGTTGAAAGCGCAGGGCGCGATCTTTGTCGAAGAATTGGACGATGTGCCCGATGATGCCCACGTGGTGTTCAGCGCGCACGGCGTGCCCAAAGCCGTCCCAGCCGAAGCCAAGCGGCGCAAGCTGTTATACGTCGATGCCACCTGCCCGCTGGTCAGCAAGGTTCACCGTCAGGCCGAACGCCAGATCGAAAAGGGCCGCCACATCATCTTCATCGGCCACGAAGGCCATCCCGAAGTGATCGGCACGATGGGGCAGGTCGAGCCGGGCCAGATGACGCTGGTCGAAACCATCGAGGATGTCGACAAGCTGCCGTTCGATACGGACGAGGAACTGGCGTATCTCACCCAGACCACGCTGTCGGTGGATGACACGCGCGAAGTGATCCAGGCGCTCGAATGGCGCTACCCCAACATCAGCGGGCCGCGCGCCGAAGATATATGTTACGCCACTTCCAACCGGCAGGCGGCGGTCAAGGAACTGGCGCAGGATTGCGATCTGGTGCTGGTGATCGGTTCGCCCAATTCCAGCAATGCGCTGCGACTGGTGGAAGTGGCCGAACGGCTGGGCACCCCGTCAAAACTAATCCAGCGCGCCGACGAGATCGATTTTTCGTGGCTCGATGGGGTGACAACGCTGGGCTTGACCGCGGGGGCATCAGCACCGGAGATTCTGGTGCGCGAAGTGGTTGAGGCGCTGGGCAAATACCGCCCGATCCGCGAAAAGACGATCACTGCGGCGGAAGAAAAGATGGTGTTCAAACTCCCCCGCCAGCTCACTGAATAACCGCAGGCACACAGGGATAACGGCGGCGTGGCGGTCTACACCCATCTCGGGGCAGAAGACCTCTCCCGGCTGATCGCGCATTACGATGTGGGCGGGCTGGTATCAGCCAAAGGCATTGCCGAAGGTGTGTCGAATTCAAACTGGCTGGTGGAAACGACCGGCGGCGATGGACGCGGCGCGCGGTTCATCCTGACGCTCTACGAACGGCGGATCGAGATGCGCGATCTGCCGTATTTTCTCAATTTGCTCGATCATCTGTCCAGCAAAGGGTGCCCCGTGCCGCGCACCATGCACGACCGGACGGGCGCATCGTTCCGCCTGGTTGCAGACCCCGGATCTTTGTCCGGGGCAAGCAAAGCTGCTGCGCTGATTAAATTTCTGCCTGGCGTGTCCCCAACCCGGCCCACAGCGGCGCAGGCGCGCAGCGTGGGCGCTGTGCTGGCGCAGTTGCATCTGGCGGCGCGCGATTTTCCGCTGACCCGCGCCAATGCGATGGATTTTGCCGCGAGCGCGGCGATCCTTGATACCTGCGGGGCAGCGCGGCTGGCGGCGATCCACCCTGATCTGCCCTCGATGCTGCCCCACGCCCATACAGCCGCCGCGCTGGATTTGACGGCGCTGCCCCAGTCACAAACGCATACTGATCTGTTCCCCGACAATGTGCTGATGCTGGGCGACCGGGTCACCGGGCTGATCGATTTCTATTTTGCTTGCACCGGGCCAATGGCGCTCGATCTGGCGGTGACCCACGGGGCATGGTGTTTTGGGCGCGATAATCGCTACCTGCCCGATCTCGGCACAGCGTTGATTGCCGGTTACGAAAGCGTCCGCCCGCTGGAGGCGGCAGAACGCGCGCTGTTCCCGGCGATTGCCAAGGGCGCTGCCTTGCGGTTTGTCGCCAGCCGCGCCGAAGATTGGCTCGACACTCCCGGCGATGCGCTGGTGACCCGCAAGGATCCGATGCAATTTGTCCAACGCTGGCACGTCTACGACAAAGCGGGTGCCAGCGTGCTTGATACCTGACCGATCCCCCGCCAAAGGGATGCGATGAAACGGGTTGAAATTTATGCCGATGGCGCTTGCAAAGGCAACCCCGGCCCTGGCGGCTGGGGCGTGTTGCTGCGGATGGGCGGCCATGAAAAAGAACTGTCGGGCGGAGAGCCGGATACCACCAACAACCGTATGGAAATGATGGCGGTGATCAAGGGATTGAACGCGCTGATCGAACCCTGCACGGTCGAGGTTTATTCCGACAGCAAATATGTGCTCGACGGGATGACCAAATGGATCCACGGCTGGCAGCGCAATGGCTGGATCAGTGCGAGCAAAAAACCGGTGCGCAATGCCGATTTGTGGCACGATCTGATCGAAGCTGTGCGCGTCCACAGCGTCAGTTGGCACTGGGTGCGCGGGCACAGCGGCCATCCGGAAAATGAACGGGTCGATGCGCTGGCGAGCGCGGAAGCAGAAAAGGCTCGGGACGGCTAGAGCATCCGTCGACGGGCTCAGGACGAGCGGGCTGTATAAATGGCCTCGCTCGTGCTGAGCCTGTCGAAGCACGTCGGACGAGATCAGCTGTTGTCTACAACCCCGGCGCCGGGGCCATTTTTCTTGATCGAATCAATCGCGTTCGGCGCGCTCGCCTTGCTCGAATAGCCTTCGGTCGAGAACATGGTTTTCCGCGTTGTATTTGAACTTCACCCGGACCTCGCCCGCCTTGTCCTTGTAGATTTCAAACGTGTAAGCCATTGGATTACCTTTTGTCCTGGCGGTTGATTGGCGCAGCAAAGGCGCCAGATCGGATCTGGCTTGGCTGGGATCCTTGGGCAAATTCGCAAGGTCGGAAATCGCTTCAAAACCAGTCATTACCGCAAGTCTGACCGCGTCTTGGAAACGGACTGTCGGCCTTCGCCCGAATTTTGACGAAAGCCGAGATTCACGAAATGCCTCCTACGCGGCCGCGGGGTGGGGATGTCATCAGCTAGCCTGCATTCGGGAAACCCCTTAATCGTTGGAACACCTTGGCAAGGGTCGGCTTCTGGCCGGTCGCCAGCAGGCTCGCACGGAACAATCGTCCCACCAAGACGAGTTCGACCGCGATCGCCACGGCAAGCACAATCCCCGAACCGATCAGTTCCCATGCCTCAATCCCCGATCCCAACCGAGCGAGAACGGCAAAGGGCGTCCACAGCGGAACCCAGGTGAAGACCTGAATAATGATCCCGCCATTGCCCGCGATAACCGCCTGGAGCAAAAAGGAGATCGGAAGCAAAATCGCAAACAGCACCGGCATCATGTAGCCCTGCGCTTCGCTCATCGAATCCGCCATCGAACCGATCGCCACGAAGATCGCCGAGACCATTATGT
>JBBRFG010000029.1:0-22474 GCA_038224685.1 Sphingomonadales bacterium
CAATCGCCGCCTCGACATCTTCCTTGGTAATCTTGTCCTTGGGGCCGGAGCCGGTGACAGTCGCCAGATCAACGCCGTTCAGTTCTGCCAGCTTGCGCGCCGTCGGGGTGGCCGCCGGGCCGTCCGCTGCTGGGGCAGGTGTCTCAGCTTGTGCCGGGGCGGGCGCGCTTTCCTCGCCCTCTACGGTCAAGCGCGCGATTACCGCGCCGACCTTCACATTCTCCGTTCCGCCCTCGATCAAGATTTCGGCAATCACACCTTCATCGACCGCTTCAAACTCCATCGTGGCCTTGTCGGTTTCGATCTCGGCCATGATGTCGCCCGATTGCACGGTGTCGCCAACCTTCACTAGCCAACGCGCGAGCGTGCCTTCTTCCATCGTCGGTGAAAGGGCGGGCATCTTGATGTCCAAGGCCATGATCCGCTGAAACTCCCCTAAACGATCCGTGCGATGTTCTCTGGCCAATTCGGGCGTGGGGGGCAAGCGTCAGTTGGGGGACTTGCCAAACCATACGAATGCAGGGATATCGCGAAGGGAACGGGACACGAACATGCGCACATTTCTGGTCATCATCGACGAGAGCGAAGAAGCACTGGCGGCCTTGCGCTATGCCGCGCGCCGGGCAGCCGCCGTCGGCGGGGCGGTGCATTTGCTGGCGCTCGTCCCGCAACAGAATTTCAGCGCATTTGGCGCGGTGCAGGCAACGATTGAGGCCGAAGCGCGCGACCGGGCCGAAATGCTTGCCCACGGGGTCGCGGGCAATCTGCTGGCGGAAAGCGGGATCATGCCGACCATTTCGGTCAAAATCGGCATGGGCCAAAAAATCGTCAGCGAGTTTCTGGCCGAACATCAGGAAGTCGCCGCCCTAATTCTGGGCGCGGCCAAGGGCAGCAGCCCGGGGCCGTTGGTCACGCATTTCTCTGGCGCGGTCGGCATGCTGCCTTGCCCGCTCTACGTCATTCCGCCCGATTATGACGAAGCCGCCAACGTGCTGCTCGTCTAACCGCGCGTTCTGTTATTTTTTGCGACCCTGATGGCGGATATTGCCGGGCCGCCCGCGCTGGCCGGTGATGAACTTGCCTGCGTGTTTCGCCGGCCCGCCAGAGCCACCGCCCCTCCGGTTATCGGTGCGGGCATCCAGGCGAGCGCCGCGCGGTTCGATTGCATTGCCATCAGCGTCCACCGGCACAAACTTGAGCGCGCCGGTCAGCGCATTGGCTTCGGCCAGTTTCAGTTTCAGCCGGTCACCTGAGGCATAGGTGGTGCCGGTATTGGTCCCGATCAGCGCCTTTGCGGCTTCATCATGGCGGAAGTATTCGCCCCCCAAGGTTGAAATCGGCACCAACCCGTCTCCGCCAAGCCCGACGATGGTGGCGAAGAAACCGAACGCCTGCACCCCGGTGATGCGGGTATCGAAGACCTCGCCCACCCGTACCGATAGCCATGCTGCAACATAGCGGTCGATAGTGTCGCGTTCCGCCTCCATCGCGCGTCGTTCGGTCTGGCTGATCGCGTCGGATACCTGTTGCAAACTGGCGCGGTCACGGTCTGAAAGCCCGGTGGCGGGCGGCAGCGAGCCGGGCGGCGCGGGCTGTTCCAGCTTGTAAGCGTCAACCAGCGAACGGTGTACCAACAGATCGGCATAACGCCGGATTGGCGAGGTGAAGTGCGCGTATGATCCGAGGCTCAACCCGAAATGCCCGGCATTGGCAGGGCCGTAATAAGCCTGTGTCTGGCTGCGCAGAACCGCTTCCATCACCAGCGCCTTTTCCGCCTCGTCGGTAACGTCCTTGAGCATCCGGTTGAACAGGCCCGGCGTCACCACCTGCCCCAGTGCCAGCTTTTTGCCCATCGTGGCGAGGTAGTCGCGCAGGTTGATCAGTTTCTCGCGGCTCGGCGGTTCGTGGACGCGGTAGACCACGGGGGCAGTCTTGGCTTCGAGCGCCTTTGCCGCAGCGACGTTGGCGGCGATCATAAAATCTTCGACCACCCGGTGCGCGTCAAGCCGTTCGCGCAGTGCGATTTCGGCGATCTGGCCCTGTTCGTTCAGCACCACGCGGCGTTCGGGAAGCTCAAGCGCCAGCGGGTCGCGGGCATCGCGGGCGGCCGCGAGAGCGCGCCAAGCGTCCCACAGGTTGGCGAGGTATTGCGGCGGACTGCCACTATCCACTGCCTTCTGCGCATCCTCATATGCGATATTATGCGCGATCCGCACCAGCGCGCGGGTAAAGCGGAAACTGGTAACCTTACCCTCGCCGCTGATGTGCAAGTGGCATGCCATTGCCGCGCGGTCTTCGCCTTCCTTGAGCGAGCAGACATCGGCACTGAGCACTTCGGGCAGCATCGGCACCACGCGGTCGGGAAAATACACCGAATTGCCGCGTTTGCGTGCCTCCCGGTCGAGCGCGCTGCCGGGGCGAACGTAAAAGCTGACGTCGGCGATGGCGACCAACGCGTTGAAGCCGCCCTGCCCGTCACGTTCGGCCCAGATCGCATCATCATGGTCGCGTGCGTCAGCCGGATCGATAGCGACGATGGGCAGGTGCCGCAGGTCTTCGCGGGCCTTCTCCGATAATTTGAGCTTGGCGGCGCGCGGCGCTTCTGCGAGCGTCTCGTCGGGAAAGACGTTCGGGATGCCGTGCTTGGCGATCGCAATCAGGCTGAAACTGCGCGGGGCGAGCGGATCGCCGATTACTTCGATCACTTTTACCCCGGCGCGTTCGGAGCGGCCGATGCGTTCGGCGATCACAAGCTGGCCTTCTTCGGCCGCGCCGCGATCAGCGATTGGGGTCGATTGCCGCACACGCTTGTCAACCGGTGCGAGCCAGGCCTTACCCGTCTTGTCGATCTCGAGCACACCCATCAGCCCCTCGGTGAGGGCGGGCAGTTTCTTCATCGGATGCGCAATCCAACCGCTGTCGGTTTCCTCAGTGCGAGCCAGCACCCGGTCGCCGCGCTTGAGCGCTGGCTGTCGCTTTGCACCGGGACGCGGGCGCGGTTCGCGGATGATGATGCGCGGCGGTTTGCCGGGGGCTTCGGGATCCCAGCTATCCGGCTCAGCAATCAGATCGCTGTCTTCGATCGCGACAATCCGCAGCACCGTGACCTTGGGCACCCCGCCCATTCGGTGGAACGCGGACTTCTTGCCATCGATCAATCCATCCTCGGCCATATCCTTCAGCAGCGCCTTTAGTTTGATTTTTTCCTGCCCTTTCAGGCCGAACGCCTTGGCGATCTCGCGTTTGCCAGCAGGAATATCGGAAGATTGGACGAAATCGAGCACCTGTTGCGGCGTCGGCATCCCTTGGGGGAGTTTGATAGGCTTGGGCATGGTGAAGCCCTATTCGCCAACCCCGTTCGTGTCGAGCATAGTCGAGACATCCCACACCGCACCTCTCGGCTACGCTCCGGGAGGACAGGGTTTATTCCTTCGCCATTGGCTCAAACGCACCTCCGGGCACGGCGCTGGAGACGGGCGAGCAATATTCGCCCGCGCACGCGGCAACCCCAAACAGCCAATCGTCACCGCGCAGGTTTTTAACGTGTTTCAATGTCCGGTCCAACGTCAGCGCAGATTGGTTCCCCGCGTCTGGCCCGTCAAGATACACCAGCGTCACATCCCCGCCCCAACCGGGTTCATCGGTCCGCCGTGTGGTGATAGTGTAGAGCGACGCGCCATCCACTGCCTGCCATTTAAGCTCTGTATCCACCCGCACTGCTGCATCCACCCTTACCGCAGGCGGCATCGGCGCGCGGGCCAGTGCATCAAGCGCGCGGACATTCAGCCGCGTCACCCCGGCGAGATAAGGGAAGTCCATTTCTGCGATAGTGTCGCCATAAAACACCCCGTCTACGGTGCGGAGATCCTGGTGCTGATGATCGTAATCCTCGACCCCCACGGAAAACCGGATCGCGGGGTAGCCTTTTTGCAGGAACGGCACCTGATCTCCGCCGCGGCCCATGCGGTCGGTGCGCCACACCTGCCGCACTTGCAGGCCATCAGGCTGCTTTGCTGCAAGATCAGCAACCCAGCGCGAAAGATTGCGCCCCGGCGAATCGTTTTCGCCGCCGAACCGCGTCTGTGCAGCGCGCAATTGGTCGGTCAGGTCCGCGCGCGGCCCTTCGGAAAACACGCGCACCACCTTGGGCTCGCAGTAACCATCCTTCCCGCAGGAATTGCCGATGATGTCGTTGTTGAGCACCGCCTTCACGATAAAGCCCTGCGCGGCGGCCCAATCGGCCAATATGCGTCCGCCGTGGAGCCCCTGCTCCTCGCCCGAAAGCAGCGCATAGATGATGGTGGTGGGATATTTCGTCCCGGACAGCACCCGCGCCGCTTCCAGCACCAGCGCAGTGCCGGATCCATCATCATTAGCGCCGGGCGCGTCCGACGCCGCGTCCATGACGTCAGACACGCGGCTATCGATATGGCCCTGTACGATCACGACTTCGTTGGGACGCTCAGTGCCGCGCTGGATAGCGACTGCGTTGCGCACCAGCGTTGGCACAGGGATGCGCGGCCCGGTGACCGTCTCACCCACCGGCAGCACCTCAAGACAACCGCCGCATTTCGCGCCGATCCGGCGGAATTCGTCCAGCCCCCAATCCACCGCAGCACCAATCCCGCGATCAGGATCGTCCTGCACCGACAGCGTGTGGCGGGTGCCAAAGCCGACGAGCGTTTCAATATCGCCGAGCAAACGCTGCTCTGAAACATCGTCAGCGGGGTGCGCAGGTGACGTTTCCTGCGCGACGAGCGGGCTTGCGACGAAGGCGGCGAGAAAAAGGGCGCGTTTGATCATCCGGCCATCCTGCCCGTCCCGCCATCTTGGTGCAAGCCTAGTAAGCCCGCGCGATCAGGATGTGTTCGGTCGCCGGTCCGCCGGTGAAAATACAGGTGCCGCTCGCCGGGTCACCGCCGCGCGGGACGTTGCGAATGGTCAGCTTCAATGCCTTGAGCTTTGCAACCACCGTATCAAGCGATGTGCCAGTCGGCTTGGCCCATTGCACTTCGACCCAGCCGGGGTGCTTGCCGCCCTGTTCGAAATGCGCGGCAACGCCGGCCCAATCGGTCAGGCCGCGGGTGATGTTGGCATCGCGGCGGATGCGGGCTTCGTCGTATAGGGCGCTCTGGATCGCTTCGAGCATCGCGCCCGCCTCGACCACAAAATCGGCGTGGGCGGGGTAAGCGAATGCGGGCTTGCCATTGGCAGCATTCCACAATTGATCGCGGCGCAGCACTGCGATTTTGCCGTCAGCCATATCGCGCGGGCCAACTTCGATGATGATCGGCGCGCCTTTGCGCACCCAGTCCCAGCGCTTGGCAGCCGCCTTGCCGGGCTTGAGATCGAGCACCACGCGCACCCGCTCACCAAGCGCAGTTTGTGCCGCCAATGCAGCACGCACGGTTTCGCAATATTCGATCAGCTCGGCATCCTCAGGTGCATCGCGCAGCATCGGGATGATGATGATCTGTTGCGGCGCAATCGCTGGCGGCACGCGCAAGCCGTCATCATCGCCGTGTGTCATGATCACGCCGCCAATCAGCCGGGTCGAAACGCCCCAACTGGTGGTGTGGCAGAACTGCTGACTGCCTTCGCGGTCTTGATACTGGATCCCCGCCGCGTGGGCGAAATTGGTGCCGAGATAGTGCGAAGTGCCCGCCTGCAACGCCTTACCATCCTGCATCATCGCTTCGATCGACCAGGTTTCAACTGCACCGGGAAAGCGCTCGTTCTCGGGCTTTTCGCCTGCGATGACGGGCAGCGCCAGATCGTCTTCAGCGCAAGCCCGATACATTTCGAGCGCGCGGTGGGTTTCAGCGAGAGCCTGCTCACGATTTTCGTGCGCAGTGTGGCCTTCCTGCCAAAGAAATTCGCTGGTGCGCAGGAACATCCGGGTGCGCATTTCCCAGCGCACGACGTTGGCCCACTGGTTGGTCAGCATCGGCAGATCACGCCACGATTGGATCCAGCGTGCCATCGCATCGCCGATGATCGTTTCAGATGTCGGGCGGACGACCAGTGGCTCTTCCAGCTTGGCGGTCGGATCGGGGATCAAACCGCCCTTCCCGTCCGAAATCAGCCGGTGATGGGTGACGACTGCCATTTCCTTGGCGAACCCTTCGACGTGCTCGGCTTCACGGGCGAAATTGGACAGCGGGATGAACAGCGGAAAATAGCAGTTTTGCACGCCTGCTGCTTTGATCCGGTCGTCCATCAGGCGCTGGATGCGCTCCCAGATGCCGTAACCCCACGGCTTGATCACCATGCACCCGCGCACCCCCGATTCCTCGGCAAGATCGGCGGCGCTGATGACTTCCTGATACCACTTGGCAAAGTCGTCTTCGCGCTTGACGGTTAGCGCATGGCGGATCTGGGACACGGGTGAATTCCTGTTTCAACGGGCGCAGACCTTGCGCCGTGAGCGCGCCCCGATTGCGTTATTTGCTGAGCTCGTCCAGCTTCTTTTGCATCGCCGCCATCTGCTGGCGCAGCACCGCCAGCTCGTCATTGGCGGGCGCCGCTGCCGGGGTGGCCGACGCAGCGGGTTTGTCCTTGCCTTTGCCAACCCCAGGCAAAAGCACATTGGCGGCGGCGCGCATCATCGCCAGGTTGGTTTCATGGATGGCGGTAAACGGGTTGCTGGTGATGCCCTTTTCGAAGGCTGCACGGATATTGGTTTGATTATCGCGAAAATTCGCCATGCTGGCTTCGAGATAAGATGGCATCATCGCCTGCATCGAATTGCCATACATCCCGATCAGCTGGCGCAAGAAACTGACCGGCAGCATCTGTTCCCCGTTGGCTTCTTCGTCGACGATGATCTGGGTCAGGATTGAGTGGGTGATATCATCCCCGCTTTTGGCATCAAGCACCTGAAATTCAACGTTTTCACGCACCATTCGGGACAGGTCTTCAAGCGTGATGTAGCTTGACGACGCGGTGTTATACAGCCGCCGATTGGCGTATTTCTTGATGATGATCGCATCACCCACTGCGCCTGATCCTGCTTTTGCTCTGCCAACCATGCCACCGTGACCTCACTATCAGACGCTTGTTGAGGGGCCTTAGCACCTGCACAAGCTGCGGTGCAACATCGGGCAATTGGATAGGTTAGCCAGTACGCAATCTCTGCCCAATTGCCGTCAGCATTTCGTAGGGCGAAAGCCCATTTTGCTGCGCAACATCGGCGATATCCCATGGCACGTTGAGCCAGTCTCCCGCCGCCAGATCGGGGACTGCGGTGAGATCGACCACCACCATGTCCATCGACACCTTGCCAAGGATCGGCAGGACTTTGCCCTCGTAGGTTAGCGCATTACCCGGCCCCCGGCTGCGCAAAAACCCGTCGGCGTAACCGAGCGATACGGTGCCGACCCGCATAGCGGCAGTCGCGGTGAAGGCGGCGTTGTATCCGACGCTGTCACCGGCAGATAGCATCCGCGTTTGCAGGATTGCAGCCTGCACCTGCGCCACCGGGCGGATCAATCCGGCCAATTCGGCGCGCGGAATACCGCCGTACAGCGCCAGGCCGGGGCGAGTTAAATCAACGGTGTAGTCCGGCCCAAGCGCAATTCCTGCGCTATTGGCGAGGCTTAATCTGCGATGCGGGATCGCGCCGGCTGCCCTGCGCAACACCGCCAATTGTTGCGCGTTCATCGCGCTGTCTTCGTCGGCGCAAGCGAGGTGGCTCATCAGAATATCGATGTCGAGCGCGGAGATTCGCGGGTCGTTTGCCTCGTCGAGAGCGATCCCGAGGCGGTTGATGCCGGTGTCGATCATCAGGTGGCATCTGCCCCCACCACTTGCCGACCATAACCAGGCCTGATCGAGCGAGTTGATCACCGGCACCGCGCCGGCCGCGCGGGCATAGGCGCACTCAGCCGCGTTCATTACCCCATGCAATACAGCCACTTGGGTAGGTGGAACATGGCGGATAACGCTCGCAATCTCGCTCCAATGGGCGACGAAAAATGTGGTGCACCCGGCATCGCGCAGAACCGGGACGCAGTGATCGACGCCAAGACCATAACAGTCCGCCTTGACAGCAGCCCCCGCTTTTGCCCCGCCCGAAAGGGTATCTAACGCCTGCCAATTGGCGGCAAGAGCACCCCTATCAATGGTCAAGCGCAGGCTAGGGGGGGGCAAGGCCGGGCCAATTTCGGCAAGCCCGCCATCCACCAGCCCGCCATCCATGGGCGTGCTATTCATCGCTAAAGTCTGTCGGCGGGCCGCTTGGCAAGCCCCACCATGCCACCACCAGTCCAAAGGCAACCACCGCCCACGTATACCATAGCCCGGCATAAATATCGCCAGTCCGCGCCACGATTACGCCTGCGATCAGCGGCAGAAACCCGCCCAGATACCCTGCACCGATGTGGTAGGGAATAGACATCGACGAATAGCGGATGCGCGGCGGGAACATTTCGCTGAGCAGCGCCGCGACCGAACCATAGGTCAGCGCGGACAACACGCCCAGTGCCAGCAAAATCCCTACAATGCCGACGATGTTGGCCGCCGCAGGCTGTTGCTTGGCAAAATCGAACCCGTATGTGCCCAGCGCCGCGTGAATACCTTCGCGCCGCGCTGCGCCATCATTCATCCACGCCGGATCAATCGCCAACAGCTTGCCGCCCGCGCTGATCGACAGCGCCGTTCCCGGCGTTAGCGTGTAGGGCACGCCCGATGCCGTCAGCGTTTCCAACACCTTGCCGCAATCGGTTTGCTGGCGCTGAAACAGTTCGGCAAACGGATCGGTCTGGCACGCCGGGCCGCTCACCACCACGGGCGCGCGCTCCGCCGCCTCTGCCAGCGCAGGATTGGCAAGGCTGCCCATCATCCAAAACAGCGGGAACAACAGTGCCAGCGAGGCCGCAGCGCCAATGATGATCGGCAGCTTGCGCCCCACCCGGTCAGACCATTTGCCGACCACCACATAGAAACTCATCACAATCAGGCCCGCCAACAGCAGGATCAGTTCCACCGTCAGATCATCGACATGCATCGGCCCGCGCAAAAAACTCATCGCTGAAAAGAAGCCCGTGTACCAGATTGTCGTCAGGATCCCGGTGATCCCGAACAGCGCGACAAAAATCCGCTTGCCATTGCCGGGGTAGGTGAAGCTTTCGACAAACGGATTGCCCGAAGTTTCGCCCGCTGCCTTCATCGCGACGAACACCGGGCTTTCCGACAGTTTCAGCCGCATCCACAGCGATATGGCGAGCAGGATGAGCGACAGCAGGAACGGCACGCGCCAGCCCCATGCTTCAAACGCAGCGGCCGGGATCAAAAACCGGCAGGCCAGCACCACGATGATCGACAGCACAAAGCCGCCTGCCACGCTCGCCTGAATGAAACTGGTGTAATACCCGCGCTTTTCAGGCGGCGCGTGTTCAGCAACATAGATCGCCGCCCCGCCATATTCGCCGCCCAGCGCCAGCCCTTGCAACACCCGCAGAAAGATCACGATGATCGGCGCGGCGATCCCGATGCTGTCCACCGTCGGGATCAACCCAACCCCGGCGGTGGCAATCCCCATCAGCGTTACCGTGACAAGAAAGGTGTATTTGCGCCCCAACCGGTCGCCAAGAAACCCGAACAATGCTGCGCCCAACGGGCGGAACGCAAACCCCACGGCAAACGTCGACCACACCAGCAACAGGCCCAGCGTTTCATTATCGGTGTCGTAGAATGCATCTTTGAGGATGTAGGCAAGCGTGCCGTAAATGAAGAAATCGTACCATTCAAAGATGGTGCCCGCGCTCGACGCACCGATCACGAGCCGGATTTCCTGCTCGCTCGGCTGACGTGCGGCGAGCGCTTGGGCTTCGGCCATGTCTCTCAATCCCCTTGGCAGGCCATTGCAGCCTATCCTGGTTAAAACTCCTAGCGTCAGCCAGCGCCGCTTGAAAGCGCCATGCACGCGGCCGTCCACGGCAACATCAATGCCCCGTGGCGACCGGGATGGGCCAATGCGGGAGCCAGGAGATCAAACCCGGGCCAGTCGGGCGGGCCGCCTGTTCCCGCCAGCCAGTGCCCAATCGCGGTGGCTGTCGCAGTGATTGCTTGCGGGGCGGCCCCGTCAGCTTGGCGAGCCAGCAGCATGGCCGATGCCTGCCCAATTGCGCAGGCGCTAACCTGCATGCCAATCTGGCTGATCCGTCCGCTGTCATTCAGTGCAATTCCCAGCATGATAACGCTGCCGCAAATGCGCGAGCGGGCCTCAGCCTGCAATGGCAGCGTTGAACTGAGCGGAAACTGCGCCAGCCCGGTCGCCAGTGCCAGCAACTCTGGTGAATACAGCTTTGCCGGACGCGCCGTTTGCACGGTGATCAATTCGCCGCTTTGGCCGCCGCAGCATCTCGTTCGTCAGATTCGCGGCGGAGCTGATCGCGTTTGATACCGATCATTGGCACCAGCTGGCGCGAAAAGGCGTCCACGGCCGGATAGGTGCGCGCGGAGGTGACCCAATTGGGGCGGCCTTTGAAACCCCAGACATCGTCAAACCCCATTGCCAGCAGCGAAAACGCGAAAATCGCTATAAGCGCGCCTTTGACAGCCCCGAACCCGAACCCAAGCACCCGGTCAATCGGCCCAAGAACGGCCCCATCCGAAGCGCCGCTCGCTGTGCCAATAATTACCTTCATCGCAGCATAGGGGATCAGCAGCAGCAAGGTGAAGGCAAGCAACGGGGTCGCAGGCTCGGCATTATAGACGTTGCGCAGCCCATCGGTGAGGAATGGGTGGAGAAAATGCAGCGCAAGAGCCGCCATAATCCACGAAGCGAGCGATAGCACCTCTTGCACCAACCCGCGCATGAACCCGCCAACCGCAGCGACGCCGACGATGATGACGATCAGGATATCTAGTATTGCCATGGAAGGCAGGATTATGCGCTGCCCATCACCTGGTCAACGAGGTTCGCAAGTTGTCCCAACCCGCGATACTCTCCGCCCTGCCCCTTATCGGCCCCTGCGCCAATAGCGCCGGCTGGGCCATAGCAGCGGGAAAAGCCCAGCTTGGCCGCTTCGCGCAGGCGCAGCGGGGCGTGCGCAACCGGGCGAATTTCGCCGGCCAGGCTGACTTCGCCAAACCATGCCGCCTTGTCGGGCAGCGCCCGGTCAGCCAACGCCGAAACCAGCGCAGCGGCCACCGCAAGGTCCGCCGCCGGATCGGTCAGCCGGTAACCACCGGCGATGTTGAGATAGACTTCGGCGGAGCTGAAATTGAGCCCGCAGCGCGATTCGAGCACC
The DNA here is from genome assembly GCA_038224685.1 of Sphingomonadales bacterium. Classification (GTDB taxonomy): domain Bacteria; phylum Pseudomonadota; class Alphaproteobacteria; order Sphingomonadales; family Sphingomonadaceae; genus Erythrobacter. Next base: position 11,256 of record JBBRFG010000029.1, read on the forward strand.
GCGAGCAGCATCGCCATCCGTCCGCTATCCCACCCCACAACCGCCCGGCGCGGAGTCGCGCCCGATTGCAAACGAACAATCAGTGCCTGAATTTCGACCAGCACTGGGCGGGTGCCTTCCAATGCCGGGAACACCGCGCTGCCCGCCAACGGTACATCGCGGCCTGACAAGAACAACAGCGATGGGTTGGCGACCTCCTCCAAGCCTTCGCCAGCCATCGCGAACACGCCGATTTCATCGACCGCGCCAAACCGGTTTTTCAGCGCGCGCAGGATACGATATTGGTGGCTGCGCTCGCCTTCAAAACTCATCACCACATCGACCATATGCTCCAGCACGCGCGGCCCGGCAATTGTGCCGTCCTTGGTCACATGGCCGACCAGCACGACGACGCAGCCGGTTTCTTTGGCATATCGGATCAATTCCAGCGCGCAGCCGCGCACTTGGCTGACGGTGCCGGGCGCGCCTTCGATGGTATCGGAATGCATCGTCTGGATCGAATCGATCACCAGCAATGCGGGCGGTTCGCTGTTGCCAAGCGTGGTCAGGATGTCGCGCACCGATGTTTCCGCAGCGAGCCTGATCGGCGTATCAGCCACCCCCATGCGCGATGCGCGCAGCCGCACTTGGCCGGTGGCTTCTTCGCCGCTGACATAGACAACATCATTGCCGCCGCGCGCAATCGTGGCCGCGCATTGCAGCAGCAGGGTCGATTTGCCGATCCCCGGATCGCCGCCCAGCAACACCGCACTGCCCGGCACCAGCCCGCCGCCCAATGCGCGGTCAAATTCAGCCAGCCCGGTCGATTTCCTGACCGGCAGCTGCGTGGGTGCGTTAAGCGGCTCAAACGCCACCGCCCGCCCGCCGCGCGAAAGATCATGCTTTTGCGAAAAGACTGTGGCCGGAACATCCTCGACCAGCGTGTTCCATTGCTGGCAATCATCGCACTGCCCCTGCCAGCGCGGCGATACCGAGCCGCATTCCTGACACACAAACCGCTTTTTCGCCTTGGCCATAATTGTGCGCTGTAAACAGAACAGATAAAGAACGCAATTGCATTGCCATAGGCTTGCACGTTAGGACGTGCCGATGCGCCAAAAGGAACTGCGCCTTGCCCTTGTTTGCTACGGCGGCGTCAGTCTGGCGGTGTATATGCACGGCATCACCAAAGAGGTGTGGCATGTGGCGCGCGCCAGCAGGGCATTCCACCATCCGGCCGCAGTGGAATTGGACGGGGTGGCGGCGGCGTATCGCGAATTTCTCGGGGTGATTGAGCGCGATCACGGCCTGCGGTTGAGGGTGCTGCCCGATATCCTGACCGGCGCGAGCGCGGGCGGGATCAATGCGGTGTTCTTGGCGCAGGCAATTCATTCCGGGCACAGCCTTGAACCACTGACCGACCTGTGGCTTGAAAACGCCGATGTCAGCCAGTTGACCGATCCCAGTGCCGAACCGATGTGGCGCTTTGCCAAGTTCTGGGCGCAGCCGATTGCCGAATGGTTCCTCAGCCGGCCGGGCAACGCGGTCAGCGCCACAGTATCGCCCGGCACCCGCAAGGAAGTGCGCCGCAAGGTATCTCGGTTGGTGCGTGGCCGCTGGTTCAGCCCGCCGTTCTCAGGAGCGCGGTTTTCAGCGATGCTGCTCGAAGCGCTGACCAAAATGGCGGCGCAAGGCGATGGCATCCCGCTATTGCCGTCCGGCTACCCGATTGACCTTGGCGTGACGGTGACGGATTTTCGCGGCCATGCTGAAAAGCTGCGGCTTAATTCGCCGCCGCAGGTGGAGGAGACGGAGCATCGCCTGCCGATCAATTTCCGCGCGCGGATTGGCGATGCGCCGGGCACAGGCCTGGCCGACCCGCTCGAACTGGTGCTGGCCGCGCGCGCCACGGCGAGCTTTCCGGGCGCGTTCCCGCCGCTAACGCTGGCAGAGATTGATCGCTTGGCGGAAACCGAAGGGCATCTTTGGCCCACGCGCAGCGCGTTTCTTGGCCGGATCATGCCAACCCATGTCGCCAACGGCTTGGTCGATGAAGTCGCGTTGATCGATGGAGCGGTGCTGGTCAACGCGCCGTTCGGGGCCGCACTGGCTGCGCTGCATGGCCGCGCTGCACAGCGCGAGATTGACCGCCGCTTCGTCTATCTCGACCCGCGCCCCGATGGCGGCGAAATGATGACTGGCCCCGCCAAGCGCGAGGTTGGCTTTTTCGGTGCGGTGTTCGGTTCGCTATCCACTATCCCGCGCGAACAGCCGATCCGCGATGATCTGGACCGGATCGAGCAGCAATCGCGCGATGCGGCACGGTTCAAGCGGATCGTGATGGATTTGCAGGCCGATATCGACCGCGCGGTGGAAAAGCTGTTCGGCTTTACCTTCCTGCTCGCCCGGCCCTCGCCCAAACGCCTTGCTGGCTGGCGGGCCAAGGCGCAGCAAGCCGCCGCCGAGCGCGCGGGCTATGCGTTTGGGGCTTATGCTCTGACCAAATTCGACCACATCCTGGATCAACTCGCGCGCCTGATGCTGAAGGCGGCGGGCCATTCGCAAGTTGATCCGACCGCCGTGATCGAAGCGCTGCGGGCCGAGCTGGAGAGGCGTGGGCTTGACCGGCTGACTGACGCCCAAGGCGGCGCCACACCCGGCGCGATTGCGTTTTTCCGCGCGCACGACACCGGCTTCCGCATTCGCCGACTGCAATTGCTGGCCCGCAAACTGGCGCGTGATTGGCCGCTCGATCCCGATATTTCCGAAGACGCGCTCGATCGTGCGCGCGACCGGCTTTATGCGATCCTTGCGCTGTATTACCGCACGGACGAGGACGTGTTGCAATCACCCGCCTTTTGCGAACTGGCGGCATCCGCAGTGCAATCACCGGGCGCGGCGATTGATTACCTTGCGGAAAAGCGCCTGCTGCCCGCCACCGATCTGGCTGCGGAAGAACTGCTGATCAATGCGCTGGAGGATATGCCCAAAAACCTCAAACGGCGGATGCTGCTGACCTATCTCGGCTTCCCGTTCTACGATGTCGCGACGCTGGCACTGAGCCAGCGCGATGGGCTGGACGAATTCAATCCGGTCAAGATCGACCGCATTTCTCCCGACGATGCGCGTTCCATTCGCGAAGGCGGCACGGTGGCAACATTGCGCGGGATCGAGTTTTACAATTTCGGCGCATTCTTCAGCCGCGATTACCGCGAAAACGACTACCTGTGGGGGCGATTGCACGGGGCGGAGCGGATGATTGATCTGATCGCGTCGACCGTCAGCGGCGATGTGCCACAAGCCAGCATCGCAGCGGCCAAGCGCGCCGCGTTCCTTGCGGTGCTGGAGGAAGAAGAGATCGCTGGGCGCTGCAGGCGGGCGCTGTTGGACCAAATTCGGATCGAAGTGGGTGAACGCATGGGGTAGAGCGGCGCGCTAACGCTTGAGCCCAAAGAACAGCAGCATCACCAAGCGCGCATCTTCGTCGCTCGTGCCAAAACCCGGAGCGGCATTGTGGAACTGCCACGGCGAAAACAGCAGCAGCCGGTTAAACCGCGCAGGCACCCGCATCATGCGTTCCCATTTGGCGGGCAGCAGTGTGTCACGATTGACCACATCTTCGATCAGCGCATTGGGATCATCATAGCCAGAGGCGGCAATCCGTGCCGGGTCTTGCGGCACCGATTCCAGACCGGTGCGGCGATGGCGAAAGAAATCGGTGCCGCCAGCATCGGGCCGGGCGCAATCTTCGGGACGTGAAAGGTAGAGAATGCCGGAATAGGCCGCCGGGTCGATATGCACCCCGCTTTTGCCGCGATCACGCTTGCACGTGATGCGGCAATATCCGTGCTGGGTGCCCGGCGCACTGGTTAGCGGCGTGGCGATCAGACGCGATACTGCCGTGTTCAACGCATCGGTATCAAGCGGCGCGGAAGAATTGCGTCCGGGAAAATTGCCGTATTGCTTGCCCGGATCATACTCCAGCGCCAACGCCGCGCGCCGTGCTGCCCACGGATCCTTGAGAAAATTGTCGATGATCAAAAGCGATGGCAACACGCGCTTGCTCAAATCTTTGGTCCGGCTGGTACCGACAAATCACGTATTCAAACGCGTTTGCTGTTCCAGATCGCGGCGATAAATCCATCGGGTCCAATAAAGCCCTGGCCACGGTTAAAGCTTTCAAGCGGCTTGGCGGCCACCGCCTCCTCAAGGCTTTTTCCGGCCGCTCTCAGCGCATCAACCCGTTTGACCGCCTCGCCGATCATCGCGCGGTAGGCGACCAGTTCGGCTTTATTGGACATCGGACCATGACCGGGGATGACTTTCGTCTGATCGTCAATCATCGTGATCACCAGATCGAGCGAGCGCACCGCGTTGTAAACATTGCCGCCGGAATCGAGATCGATGAAGGGGTAACCCGCAATGTTGAAATAGAGATCGCCCATATGGACAATATTCTTTTCCTCCCAAAACACCACGGCATCGCCGTCGGTATGGCCGCCGCCAAAATAGGCAAGTCGGATCGTATCGCCGTTGAGATGGAACTTCAGACCCTGTTCGAAGGTCACCACGGGCAAAGCGGCAGCCGGCGCCGGAGCAATCGCATTGCCCCCGATATTCCCACCTGCCGCAAGCCGAATGCGCACGTTTTCATGGGCAAAGATCGTCGCGCCTGAGCGTCCAAAATTCTCGTTGCCGCCAGTATGGTCGAAATGCCAATGGGTATCGACCACGTAGCGCACCGGCGAAGCACCCAAGGCGGCAACCGCGGCTTCGATTTTCTGGCTGAGCGGTGCGAACTGATCGTCGATCAGGATCGTACCATCCTCGCCGTAACTAACCCCGATATTTCCGCCTGATCCAAACAACACGGCAACGCCCGGTGCTAATGGTTCGGCGCGGATTTCGACCGCGTCGAAATTGCCCTGTGCCTGGGCAGGCGTCGTGCCTAGTGCGACAGCAAACAACGCAGCAATAACAAAGCCACTCCGGTTCATAATCCGCTCCCTCAACTATAAACCGCTGGGCTAGGCCTGCACGCTGCGACTGTCCAGAGCGGTGCAGTCGCTGCGACCGATGCCTAACTGCCAAATGCGCCTTTCAGCTTGGCAAAGAAGCTGCGGCTTTCGGGGCACTCATCGCCGGTTTCGGTAGCCTTGAATTCCTCAAGGATTTCCTTCTGGCGGCGGCTGAGTTTGGTTGGGGTTTCCACCGCAATCTCCACCACCAGATCACCGCGCCCGCGCCCCTGCAACACCGGCATCCCCGCGCCGCGAATGCGCAGCTGCTTGCCCGATTGGATACCAACCGGAATATCGAGCCGATTGGTCGAGCCATCCATATCCGGAATCTCGATACAGCCGCCCAGTGCCGCCGTGGTAAAGCTGACCGGAACACGGGTTGCCAGCGTGGTGCCTTCGCGTTCAAACACCGAATGCTTTGTAACATGCAGGAAAATATACAGATCGCCCGGCGGCGAACCGCGCTGACCAGCCTCGCCTTTGCCCGACAGCCGGATGCGGGTGCCCGTATCGACGCCAGCGGGGATATCAACCTTCAGCGTCTGGGCCTTGTCCATCCGCCCTTCGCCCCGGCAGGCGCGGCATGGGTTTTCAATCACGCTGCCGCGTCCATTGCAGGTGGGGCACGGGCGCTCGATCACGAACAGGCCCTGTTTTGCGCGCACAGAACCGATACCATTGCACAGGTTGCAGGTGCGTTCGCTTGTGCCCGGGGTCGCGCCGCTGCCTTCGCAGGTATCGCAGGCCTGACTGACTTCGATTTCAATTTCGGTGGATTTGCCGTGGAACGCTTCTTCCAGCGTCACCTGCATATCATATCGCAGATCGGCACCGCGCCGGTTCTGCTGGCGCTGCGCTCCGCCGCCGCCAAACGCGCCGCCGAAAATGGTTTCAAAAATATCGCCGATATCGGCAAAATCGCCGCGCCCGCCGCCGAAGCCGCCGCCTCCCCCGCCGCCGTTCATGCCTTGGGTAAAAGCCTCATGGCCGTAGCGGTCGTAAGCTGCGCGTTTTTGCGGGTCTTTCAGGCAATCATACGCCTCGCTCACCGCCTTGAACTTGGATTCGGCGCTGGCATCACCCTGATTGCGGTCCGGGTGAAACTTCATGGCGAGCTTGCGATAGGCGCTTTTGAGCGCAGCGGCATCGCAATCGCGAGGACATTCGAGTGTAGTGTAATAATCGGATTGGCTGGACATCGTCTTGACCTATTCCCCGTAACCACTGCCCGCCGCTGTGCCCGAGGAAACCTCAAGACACAGCGGCGGGGCGTTGGATGGCATCGAGGCCTCAGCCCTTCTTGTCTTCGTCAACCTCGGAGAATTCAGCGTCAACGACGTCTTCTTCAGTCGGTTTTTCAGCCGCAGCCTCGCCGTCGCCATCGGGCCCTGCGGCCTGCTGGCTATCATAGATCTGCTGGCCCATCTTCATCGCCGATTGGGTCAGCGCCTGCGCCTTGGCATTGATATCATCGGCATCGCCGCCTTCGAGCGAAGTCTTTACCGCAGCGATGGCTTCTTCAACTTCGGTCTTGGTCGCAGCATCGATTTTGTCGCCATGTTCTTCAAGCTGCTTTTCGGTGGCGTGGACAAGGCTGTCGGCCTGATTGCGCGCCTCTGCGGCAGCCCGGCGTTTTTTGTCTTCTTCAGCGAACTTTTCGGCATCCTTGACCATCTGGTCGATGTCGTTGTCGCTTAGGCCGCCCGACGCCTGAATCTTGATCGTCTGCTCCTTGCCGGTGCCCTTGTCCTTGGCTGCAACGCTGACGATGCCGTTGGCGTCGATGTCAAAGGTGACTTCGATCTGCGGAACGCCGCGCGGCGCGGGCGGGATGCCGATCAGGTCGAAATTGCCAAGGATCTTGTTATCCACCGCCATCTCGCGTTCACCCTGATAGACCTTGATCGTCACCGCGTTCTGATTGTCTTCGGCGGTCGAATAGGTCTGGGTCTTCTTGGTCGGGATGGTGGTGTTGCGGTCAATCATCCGGGTGAACACCCCGCCCAGCGTTTCGATGCCGAGGCTCAATGGGGTCACGTCGAGTAGCAGCACATCTTTGACATCGCCCTGCAACACGCCCGCCTGAATGGCCGCGCCCATTGCGACGACTTCATCCGGGTTGACGCCGGTGTGCGGTTTGGAGCCAAAGAATTTCTCCACGACTTCGCGCACGCGCGGCATCCGGGTCATCCCGCCGACCAGGATCACTTCGTCGATCTGGTCCTTGGCGATGCCGGCATCAGCCAGTGCTTTTTTGCACGGATCAAGCGTGCGCTGGATCAGTTCATCGACCATTTTTTCCAGATCGGCGCGGGTGATCGCTTCGACCAAGTGCAGCGGGGTGGTGGTGCCGCCTTCCATGCGCGCGGTGATGAACGGCAGGTTGATTTCGGTGGTAGCCGCGCTCGACAATTCGATCTTGGCCTTTTCAGCCGCTTCTTTCAGCCGCTGCAAGGCCAGTTTGTCGGTCTTGAGGTCCATGCCTTCTTTTTTCTTGAAGGCATCGGCCAGAAATTCAACAATCGCGTTGTCGAAATCTTCGCCGCCGAGGAAGGTGTCGCCGTTGGTCGACTTCACTTCGAACACGCCGTCCCCGATTTCGAGAACCGAGATATCAAACGTGCCGCCGCCAAGGTCGTAGACTGCGATGGTCTTGCCATCATTCTTGTCCATTCCATAAGCAAGCGCAGCAGCCGTCGGCTCGTTGATGATGCGCAGCACTTCGAGGCCCGCGATCATGCCTGCGTCCTTGGTCGCCTGACGCTGGGCATCGTTGAAATAGGCCGGAACGGTGATCACCGCCTGCGTCACGGTTTCGCCGAGATAGCTTTCGGCGGTTTCCTTCATCTTTTGCAGGATGAAAGCAGAAACCTGCGACGGGCTGTAATCTTCGTCACCCGCCTTGACCCACGCATCGCCGTTCTTGCCCTTGACGATGGTGTAGGGGACCAGACCCATGTCTTTCTTGGTCATCGGGTCTTCAAACCGGCGACCGATCAGACGCTTGATCGCAAACAGCGTGTTGTCGGGGTTGGTCACAGCCTGCCGCTTGGCCGGTTGGCCGATCAGGCGCTGACCATCCTTGGTAAAGGCGACAATTGACGGCGTGGTGCGCGCGCCTTCGGAATTTTCGATTACCTTGGGCTTGCCGCCATCCATGACTGCAACGCAGGAATTGGTCGTGCCGAGGTCGATACCGATTACTTTACCCATGTTTATCCCATCCATCTGGACAATTGTTAGACACCGTGCCTGCGCGCTCCCCCGCTATGGGCAAAGCGCTTTGGCGGCTCGTTTATGAAGCGCGATATAGGTGCGGTTTCGCTTGGCACAAGAGACACAGCGCCCTAGTTTTGGCGGCATTCCATACAGGAGACAGTTGACGTGACATTGATGAAGCGCGGCGCGCTTGCCATTCTTGGCGCTGCAAGCCTGCTGAGCCTTACTGCCTGCGGCCAAGGCAAAGAAGAGGCGGAGACATCGACCAGCGATACCGCACCCGCTTTGATTAAGGGACTGACGATCAGCGATGCCCGACTGGTGCTGGCACCTGTCACGGGCAACCCGGCGGCGGTGTATTTCAACCTTTCCTACGCGGGCGACGCCGCCCTAACCCTGACCGCGGTGACAGTCGAGGGCGCGGGAATGACGATGATCCATCAAACGGCGAACAAGGATGGCGCGATGTCGATGGCGGAGGCTGGGCCAATTGCTTTGGCGACCGGCGTCCCAGTCACGTTTGCACCCGGCGGCCTGCACGTCATGGCAATGCAGCCATCACAAGGCTGGAAGCCGGGCGGAATTGCCAAGGTCACACTCACCTTGTCGGATGGCACGACGCAGACCTTTGATGCCGCCGTGCGCGCCGCTGGCGAAGAACGCTGAGCACGCTGCACACCGCCGCGCCCGCCTGCCCGGTTGGCGGCGAACGCCCGCTAACCCCCGATGAAATCGCACTAGCCCACAGCGTGTTCGGCGACGCGATTGATTACGCCCCCGTCCGAATAAAGCGGCGCAAGTTCTTTCCGTTTCACCCGCGCAAAGTGACGATGGCCCCGCGCGGCCACCTGCATTTCCACCCCAACGCCAGCCATTACTGCGACGATTTCGCCGCCGCCGCGTTGCACCATCAGGCACATTTCATCCATGAAATGACGCATGTGTGGCAATCGCAGACGCTGGGTGATTGGTATCTGGTGCTGCACCGCCACCCGTGGTGCCGGTATGATTATGCAATCAAGCCCGGCTGGAAGCTGACGCAATACGGGATCGAGCAACAGGCAGAGATCGTGCGCCATGCGTTCCTGCTGCGGCATGGCGGCAAGGTGGCAGGCGCCCCATCACTCAAAACTTACGAGGCGATTCTGCCCTTCGCGGTTTAATCCACCGCCTTCGCCACCGCCACCATTGCGGCGCGCAGCAGGCGGTCCTTGATCATCCACCCGGCCTGCATTTCCTGCACCACTGTGCCGGGCTCATGATCTGCGCTCGGCACTTCCAGCATCGCCTGATGCTGGTTCGGGTCGAGCGGTAGGCCCATGGCCGCGATGCGGGTGATGCCGTGGCTGGCGAACACCTTTTCCACTTCGCGCTGTGTCGCTTCAAGCCCGATCACTAGGCCTTTCATGCTATCATCAGCGCGCAAGGATTCCGGGATCGCCTGCACCGCGCGGGCGATATTATCGGCCACGCTCAGAATATCGCGGGCAAAGCCGGTCGCGGCATAGGCGCGCGCTTCGTCTTTCTCGCGTTCCAACCGGCGCCGCACGTTCTGCGTTTCGGCCTGCGCGTAAAGCACGTCCTGCTTAGCGTTTTCCAGATCTCGGCGCAGCGATTCGATTGCCTCGGCCATCAAATCAGCCTCAGCCGCATCGCCGCCTTCGCGCATCTCCTCAGGCACGCCGTTCAATTCAGCTTCGGCCGCCTGATCCAGCGGCGTTTCGTCATTCATCATGTCGTGTGGCTTTCCATTCAAGCGATCAGCTTGCCCAGTGAGCGGGCGGTCAAATCTACCATGGGGACAACCCGCGCGTAATTCAACCGCGTGGGGCCGATCACGCCCAGCACGCCGACGACCCTTCCCTCGCGGTCGCGGTAGGGTGAGGCGATGACCGAAGAGCCTGAAAGCGCGAACAAACGGTTCTCGCTACCGATGAAAATACGGGTCGAATCAGCCTCGCGCGCGGAATCGAGCAGGCTGGCAACCGATTGTTTGTCTTCAAGGTCTTCGAGCAATTTGCGCACGCGCTCAATATCGCCCAGCGCCGCTTCGTCGAGCAGGTTGGCCGCGCCGCGCACGATCAACACCGGCCGCGCGGCGGCATCGGCGCTCCACACCGCCAACCCGCGCTCCACCAAATCGCGGCTGGCATCATCAAGCTGCGATTGACCTGCATTGATCTCTGCCCGCATCGCCAGCGCAGCATCGGCAAGCGTGCGCCCGGCAAGCCGCGCGGTGATGTAATTGCTCGCCTGTTCAAGCGCGCCGGGGCTGATCGCGCCGCCGATGGTGAGCACCCGGTTTTCAACTCCGCCATCTTCGCCCACCAACACCGCCAAGGCACGCCCTTGCCCAAGATCGACCAAGCTGAACTGCGCCAACCGCTGTTCGCGCGGGGCGACTAGAACCATCCCTGCCGCGCCCGATAGATCAGACAAAATTGCCGATGCCTGCTGCAACGCCGCTTCAACAGGCCCGGCTTCGGCAAGGCGCGCTTCGATTGTGGCCTGTTCCTGCAACGTCGGTTCGGCCACCCGCATCATGCCATCGACAAACATGCGCAGGCCTGCATCGGTTGGCAATCGCCCGGAGCTGGTATGCGGTGCAGCAAGCAGCCCGGCGATTTCCAAATCGGCAAGAACCGACCGGATCGAAGCGGGCGACAGGTTGAGCGTGCCATCGGCCGCGAGCGTTTTTGATCCGACCGGCTGCCCGCTTTCGATAAATTCCTCCACCACCCGGCGAAAGATTTCGCGGGCACGGGCGGTCAGTTCGGTAACGGGAAGCGAAGCCATAGTGGCTGGTTACCCGCTATCGTCAACTTTCTCAATTTCCGTTCGCCTTGACCTTGTCGAACCACTGCACTTTCTTCTAGCGCGGGTTGAGACCAAAGCAGGATAGCCCTTCGACAAGGTCAGGGCGGACGGAACAAAGGACAAAACGATGCGCCCTTCAGGACGCGCGCCCGATGAAATGCGCGCTATCACCATCGAAACCGG
>JBBRFG010000030.1:0-21585 GCA_038224685.1 Sphingomonadales bacterium
ATCTGACAAACGCTGTTTGCGCTGCCAATCGCCGATTACGCTGCGCAGTTCGTCAAGCACTTCGGGATTGCGCAGCGTGGTGACATCGCCGACATCCTCACCCACGACCAGCGCGCGCACCATACGGCGCATATATTTGCCGCTGCGGGTTTCGGGGAATTGGCTGACTTCGATGAAGTCGGCGGGCACGGCGACCGCGCCTTTCTCAGTACGCACCAGATCGAACAGGCGGCGCTTGTCCTCAATCGTCAGCTTGCGCCCGGCGACCGGCACCACAAAGGCGAGCGGGGTCAGCCCCTTTTCGCGGTGCGGCGCGCCGACCACCAGCACATTGCCGACCGGGCTGTCTGGCGCGAGCGCCTTGTCCCGCAGCACCGCGCCTTCGATTTCTTCGGTCCCCATGCGGTGGCCTGAGACGTTGATCACGTCATCGCTGCGTCCGTGGAGCGAGAACGAGCCATCATCATGCGCAATCGCGAAATCGCCTTGCGTGTAAGCCCATGCGCCTTTCCAGCGGCGCCAATAGCCATCTTCCCATCGCGCCGCATCGCCGCGCCACGCCGGATCGACCCGGCCGTCATTGACCTTGAAACCGGCAATATCGCCCCAGATTGTGCGGGCGAGATAGGGATAGGGCGCTGCAACCACGATTTCGCCCTTTTCGCCCATGTCCGCGCGCCGCCACGGCACGCCGCCAGCGTCGTCCCGCGCAAACGGCACAGCAGCCGCAGGGGCAGCATCGGCATCCTCAACCCACACATCGCCAATAATCCACGGCAGCGGATAGGCGTGCGCATCGGGGCGCAGCGGGAAATCATCATTGCCGAACATATGCGTCCAGGCGATGCCGCCATGTTCGGTCGCCCAGTACGAATTGATATAGCGCGGCGTAATGTGTTCCATCCCGAATGCCTGCACTGATGGCGACACGGGTTCAGCGCAGAATGTCGCCACACGCAGCCCGCTCATATCGTAGCGTTGAAGCTCGGACAGGTTATCCGGATCGGACATGATCGCTTTAAGGAACGTCACCCCGGCTTTGAAAATGCGGACATCGTGCCGCTCGATCATCGAGGCAAATCGGCCCGCGTGCGGGAACACCGGCGATCCTTCGGATACAAGCGTGGTCACCCGCGTCATCAACGGCGCGCAGATCAGATAGCTTTGCCCGGTGATCCAGCCCGGATCGGCGACCACGAACAGCGTGTCGCCGGGCTGCGCGTCAAAACTGACCCTCATCGTCTCGGCGATTCCGGCAGCATAGCCGTGCGAATGGACGATGCCCTTGGGCTTTCCGGTGGAGCCCGAGGTGTAAATGAAGAACATCGGGTAATCGGCGTCCACTGCCAGCGGCTTGGACGATGCCCAGATCGCGCGGACAAAATCGGTATCGGATAGGGCGAGCAGATCGGCCTCGCTCGTCACGGCAAAGCCAGCGCTACGTGCCTGTTCCAGCACAGTGACCAGCGCCGCATCGGTGAGCTCATGGCTCCAGCGGTCGCGTTCTTCGCGCCAGATCACATCGGGCTGCGCAGTGTGGCGCACCACAATCACCGCTTCGACGCGCGGCGGCAGAGTGACCAGGCTGGATGCAATCGCAATCCGCACGCGCGCGGCGTCGGCGGTGCTGATCCGGCCTTCGGCCCCCAGTTGGATCAGCGCGCGCCCAACCCCGCGCATCACGTCTGACCGGTCAACGGTGATCTCGCCGGCCAACGCTTCACGCACAGTGGCAATGATCGCAGCGCTATCGGCAGCAGGCAAGCCCAGGTCGAGCGCGCCCAAAATGTCCAACGCGGTCGTGACCGGCACGAAATTGTCGAGCGCCGGGTCGGTATAGGCGTTTTTGAACGCGGCGACCTGCGCGTTGCGGTAGCTGCCATCAGATGTCACGATTACCCGCGCGCCGGTATCGGCAATCCGGTCAGACAGCGTTTTGTCGGAAAAACCCCCGAACACGGCGGTATAGACCACGCCCAACCGCTTGGCAGCCTCGGTCCAATAAATCTGCGGCACAATGCTCGGCATATTCAATGCCATGCGGTCACCCGGCTTCAGCCCCAGCGACTGCAAGGCGACCGCGCATTTCGCCACTTCCAGCAGCAGGCGTTTGCGGCTGACGGTAAAGCAGTCAAGCGGCGCGCCCTTGCCGCCGCCCGCCGACATGTCCCACCGGTCGCCTTCAAACACCAGCGCGGCTTCTTCGCCGTGCCCTGCCAGCACGTGCCGGTCGATTTCGCTGAACGCGGCATTGGTGCGCCCGCCCACAAACCAGCGCCAATGCGGCGGGGTCCTGCCATCGAACCCGGTGTGCCACGGGGTGAAATCGGGCGGCAAGTCGAGGCTGACCGCCGCCGCTGTCGCAGCATCCCAGCCGTGCCAGCGGCCATCATCGTGCTTGGCGATCCAAGCGCCTGCTGCGCCGACTTCCGGCACAAACCAATGCATGTTGCGGGCCGCAATCGCGCCGTGAAACGCACCGGGATCAGCCAGGGCGGCGCGGCGCATTGCGTCCCAATCCGCACGGGTTCGCACAGAGGTATTCAAGGCTTCAGTGCTGCTCGCGCGCAAGGTATCTACAGAAATGACGCCGTCCCCCGATGTTGGCATTGAATTCGCACTGCGCGTTCCTGACGCGCTGCGATACTGATTCATAATTACACGACGCGTCCTTTACCGGCAAGATTATGCCAATCCAAGCGAATGCTGCAACAGCGCGAACAGCTCCGCTCCGATCGCGGTCATTCCGCCGGCAGCCATCACTATCGCACTCCGTAACCTATCTTTAAGCACGCATGCCCTATGCCCGAAAAGTTGGGGAGAACAATGCACGCAAGGCCGGTTCACACCGGATGTGCTGGTGTCGCCGCCCGGCGAACAAGGATCGTTAATGGCACTGGGCTTCCTCAAATCCGCGCGCGAACAGGCTGCACAGGCAAGTGCAATTGCCGCAGCGCTGCCAGCCCCCCGGCCCGACCGGGCTGCGGTGCTGAGCGAGGTTGAACAGCTGGGAATTGGCATGTTCTGGGCGACCGATGCCGAAGGGCATTTGTCGTTCCTGTCGCAGCGCGCGGTGCTGGATTTGGGCGGCGATGAAACCAATTTGATCGGCGCACCGCTGGCGCAGATTTTCAACGATATTGAATGCGAACCCGGCGCCGCGACACAGCGATCACTGGCATTCAAGCTTAAGTCCCGTTCAAAATTGGAGGAGCAGGTTGTCGCCGTGCTAAGTCCGCGCGGGACCACCCGCTGGTGGCGGCTCAATGGCCGCCCACTGCTCAATGCCAATGGTGAATTCCTTGGCTATCGCGGCAGCGCGGTCGATATCTCGGGGCAATATGCCCACGAAACAAAGGTCGCGCGGCAATCGCAGGTCGATGAACTGACCGGATTGGCCAATCGCCGAAAGCTGGGCGAACGGCTGAACTCGATGCTCACCGCGTTCCGGGCGAGCAAGCGCAGCTGCGCGCTGCTGATGATGGATCTTGACCGGTTCAAACAGGTCAATGACACAATGGGGCATCCTGCTGGCGATGAATTGCTCAGACAGGTGGCGCAGCGCCTGACCTCTATCGTGAAAGATCGCGGCGAGGTTGGGCGGCTGGGCGGTGATGAATTTCAAGTGCTGCTGCCCGACATGGATGATCGCGGCACTTTGGGCGAATTGGCCAACCGGATCGTGCAATCGATTTCGCAGCCGTATCAGATCAATGGTCGCCGCGCGATCATCGGGGCATCGGTTGGGATCGCAATTGCACCGTATGATGGGGTAGAAGCCGACGAGCTGACCAGCGCGGCAGATATGGCGCTGTATTCCGCCAAGGAAACGCGCGGCGGCACATTCTGCTTCTTCACCACCGAGCTGCGTGAAATAGCATCGAAAACCGCTGTGCTAGCCGACCGACTGCGCGATGCGGTTGACCGCGATGAGCTGACCTTGGCTTATCAGCCGCTGGTCGATCCGACGACCAACGTGGTCAAATGTTTTGAAGCGTTGCTGCGCTGGGATGACCCAGAACAGGGCCCGATCTCGCCCGCGCTGTTCATCCCGGTAGCCGAGAATGACGATCTGATTATTCGGATCGGAGAAATGGCGCTGCGTAAAGCGTGCCGCGATGCGCTGGATTGGCCAGAGACGATCCGCGTGGCAGTCAATGTCTCGGCCAAGCAATTTGTGCGGCCCGGCTTTCACAAAACGGTTGCGGCTGCGCTCGAACATACGGGTCTGCCGCCCGGACGGCTTGAGCTGGAGATTACCGAAAGCGTGTTCGTGGGCGATCTCGACTCGGTCGACGGGGTCTTCCGGGAACTGAAAAACCTGGGCGTGCGGCTTGCGCTGGATGATTTCGGCACCGGCTATTCATCGCTCGGCTATCTCAAGCACGGCCATTTCGACAAGATCAAGATCGACCAGAGCTTTGTGCGCGGCTGCACTGAAAACGGCGACATCAACCCGGCGATCATCACCGCGATCGTTGCACTGGCCAAGGCGCTCGGGATGGAAACCGTGGCCGAAGGGGTCGAGGCGATGGACGAGCTTGCGCTAGTCAAACAGCGCGGGGCCGATCTGGTGCAAGGTTACATCTATTCGCGCCCCCTGCCGCAAGACGTCGTGCTGTTGAAATTTGCCGATGGCACGATGAAGGTTACGCCGGAAGGCCCAGCCCGCCACCGCGCCGAACGCATCACCATATTTCGCAAAGTCGGCCTGATCCACGAAGATCACTATTACGATGTGATCATGCGCAACCTGTCAAAAACCGGCGCACGGATCACTGGGTTAGCGGGCGTGCCGCTGGGCACCGACGTGGTGGTTGATCTTGGTCACGGTCAGCTCGTGGTGAGCAAGGTCGTCAATGCCAGCGAAAGCAGCCAGGGATTGCAGTTTGAAACCGCGATGATCAGCGACGGCAGCGGCGGATTTATGACCCGGCACCGGATCTCACCCTATTCGCTGGCCGACGCCGGTATCCCGCTCGCGGCGTTGGGTCCGGGCGCATTTCCGCTGGCCAAGTGGCGCAATGCCAACAAAACCGTACCGCGTTTCATTCAACTTGAAATCGAGACGTAAGGCTCGTTCGCGAACTTGCGGGTTCAGCCCCCTGGAGCGCTTTCCGACCATTCTGGATCACCCTGATTGTGACAGGAAGCCGGCTGGACAGGAGCAGTGCGCAGCGCGGGCCTTTCGGCCCCCGGGCAAGCGCTGCGACGAAGCCAGCGGGCTTCCTGTCACAACCCCGAACGGGGCGGGCCGATTTTGGCCCATCACAGCGTCGAGAGCCAAGGACTTTGGGGATCACTATGCTTAAGCATGGCTCCCTCCTCACTCCTTGTGCTGGGCCAAAATCGACTCCGTCAGGGCGACCCAGAATGGTCGGAAAGTGCTCTAATTCAACTCTCAGCCGCGCCCGCGATAGGGAGCGACCCCTTGATCGGGCAGCCATAAATCCTCCGGCGGGGCGCCTGATTGCCAGAACACATCGATCGGAATGCCGCCGCGCGGATACCAGTATCCGCCAATCCGTAGCCATTGCGGGCGCATTTCACCGAACAGGCGCACCCCAATGCCGACGGTTACATCCTCGTGAAAACCATTATGGTTGCGGAATGACCCGAGAAACAATTTGAGGCTTTTGCTTTCAACGATGCTGTCACCCGGCACGTAATCGATCACCAAATGCGCGAAATCGGGCTGGTTGGTGACCGGGCACAGCGACGTAAATTCAGGCGACACAAACCGCACCAGATAGGTCAGCCCGGCACGCGGGTTGGCGACGTAATCCAGCCGCGCATCATCGGGCGACGTCGGCAGGGGCGTATCCTTGCCCAGAAATTGCGGTGTGTTTGACACTGTTTGGGGGGTGTTATCCATGCCGGGCTGTTGCCTTGAATGGGGGATTGGCGCAAGTGCGCAGCGCCTGGTTTTGCGATGGCTGGACGCGCAGTGCTGCAAATCGCTATTATATGACAGCGCGGGTTCAGCCTTGCGTCTCTACGTTTCGCTCTCTGCTGCCCTTTCAAGAACCGCATCGAACCATGATCCGCACGCCTGCCCGCCTTATTGTCTGTGCCGCCGCGGCGCTTGCGTGGTTTGCGCCGCTCGCTGCGCAGAACCAGCCGGGCGGTTTTTCGCTTCCACAGCCTACCGCAACGCCCACTCCGACGCGTGCCCCGGCTGGCCCGGAAGATGAACGGGCAGGAATACCGATCCCACCGCGCAACGTGCCTGCACCGCCAATCGAGCCCGCACCGGTAGTCACGTCGCAACCCGCGCCGCGCGAAAGCAGGCAGCCGTTGCCAAGCACGCGCAACCCGGCGCGCGCATCGACCACTGCCCCTGCCCCGATCTCTGGTCGGACGCCAAACGCCGCACCGCCTCCCGCTGAACCGGCTGTCCCGCTCGCAGTGCCAGCGGCGACCCCGGACAGTGTGCCCCTGCCGCAGTCTGTGCCAGCCGAGCCGGTCTCAGCTGCCTCTCCGCCTGCGAAGCCTGCACCCTCTTTCGCCCTGCCGTTGTGGTGGCCGTGGGCGGGGGGCGGTCTTGCCGGGCTGGCAGCGCTGGGCGCAGCCATGCTGCTGCTGCGCCGACGCACGCCCAAGGTGCTGCGGCTGGCAGCGTCACCGCCGGGCATGGTCAGCGATCCGCCTGCACAGCGCCCGGCAATCGATCCTGCAACCAATCACGTATCGCCGGAGACCGCGCTCACCCTTTCGCTCGACGTGGTCGGAGCGACCCGCAGCGTAATGATGTTCACGCTGCAATACCGGCTATCACTGGCGAATCGGGCTGCACATGCGGTGAGCGATATCAGCGTCGCGGTAGAACTCGCCTGCGCCCGGCGAGGAGCAGGCAATGCCGCATCGCCCGGGGCCGCGCAGCAGCTGGAAACAATCGCGCGGATCGGCCCGCATCAGACCGTGGCCGTCACCGGCGAGGTGCAACTGCCGCTCAGCCAGATTGCACCGCTGCGGCAGGGCAATCTGGCGCTGTTCATACCAATGGCGCATGTCACGCTCGAAGGTAATGGCCAGCCAGCTTTCGCCCGCAGCTTTGTTATCGGCACGCCAAGCGCGGCGAGCACCGGGCGGCTGCATCCGATCCGGCTGGACGTGCCGCCCGGTTCGATCCTTGATCTGCGCGCGCAGAGCGTCACGATACCGGCCACCACCAGTGCTGCGGTCTCTGCCGCCGCTTGATCGCTTGCAGGTGATCATCGCGAACCCTAGGAACAGGGCATGATTGCACCGCAAACCGCTCTCGTTTCCGCCGCTTGGCTCACCGGACATATTGGCGCGCCGGGCCTGATGGTCGTTGATGCCTCCCACCACCTGCCTGCAGCCGCGCGCAATCCCGCGGCGGAATATGCCGCTGCGCATATTCCCGGCGCGCGGTTCCTCGATTTGGCGAGCCTGACCGACAAGACATCAAGCGTGCCAGCGGCGCTGCCCCGGCCCGATCAACTTGCTGCGCGGCTGGCAGAGCTTGGCATTACGCCCGGCAGCCAAATTGTCCTGTATGATGACAGCGCGATCCGCACCGCGGCGCGCGCGTGGTTTATGCTTAAGGGGAGCGGCTGGAAGAATGTCGCCATCCTTGATGGTGGTTTGGGCGCTTGGCGGAGTGGTGGCGGCACGATGGAGACCGGGATACCTGCCCCTACGCCCGCCGCGCCTGCTCGCCTGACCCCGTCCCGCCGTGTGCGCAGCAAGGCACAAATGATCGCCAATATTGAATCCCGCGCCGAGCAAGTGCTGGATGCGCGCAGCGCCGACCGGGTGTTCGGCAGCGGGATTGATCCGGTGCACGGCGGGGCGAACGGGCGAATTCCGGGTGCATTGAACCTGCCATTCACCGAAGTGCTGAACCCCGACGGCACCTTCAAATCATTGGCAGACCTGCGCGCAGCGTTCACCGCCGCCGGGATCGACATTACCCGCCCGATCATCACCACCTGCGGCAGCGGGGCTACGGCGAGCGTGTTATTGTTCGCGCTGCACCTGATCGGCGTGGATGCGGCTGCGCTGTATGATGGGAGCTGGAGCGAATGGAGCGCCGATCCTGACACGCCCAAGGCGCAGGGTCCGGCAGCATGAGCGGCGGCGGCGATGACAAGCAACTGAAACCGGCAACGCGGCTGGTGCGCGGCGGGCGGCGCAAGGAATGGACCGGCCCGGTGGTCAACCCGCCAGTCTGGCGCGCCTCGACCCACCTTTACGAGAAAGACGCGGATCGCCACGCGGCGGGCGGCAACAATGCTGACGGGCAGTTTTTCTATGGCCGGCGCGGTGCACCGACGCAGTGGGCGCTAGCCGATGCGCTGACATCCATCGAGCCTGGCGCTTTTGGCACGGTGCTTTACCCCAGCGGCGTCGCGGCGATTGCCGGGTGCCTGCTTGCCGTGCTGAAACCGGGCGACCGCCTGCTGATGGCCGACAATGCCTACGACCCATCGCGTAGCATGGCGACGGGCCTGCTGACGCAGATGGCGGTGGCCACCACCTTCTTCGATCCTCGCGACAGTGACGCGTTCCGCGCGCTGTGCGCCGAGGGCGCGCAGGCGGTGTGGCTGGAAAGTCCCGGCAGCCTGACCTTTGAGATGTGCGACGTGCCGCAATTGGCCGCCATCGCGCGCGACCACGGCGCGGTCAGCCTGATCGACAACACCTGGGCCAGCCCCTTGGGTTTCGCCGCGCTGGAGCATGGCTGCGACATTGTGATGATGAGCCTGTCGAAGCATGTCGGTGGCCATTCCGATCTGATGATGGGCGCGGCGAGCGCGGGCAAGCGCTGGTACACCGCCCTGCGCCGCACCGCGCAGGAGCTGGGGCAGGTGGTCTCGCCCGATGACGCTGCGCTCGCCGCTCGGGGGCTACGGACAATGGGCCTCAGGCTGGAGGCGCAGACGCGCTCGGCGCTGCGGATCGCCGCGTGGCTTGAAGCCCAGCCGCAGGTCGCCCGCGTGCTGTGCCCGCTGCTGCCGTCCGACCCCGGCCATGCGTTGTGGCTGCGCGATTTCACCGGGGGGTGCGGCTTGTTCGCCTTTGTGCTGGCGACCGATGATCGGGCGGCGTCCGGAAGGGTGGCGGATGCGCTCGACCTGTTCGGGATCGGCTACAGCTGGGGCGGGTTCGAAAGCCTCGCGCTGCCAATCACCCCGCGCACCTATCGCAGCCTGATGCCCTGCCCCACCGGCGGCAAGCCCGCGATCCGCCTGTCCGTCGGGCTGGAGGATACCGACGATCTGATCGCCGATCTGGCGCTGGCGCTGGGCCAAAACGCATGATCGCTGCCGCGCCCTCGTCCGAACCCACTGCCACCCCCGAACCCTCTGCCACACCCGCGCCGACCCCCACCACGGCTCCCACGCCCGCCCCCGCATCCGGAGAAATCGTCAGCGGCGCGGACAGCGCGCGCGAAGATATCGCTGCGCAAAGCGAAACCATCGGCGACATCGCCAACCAGCTCGACAGCTGGGCACTGGCGATCGGCGATTGGCGCATATCAGCCTTCGACGTGCTGTTCATGGCCACCGCGATCCTGCTGGTGTTTGCCTTCGCCTGGGCCGCCACCCGGGTGACGCGCAGTGCGCTGCGGCGGATGACCGCGCTGGATGGCACCCAAAGCCTGCTCATCGAAAAGATCGCCACCATTGTCATCTGGGTGGTAACATTTTTTCTCGGGGTCGATGTGCTCGGTATCGACCTGACCACGCTGGCGGTGTTTTCGGGCGCGTTCGGTCTGGCCATCGGGTTTGGGCTGCAAAAGACTTTCGGCAACCTGATCTCGGGGATCATTCTGTTGCTCGACAGGTCGATCAAGCCCGGCGATGTCATCGCGGTGACCGATCAGGCTGGCGTGCAGACGTTCGGCCAGATCCGCAAGATCGGCATCCGCGCCATTTCCGTCGTCACCCGCGATGAACGCGAATATCTCATCCCCAACGAGAACCTGATGATCAATCAGGTCGAAAACTGGTCCTATTCCTCCAAGAACGTGCGCATTCAGGTCGACGTAGGGGTCAGCTATGATGCTGATATGGAACTCGCCGAAAAGCTGATGCTGCAAGCTGCAGAGCAGGCCCGCCGCGTGCTCGACACGCCGCCGCCGACAGTGTGGATGAGCGAATACGGCGATAACGCGGTCAATTTCACGATCCATTGCTGGATCAACGATCCCGAAGAAGGCGTCGGCAATGTCCGCAGCGAAGTTCTCAAGCATCTGTGGACGCTCTTCAAGGAGCACGAGGTCGAACTCCCCTATCCCAAGCGCGACCTGCACCTGCGGCAAAGTGCGCAGTTGGACCGGGTGATCGCGGCACTCGACCGGGACGGGGCAAGCCGTTCTTCGCCGGAGCAATAGCTCCGCTTCGCCGCCGCCAAACCATTCTCGCTGGCGCAGGCGGGCGCACTCGCCCATCTGCGGTTTCATGCAAAAGACTGGCACCATCTATCTCGTCGGCGCGGGGCCGGGTCCGGTGGACCTGCTGACCCTGCGCGCTGCGCGGCTGATCGAGGCCGCAGGCGTGATTGTGCATGACGGGCTGGTCGGCCCCGATATTCTCGCGCTGGTGCGGCCCGATGCCCGCCTGATCTCGGTTGCCAAACAGCGCGCGCGGCACACCATGCCGCAGGATGATATCAACGCGCTGCTGGTGCGCGAAGCCTTGCAGGGCCGCGATGTCGTGCGGTTGAAAGGCGGCGATCCGTTTATTTTCGGGCGCGGCGGCGAAGAAGCTGAAGCTGCGCGTGCAGCCGGTGTCCCGGTCGAGGTTGTCCCCGGCATCAGCGCCGCCAATGGCGCGGCGGCGGCGAGCGGGATTGCGCTCACCCACCGCGACGCGTCCAGCATTGTCAGCTTTGTCGCGGGGCAATGCAAAGGCCTCGCCGATCAGGATTGGTCGGGCCTTGCGGGTAAGGGCCGCACGCTGGTGATTTATATGGGTGTTTCTACCGCCGCGCAGATCGCCGAAAAGCTGATGGCGGACGGCCTTGCACCCAACATGCCCATCGCGGTGATCGAAAACGCAGCACGCCCCGAAATGCGAGTGCTGCGCGGGTTGCTGGCCGGTTTGCCCGATGTGGTCGCGCGCGAAGCGGTGCAAAGCCCAGCGCTGATCGTGATCGGCGAAGTCACAGCGCGGGAAGACTCGCAACTCGCACGCGCTGCTCGTCACCCCGGTGAAGGCCGGGACTTAGCAGCAACGGCGGAACTGGGGTCCGGCCTTCGCCGGAATGACGAAGGAACGTGGGCATGAAAATCCTCACTGGCAATGATCTGCGCAGCGGCGCTGTGACATGGTGGGACGGCGCAGGCTGGTCGCTGTTCGTCGATGATGCGGCGGACGCCGGGGGCGATGCCGACGAAATCCTCGCCCGCGAAGTCGCCACCCGCCGGGTCAACGTGCCCTACGCGATCGAGGCCAGCATCGATGCAGACGGACACGTGCGGCCCGCGCATATCAAGGACCGGGTGCGCGCGCTCGGCCCTACCGTGCGGCGCGACCTTGCCGTGCCGACCGCCGACAATATCGGCTGGAACTGGGTGATCTGATGCGGCGGTGCTTCATCATTTTGGCATTGCTGCTTTCCGCGTTCGGAGCGCCGCAAACTGCGAGCGCGCAAGAGCCTGCCGAAGCCGGTGCGACCCTGCATGTCACGCACACCTATCTGCGGGCAAAGCAGGGCCTGCGCGACGATCTCATCGCCTATATCCGCGCCAACTGGTTTGCGATGGACCGGATTGGCATCGAGCAGGGATTGTTCACCAGCTATGACTTGCTGGAACGCGGCGAGATCAGCGAGGCTGATTGGGACGTGATCGTGGCGGTCGGCTATCCCACCGCACAAGGTCACGATGCGCCCGGCGTTGCCGATGCCTTCAGGGCGATCCGCGCAGGCCATCAAGAGATCAAGATCAACGGGCGCGGCATGGCCGATCTGGGCGACATCGTGCAGCATCATCCGCTCTCGCTGGTGACCCACAACTGATGACCTGCTGCGGCGGTAAAGGGCTTTAGGCAATGTACCAATATGACCAATATGACCAAGCTATGGTCGAAGCCCGCGTGGAGGAATTCCGCGATCAGGCCCGCCGCCGGATGGATGGCAAGCTGACCGAAGACCAGTTCAAGCCGCTCAGGCTGATGAACGGGCTGTATCTGCAACTCCACGCCTATATGCTGCGTGTGGCGATCCCCTATGGCACGCTGAACGGGGGCCAGATGGAGGCGCTGGCCGATATCGCTGACACCTATGATCGCGGCTATGGCCATTTCACCACCCGCCAGAACATCCAATATAACTGGATCAAGCTGGAAGACGCCGCCGATATCCTTGCCGACCTGTCAAAAGTCGAAATGCATGCGATCCAGACCAGCGGCAATTGCATCCGCAATATCTCGTCCGATCACTTTGCTGGCGCTGCGGCTGACGAGGTAGTGGATCCGCGCCCCTATGCCGAGCTGCTGCGCCAGTGGTCGAGCTTTCACCCCGAATTCACCTACCTGCCGCGCAAGTTTAAAATCGCGGTGATCGCGTCGGAGAAAGACCGCGCGGCGATGCGCTTGCACGATATCGGTATCCGGATCGTCAAGCGGGCCAATGAATCTGGGAGCGAAGTGGGCGCGCAGTTCTATGCGGGCGGCGGGATGGGCCGCACCCCGATGATCGCGCCGTTGATCCGCGATTTCGTGCCGCTGGATCAGTTGATCACCTATGCCGAAGCCTGCCTGCGAGTCTACAACCGCTACGGACGGCGCGACAACAAATACAAGGCGCGGATCAAGATCCTGATCCACGAATTGGGCGCGGCGGAATATACTCGGCAGGTCGAAGAAGAATTCGTTCATATGCTCAGCGTCGGGGTGGAGCCCCCGCGCGAAGAGCTGGCGCGGATTGCGGGGTTTTTTGCTGATCCGGCGTTCGTCGATGGCCCCAAAACCCTCGACCGTTCCGACCCCGATTTTGCGCTGTGGGCCAGCCGCAACACGCATCGTCACAAGCATGATGCCTATATCTCCGTCGTCATCAGCCTCAAGCCGGTTGGCGGTATTCCCGGCGATGCCACTGCCGATCAGATGCGGCTCGTCGCCCGGCTTGCCAAGCAATACAGCTTTGACGAACTGCGGGTGATGCACACACAAAACCTCACCTTGCCGCACGTCCGCATCGCCGATCTGCACGCCGTGTGGACCGCGCTCGAAGCGGCTGGCCTCGGCGCGCCCAATATGGACACGATCGAGGATATCATCGCCTGCCCCGGCCTTGATTATTGCAGCCTCGCCAATGCGCGCTCAATCCCGCTCGCCCAGCGCATTTCGGAACGTTTTGCCGCTTCGGGCCGCACCGAAGTGGTCGGCGAATTGAAGCTGAAAATCTCCGGCTGCATCAACGCCTGCGGGCATCACCACGCGGGCCACATCGGCATCCTGGGCGTCGACAAGAAGGGCAAGGAGAACTTCCAGCTCTCCCTGGGCGGCTCCGAGGCCGAGGACGTCAGCTTGGCCAAGATCACCGGGCCGGGCTTTGACGAAGACGGCGTGATCGCCGCGGTCGAGACCGTCACCGACGTTTATCTCGGTGCACGTCAAGATGGCGAACGCTTCCTTGATACGTACCGCCGGATCGGAATGCAGCCATTCAAGGAGGCGCTTTATGACTAATCGCGACCCAGTTTTTCCTGCAGGTCGGCGAGCCCTGTATGATCAATCGCAATACTCACCCGCGATCCGATCAGGCGGCTTTCTGTTCGTGTCAGGTCAGGTCGGCAGCCGCGAGGACGGCTCGCCTGAGCCCGATCTTGCCGAACAGGCGGTGCTGGCGTTCGAAAATCTCAATGCGGTGCTCAACGCAGCGGGCTGTCAGTTCGCGGACATTGTTGATTTCACGGTTTACACGACCGACCCCGAACAAATGCTGCCTCATTTCATGGTAGCGCGGGAAAAATGGTGGGGGGAGCCACCTTACCCCACGCTTACCGGCATCGGAGTGACGTGGCTGTTCGGCTTCGCGCTGGAATTGAAAGTCGTCGCCAAACTACCGGATGGTGGATGATGATTGCTCCCCTGGGCACCTCTCCCGACGAAGTGCAGTTTAGGTTCCGCGATGATGAACCCGTGGATCACGGCACTGTCACCGTCGATGCCTGCTGCGATCAGACCAACGCCGCTGCTGTGCGGATCGAACCGGGCGATGATGCGCGCGTGCTGCTGCCGTTCCTTGGCCGTTTGGCGCTGATCGAAGTCAATTTTCCCGGCTTTGGCGACGGGCGCGGCTATTCATCGGCGCGGATTTTGCGCGAAGCGGGCTATGCGGGCGAATTGCGCGCGGTGGGCGATGTGCTGATCGACCAATTGAACAACCTGCGCCGCTGCGGGTTCGACAGCTTTGCCCCCGACAAACGGTTGGACGAAGATGACGCCGCGCGGGCTTTTGCAACCTGGGACAATGTGTACCAACGCGCGGCTGATATGCGGCGCAGCATCGCGGATAAACGCCATGAAGCCTGAACTTTCCGACATCCCGGCGAACGATCGTACGCGCGACGCGCTCGACCTTGCTCCGCGTTTTACCGATAACGATGCCTTGCGGCTGAACCGGATGTTCCGAGGCGCATCGACGCAGGAAATGCTCGAAGGTGTGATCAAGGGCAATCTGGCGGGCGACGTGGCCATCGTTTCCAGCTTCGGCGCAGAAAGCGCAGCATTGCTGCATCTGGTCGCGAGCGTTGATGCATCCGTGCCGGTGCTGTTCCTCGATACAGGCAAGCATTTTGCCGAAACGCTCGCCTACCGCGATACGCTAACCGCGCGGCTCGGCCTCAATCTGGTGGTGCTGACGCCGGATGCCGATGATCTGACGACAAAGGACGATACCGGTCTGCGCTGGTCGTACGACCCGGATGGTTGCTGCGAAATCCGTAAGGTGCGCCCGCTGGAAAAGGCGCTGGCGCACTATGATGCGAGCTTCACCGGTAGGAAGGCGTTCCAGTCCGCAACCCGCACCAACTTGCCCCGGTTTGAAGTGGACACATCAGATGCGCAGGGACGGATCAAGATCAACCCGTTGATCGATTGGGATGCGGGCCAGATCGAAAGCTATTTCATTCAAGCCGATCTGCCGCGCCACCCGCTGATTGCGCAGGGCTATCCGTCAATCGGCTGCTCGCCCTGCACCACCCAAGTCGCACCGGGCGAAGACCCGCGCTCGGGCCGGTGGAAGGGCTGGGACAAAACCGAATGCGGCATCCACAAGCCGGGCGAGGAACCGTTCCTTTGAGGTGCTGCGCGGGGGATCACGTGGCTAAAGCCATCCCTCGCGCCCATACCACTCAGCGGTCGCCTTCAGCCCCTCCGGCCCCGCGATACCCGGCTGCCAGATTCCCGGCGGCACGCGCCGGTCAGAGCGTGAAACCCAGTTAGGATGGCACATATAGCCCACCCGGTCTGCGGTCAGCTTGGCCCGGTCGCCGCGGATGAGACGGTCGGCGGCGGCGGCCACCCGAAGCACCGCGCGCGGCAAATGCGGCGCGAATATGCTGCGCCTGCCCACCGCTTGCCCAATGGCCTGCGCCAGTTCCTGATGGCTCCAACCGCCCTCGCGCCCATCATCGGGCTCGTAAATTTGCTTGCGGGTCGAGGCCGCGTTGCCGGTGAGCGTTACCAGCAATTTCGCCAGATCATCGGCATGGATGATCGAACTCGCGCCCCCCGGTGGCAGCGGGACAAAGCCCCATTTGGCCGTGCGAAACATCTCCAGATAATCACCATCGCGCGGGCCATAGACCCCCGGCGGGCGCACGATTGTCCAATCGAGCCCAGACGCCTCAACCAGCGTTTCAGCCCGCGCCTTGGACGCGCCATAGGCTGACAGCGCGGGCATCCGCGAGGCCAGCGAAGAGACGAACACCAGCCGCCGAACGCCAGCCGCTTTCATCGCGGCCAGCACGTTTGCGGTGCCCGTGACGTTCGCGGCATCGAACCCCGCCGGGTCAGGGGTGTTGGTCAGGCCTGCGACGTGGATCACCGCGTCCACGCCGGTAACCAGCGCATCGAGCGCAGCAGTATCCGACAGATCACCGGGCAGCCATTCCACCCCCGCTCGCACAGCCTGCCCGCTCCGCGCCAAGGCGCGCACGTTGTGCCCATCGGCTAGCGCCGCCGTCAGCACTGCACTGCCGACGAACCCGGTCGCCCCGGTTATAGCGAGCACTGTCACAGCAGTGCCAGATGATCGCGGTGGATCACGCAGGAGCGCGGCGCATAGCCAAGCTGCGCCGCCTGTTCGTCAACCCGCTTGCCGGCGATCAATTGTACTTCGGCCACGTCATATTCCGTCAGCCCCTGCGCCAGCCGCTCGCCCTTCAGGCTCAGCACGCTGACCAGATCGCCGCGCCGGAATATGCCGGACACGCCGACCACCCCTGCCGCGAGCAAGCTCGCGCCAGAGAGCAGCGCCGCGGCGCAGCCTGCGTCTACCCGCAACTCGCCCGAAGGAGCCAGCCTGCCGCCAAGCCACGCCTTGCGCGCCGAATCCGCGCGGACGGGCAGGAACAGCGTCCCTGTCCCCGCCGTGAGCGCATGGGCAATCGGCGCATCATGCGTTCCATTGATAATTGCCAGCGCAATCCCGGCGCGGGTCGCGATTTGGGCGGCTTGCAGCTTTGAGATCATCCCGCCTGACCCTAGGCCCGAGGACGACGCCCCGCTCGCCATCGCCAGCACGTCAGGAGTGACCGCATCAACTACCGACACCAGCACCGCGCCCGCCGCACGCGGGTCGCGGTCGTATAGTCCATCGACATCCGACAACAGCAGCACCAGATCGGCATTCGCCGCCTGCGCCACCCGCGCGGCAAGCCGGTCATTATCGCCGAACCGAATTTCCTCAGTCGCAACGCTGTCATTCTCGTTGATGACGGGGATCACGCCCGCCTCCAGCAGCCGGTCGAGCGTCGCCGAGGCGTTAAGGTAGCGCCGCCGATCCTCCAGATCGCCCAGCGTCAGCAGCATCTGCGCCGCAGTGACCCCCTCTCTCCCGAGCGCGTGCGACCAGAGATCGGCCAAATGAATTTGCCCAACCGCCGCCGCAGCCTGCGCATCAGCGAGGCTTCCCCGCCCGCCCTTGGGCAAGGCCAGCCGCGCCGCCCCCAGCGCAATCGCGCCCGAACTGACCACGATTATCTTGGTGCCGCCCCCGCGCAGAACGGCAATATCTTGCGCAAGAGTGGCAAGCCATTCCGCGCGCGGCGATCCCCCGCCAACCAGCAGCGCCGAGCCGATCTTGACCACAATCCGGCGGGCGGCGGTGATATCGGCAAGCGTCGTCAGCATCGCCGGTCAGACCGGGGACCATTCGGCAGCGTCGTCCTCGTTCTCGACCTCGACAGCCTTGGTCTCGGTCGAAGTGCGATCCGGCAAATAGCCAAGCACTGCGTCCATCAGCTCAGGGATGCCAGCGCCGGTCGCGCCTGACACAGCAAAGACCCTGTCTGCGCCCGCTGCCAGCAGTTCGGCCCGGAAACCTTCGACCAGTTCGGCGTCGGCCAGATCCAGCTTGTTCAGCACCACCAGACGCGGCTTGTCTTCCAATCCCTCACCGTAAGCGGCCAGTTCTTCCTCGACCACGCGCATCGCTTCGGCGGGGTCGGCGTCGTCGGTGCCGGTGATATCGATCAGGTGGATCAACACGCGGCAGCGTTCGATATGGCCCAGAAACCGGTCACCAATACCCACGCCTTCCGCCGCGCCTTCGATCAGGCCGGGGATGTCCGCTAGGACAAATTCGCGCGCCTTGTGACGCACCACGCCCAGTTTCGGCACCAGCGTGGTGAAGGCATAATCGCCGACTTTTGCGCCAGCATTGCTGACCGCGTTGATGAAGGTCGATTTGCCGGCATTGGGCAGGCCGACAAGCCCGACGTCCGCCAGCAGTTTCAACCGCAGCCACACCCACATTTCGTCACCATCAAGGCCCGGTTGATGTTGACGTGGGGCGCGGTTGGTCGAGGTTTTGTAGGACGCATTACCGCGCCCACCAAGCCCGCCTTCGAGAAATACGATGCGCTGGCCGATCTCGGTAAAGTCGGCGAGCACTTCGTCCTTATCATCGGACATAATCTGCGTGCCGACCGGCACCTTGATCACCAATGGCTTGGCCGAGGCGCCGGTGCGGTCTTTGCCCATGCCATGCCCGCCGCGCGGCGCCTTGAAATGCTGCGAATAGCGGAAGTCGATCAGGGTGTTGAGGCCCGCCACCGCTTCGAACACGATATCACCGCCGCGCCCGCCGTCACCGCCGTCAGGGCCGCCATATTCGACATATTTTTCGCGCCGGAAACCGACAGCCCCAGGGCCGCCTCCACCGGACTTCACATAGATTTTTGCTTGGTCGAGAAAATGCATGGGTGCCCCCTACGCATTTCTTGCTGCAAATGCGAGAGGATTGGCAAATCGGGTTTCCGTTCGTGTCGAGCGAAGTCGAGACATCGACACGCAATGCCCTCTCGACTTCGCTCGAGGAGAACGGTGTTTTGCTAAAACCGCGCCTCTACTCCCACCACTCCAGACCGTCCCGGCGACACAAAGCTGAACACCTGTTCGTACCGCTGATCGAGCAGGTTATCGACGCGGGCGAAGGCGTTAATACCCTCGGCGAGCTTTATTCGCGCATTGAAATTCACCAGTGTATAATCACCCAACGTCACCCGCACCGGCACAAAGCTGGGATCGGTGAAGGCCACGTCCGGCGTCTGTCCGTTGCGGCGCACCACCAGCGTTGTCGACGCTTTGTCGCGCGGCGCAGTCCAGGTCAGCGCGGCGCTGCCGATGTGTCTGGGGCGGCGCACTTCTTCGACCCCGTTTTCCTCGGCATCGAGGTAGCTGTAGGCCGCATCAAGGCTCCATTGGTCGCTCAGCCGCGCAGACGCCGACACTTCGACCCCGCGTTGCTGGCTTTTGGTGGTGCGGTTGGAGGGCGTGGCGACGAACGTTGGCGGCAGGAAGGTGGTGAAAATTTCGCTGTCCAGCTCGCTATCAAAGTATGTGACCGAGACCCGTGCAGCCTCGCCAATATCCTGATCGAGGCCAACTTCCCAGCCAGTCGATTTTTCGGGCCGCAGGGCATCATTGCCGATGAACCGCCCGTCGACAAAGCCGAAAAGTTCAAAGAAGCCGGGGTTCTTGACGCCGGTACCCGCCGCCGCTCGCAGGCGCGTAGTGCTGGTCAGTCGGTAGCCCGCGCCGACACGGAAGGTCGTCGCATCAGCGAACAGGTCATTGATGTCGTGCCGGAGTGCAGCCGACAGGTCGAGCGCCTCGCCCGCATAGCGATATTCGCCGACTAGACCGATCTGTTCAATTTCGCGCCTGCCGCCAAAGGCAAAGCCGCCGGGTGCAGCATTGCGAAAGCCTTCTTGCTCGTAATCGGCAGCAAAGGTGAGATTGTGCTGATCAGCGAGCTTGAATGCAGTGACGTAGGACGCCTTGATCCGATCACCTTCGCTGCCCGACGTCGCCCCAAAAGGGCCAAAGGTTTCGCGGTTTACATTGGCGATCTGCGCCGACAGATCATGCGTCCAACGCCCGTCCAGCACTTCGGCCCGCGCGCCGACGAGGGCGTAGATCGCCTCGTTGACGAAGCGGGTGCCGGGGCTATCGATCACAAAGCCGAAAGTGGGGCTGGCGGTGTCAAAGTCGGAATCGTTGAACTGCCCTTCGGTGCGAATGAAGCGGGCGGCGGCGCGCAGGGCGAAACCTTTGGCCACTTCGACGCCGCCCTTGCCCGAAAGCGTGTAGCTGTCACGCCCGATATCGCGCGTGCCGCCCTCATTGGTCGGGCGCGCGTTGGGCTGACCATCGGTGCTGACGACAGTAGCTGAGAGCGCCGCGTCCCACTGATCGCCGAACGCGCCGTATCGCAACGCGCCATTGACGGTGCCATCGGTGCCGCCTTCAAAGCGGGAAGCGATCCCCGGAACACTGCGGCCGCTGGCGCTTTCATAAGCGATCACGCCGCCAATCGCGTCAGAGCCATAGAGCGCCGATTGCGGCCCGCGCAGCACTTCCACCCGCGCGCCGACTTCCGCCTGCAAGGTTCCGATATCGAATTCGCCCGCAAACGGATCAGATACTTCAATCCCATCAACCAGCACGAGCACGTGATTGCCCTCGGCGCCGCGCAGTCGGATCTGGGTTTGTCCGGCGACGCCCGCGACCGCCACGCCGGGTACATCACGCAGGATATCGGCAATGTCGCGGGTCTGGCGCTGTTCAAGCTGCTGCGCGGTGATAACGAGGGCCGAGCCTGTGAACCGATCTTGCGTCAGCGACGCATCACGGCTGGCCGCCACGAGGATCTCTTTGCCGGGGTAGCAAACGATACTTTCATCGCTTGTCTCGTCGTTAAAAAGATAGCAGTTTTCAGGTGTGGACGTCTGCGCCGCAGCAGGCGCGCACCAGATCAGCGCCGCTCCAGCGACGCTGCACCACAATATCGAATTTTTCACGGGTTTCTCCCATCATCAGCAACATGAAGGCCGCGCAGGAGGCATCCCCCACGCAGCCCAACGATGTCGCTCACAACGAAAGCGGTTCCGCGCCTGGCCAATCCCTGAGCCAAGCAAAGAGCGACGCGCCACGGTCGGTCTCCTGGCTCACGGGTCAACATATGTTATGCTCGCCTTCCCGGAAGCGTTGCCGCTCCAGTGACTGCAGTCCCTGCGAACAGGGACCGCGCGCATCACATACTCACCGCTTACAGTTGCAGGGACAGCTGCGGATTTGAACCGCATTCCCGTTACCTTGGCGCGTAGTGGTATTAGGCGCTTAGTTGCCCGAGCGCAAGATGCGCCATCAGGTGCGGCGCAGGGCTTATTGGCCGGGCTTGGGTTCCGGCTGCACGGCAAAGGGCTCCACCACCGGCTGCGAAATCACGCCTTCGGTGACCGGGATCACCGGGACTGCGACGCCGGTTCCGGGATCGATCACAGTCTGGATCGCTGCGTTCTGCCCAAAACCCTGCCCTACCAGGCTAGTGACAGTCGGCGCGGGCAAGCCGCTGGCGCGGGCCTGTTGCACCACCACCCAACCGGGCTGCGATGCGCCATACAGCGCGCCCCACTTGGCATCCCAATTGGCCGATGCCTGCTCGTAAACCTCGTATCCGGCAAAAAACTCGTCAAACGGCAGCAGCAGCCCGTCAAAATTGTCCTTCGCAAAGCCGAGCGGATCGGTTGGCGGCGCGGCGATCGCGCGGTTCGCCATATCAAGCGCAGCGCGGCAGAACCCGGCGCGCGCGGCGGGCAAGGCGAAGAAGTTATACACCTGAGTGGTGTAGCCGTCGCGCGCCACAATCGCATCGCGGCGCACATCGAACCGGTTGTTATAGCTTTTCTCGATCCGGCCATTGACTGCCGTCAACCCGCGAGCGTTGCCGGTCAGAAACGCTCGGTAGCCTTGCAGGATCGGCTCGTATTCGGGCGCAAGGCAGTTCAGCGCAGCGACGTTCCAAGCCGAACGCAGGTTCCAGACCAGCTGATCATCCGACAGATTCGCGTTGACCGTCTGACGGCGGCCATCTTGCCCC
>JBBRFG010000031.1:0-20615 GCA_038224685.1 Sphingomonadales bacterium
TCGCTGTTCGCGGGCTTTTATTACTGGTTCCCGAAGATGAGCGGACGGATGCATTCCGAGCTGCTCAGCCACATCCACTTCTGGACGTTCTTCATCGGCGTGAATGTGATCTTCTTCCCGCAGCATTTCCTCGGGATGCAGGGGATGCCGCGTCGCTATCCCGATTACCCCGATGCCTTCACGCTGTGGCATCAGGTCAGCACCTACGGCTATTACATCATGGCCGGTTCGATGGTGTTCTTCTTTGTCAACATTGGTTACGCGCTGGTCGCTGGTCGCCGGGCTGAAGCCAACCCGTGGGGCGAAGGCGCAACCACGCTGGAATGGACCTTGTCGAGCCCGCCGCCTTATCACCAGTTTGAAACCCTGCCGGTGATCACCGATGCGAATGATTACCACGATCACCGCCCGGTAACGGCCTGATTGCGGGCAGGCGGCGGGACCAGTTGTTCCGCCGAGCTGACCGAAAACACACCTCGGGAAGAGCGCGGCGGCAATGCCGCGCTCTTCGCCAATGAGACCTTAGAGCCTATGGAAACCGCCCCTCCCCAGACAAGCCCGACGGGTAGCCCTGCGGCGCAGGTGATGCTGCCGGCGGAGTGGCGTGATTTCTTCACCCTGACCAAGCCGCGGGTGATGACGCTGGTGATTTTCACCGCGATCTGCGGCGTGCTGGCAGCGCCGGGCACCATCCATCCGGTGCTGGGCTTTACCGCGATTCTGGCGATTTCGATGGGCGCGGGCGGATCGGCGGCGTTGAACCACTGGTGGGAAGCCGATCTTGACGCAGGCATGAAGCGCACGATGAACCGCCCGCTCCCCGGCGGTCGGATGCGGCGCGAAGATGCGCGCGATTTCGGCGTATTTCTGTCCGCTGCATCGGTGGGCCTGATGGGTCTGGCGATCGGCTGGCTGGCAGCCGCGCTGCTATTGTTCGCGATTATCTACTACGCGGTGATCTACACCATGTGGCTCAAGCCGCGCACGCCGCAGAACATTGTGATTGGCGGGGGCGCTGGCGCGTTTCCGCCGCTGATCGGCTGGGTTGCGGTCACCGGCGATATTACCGCGATGCCGCTGCTGCTGTTCGCGATCATCTTTTTCTGGACTCCGCCGCATTTCTGGGCGCTCGCGCTGTTTGTGCAGTCCGATTACGCGAAGGTCGGCATTCCGATGCTGCCGGTGGTCGCGGGCGAGAAAGTCACTCGCCGCCAGATCATGATCTATACGCTGCTGCTCGCTCCTGTGGCGATTGCGCCGTGGGCGATTGGCGGGACGGGGTGGATTTACGGGTCGGTCGCGGTGGTGTTGTCGGCGTTATTTGTGGCGCTGGCGCTGCCGGTCGCGACGCGGATGCGCGCCGATGTCGACGCGATGAGGCCCGAAAAAGCGCTGTTCAAATACTCGATCGTCTATCTGTTCGTGCTGTTCGCCGCGCTGGTGGCTGACCGGGTGGCCGCCTATCAGGGATGGATGGCATGACCCCGGACGAAGAAACCGAATACCGCCGCCGCCAGAAAAGCCGCAATTGGGTGGTCGCTGGCACGTTGCTGTTCTTCGTGATCCTGTTCTACGCAATCACCATCGTTCGGATCGGGGACCCCGGCTGATGGCATCGCTACCGCCCACCTCCTATGATACCGAAACAGCGCGCCGCAATCTGCGCGTTGGGCTGATCGCTTTCATGGGCGCGGTGTTCATGCTGGGGCTGGGCTATGCTTCGGTGCCGCTTTACCGGCTGTTCTGTCAGGTCACCGGCTTTGGCGGCACCACGATGATCGCCAGCGAAAGCAAAGCCGCGCGCGCTGCGCAGTTGGCCACCGGGCAGACCATCTCAATCCGGTTCGATGGCACCACCGCAAGCGATATGCCGTGGACGTTCCGGCCGAGCCAAGCGACCGATACCATCACCATTGGTGAGCGCGATATCGCGACCTTTGTTGCTCGCAATGTCGGCTCGGTGCCGATCACCGGCATGGCGACGTTCAACGTGACCCCCGAACAGGCGGGCAAGTATTTCAACAAAATTCAGTGCTTCTGTTTCACCGAACAGACGCTTGCGCCCGGGCAGGAAGTGACGATGCCGGTGCTGTATTATGTCGATCCGGCAATGCTGGACGACCCCAACATGGACGGCGTTGAACAGATCACGCTGAGCTATACCTTTCACCGCGCGATAGACCCGGCAACCCCGGCTTTGGCGCGCGCCAATTAAACGAACACACAACCCAGGGACGGGACAGACCAATGGCTGGCAAGGTAAACCACGATTACCACATTCTTGAACCCGATATCTGGCCGCTGATCGGCTCGATTTCGGCGCTCACGTTCACCACCGGAATGGTGCTGAGTTTTCACCCCGATTTGTTCGGTATGGCGGCAAACATTGTGGTGTGGGCGGGGCTTGCGGGCCTGATCGCGACGTTCTTCATGTGGTTCAAGAATATCGTAGTCGAGGCCCAGCGCGGCGATCACACCCCGGTGGTGCAGTTGCATATGCGGTACGGCATGATCTTGTTCATCGCATCTGAAGTGATGTTCTTTGTCGGCTGGTTCTGGAGCTTCTTTGATTTCGCGCTGTTCCCGGCACCGCTGGTGTTTGACGCGGCGGCGGGCACGACCAGCAGTCTGTTTGGCCAAGATGGCGCACCCGCAGCGGCGTTTATTCCCGAAGGGATGGAGGTGCTCAATCCGTTGTCACTTCCGCTGCTCAACACGATCATCCTGCTGTGTTCGGGCACCACGGTCACCTGGGCGCACCATGCGCTGATCCACGGTGACCGCGCCGCGTTAAAGCAAGGTCTGTGGGCGACCATTGCGCTGGGTGTGCTGTTCAGCTCGATCCAAGCGTATGAATACGCGGTCGCCCCGTTTGCATTTGGCGGTAACACCTATTCATCCGCGTTCTACATGGCGACCGGGTTTCACGGGTTCCACGTGGCTGTGGGGACGATCTTCCTCGCGGTGTGCCTGTATCGCAGCTACATTGGCCACTTCACCTCGCGCCAGCATTTCGGCTTTGAAGCGGCCGCGTGGTATTGGCACTTTGTCGATGTGGTGTGGCTGTTCCTGTTTGTCTCCATTTACGTATGGGGCGGTTGGGGCGCTGAATTCCATTGATGAGCGCGGACGAAAGTCCGACGGAAAATCAAGGGCAGCCGGGATTATTCTCGGCTGCCCTTTCCGGTTTGTGCCCTCACTGCGGGGCAAAGACGTTGTTCTGCGCACCCGCGCAGTTGGCCGAACAATGCCGTGCCTGCGGGCTCGATTTCATCGCCCTTGAACGCGGTGGGCGGTTTGTCGGTGTGCTGACCATGCTGCTCGCGCTGGGGCTGATGCTGGCGGCGCTCGGCATCGATGAATGGCTGCGCCCGCCCTTGTGGCTGTCGCTGATGGTATGGCTGCCGGTGACGGTCGGCGGGGTGATCTTTGGCTTACGGTTCTACAGGACCATGTGGGTCTATCACCAATACGAAGAGAGCCAGCAGCCATGACCCGCCGCATCCCGATCATTGCGACCATCATCGTGCTGGCGGCAGTCGCCACCATGATCGCGCTGGGCGTGTGGCAATTGGGGCGGATGGGCGAGAAGGCTGATCTGCTCGCCCGCTATCAGTCCGCCGCCAGCACAAGCGAAGAAGCGGTGTTTCCAATCCAAGGTGACGGGGCGCAGGCATGGTTCCGGCGCAGCCGCCTGACCTGCGAGAACCCTGCCAAGATTGAACCGGTCGCAGGCACATCGGCGCGCGGGGCCAAGGGTTGGGTCATGCGCACTACCTGCGCATCGGGGGCGCTGATCGATCTTGGCTATTCGCGCGATATCGCCGCGCCCACTTGGGCAGGCGGGGACGTGACCGGCGTGATTGCGCCCGGCCCAAGGCTTGTCGCCAACCCAGCGGTTGCCGGGCTTGAGCCAATGGCCGCCCCCGATCCCGGCGATCTGCCCAACAATCACCTCGCCTATGCCGGGCAATGGTTCTTCTTCGCGCTGACCGCGCTGGTCATCTACGTGCTGGCATTACGGCGCAAGCAGCGTTAGGCGCTGCGCCCATGCAATATGTCTCCACACGCGGCAGCGCGCCTGCGCTCGATTTCGAAGGGGTAACGCTGGCGGGTCTCGCCAGTGATGGCGGGCTGTATCTCCCCGCCGAATGGCCGCGTTTCAGCGCAACGCAAATCCGCGAGATGCGCGGGCTATCATACCCCGATCTCGCCGCGCGGATCATGACGCCGTTTGTCGCAGGCAGCCTGACCGACGACGAACTCTCCGCCATCTGCCACGCGGTCTACGGCGATTTCGGCCACGCGGCGGTCGCGCCCTTGGTGCAGCTGGATCAGCAGCACTGGCTGCTTGAACTGTTCCACGGCCCGACGCTGGCGTTCAAGGATGTGGCGCTGCAACTGCTTGGGCGATTGTTCGAGACGTTTCTCGACCGGCGCGCAGAGCGGCTCACGATTGTGGGTGCGACCAGCGGCGATACGGGTTCAGCGGCGATCCAAGCAGTGGCGGGGCTTGACCGGGTCGAAATCTTCATGCTCCACCCCAAAGGCCGGGTGAGCGATGTGCAGCGCCGCCAAATGACCACGGTGCGCGCGCCCAATGTCCACAATATCGCGATTGAAGGCAGCTTTGACGACGCGCAGGCGCATGTGAAGCGGATGTTCAACGATGGCGATGTCACCGCGACGTTGAACTTGGGCGCGGTCAATTCGATCAACTGGGCGCGCTTGATGGCGCAGGTGGTTTATTACTTTTCGAGCGCGCTGCAACTGGGCGCGCCGGATCGCACAATCGCCTACTCGGTGCCGACCGGCAATTTTGGCGATGTGTTTGCGGGCTATGTCGCTGCACAAATGGGCTTGCCGATAGAACGCCTGATTGTGGCCACCAACATCAACGACATCCTGCACCGCGCGCTGTCGACCGGGGATTATTCAGCGGGCAGCGTGACCCAGACGCTTACGCCGTCGATGGATATTCAGGTCAGCTCAAATTTTGAACGGCTGCTGTTTGATGCAGGTGGGCGCGATGGGGCGGCGCAGGCGGCGCAGATGCACGCGTTTGAAGCATCCAAGGTGATGCAACTGAGCAATGCGCAGCGCGCTGCGGCGGCGGCGCTGTTCACCAGCGCGCGGGCCGAACAGGTCGAAACCGCCCGCGCGATGCAATGGGCGTTCCGCCATGCCGGGCAAGTGATCGATCCGCACACCGGCGTCGGGCTGCACGCTGCACAGGCGGTTGCCGCATCGGGCGTGGTCGGCGCGCAGGTTCCGGTGGTAACGCTCGCCACGGCGCACCCGGCCAAATTCCCCGATGCGGTGGAACGCGCCACGGGCCTGCGCCCGGCGTTGCCCGCGCGGGTCGGCGATCTGTTTGGGCGCGAGGAAAGCTATATCGAGCTGGCCGGCGATTATGCTGCCACCCGCGATCATGTGCTGGGCTGCGCGGTAGGGTCAAAGGCGTAATGCGCGCGCTATTATCGCTCATGCTGAGCCTGTCGAAGCATGGACAGGGCTGGGTGAGCGTCCTTCGACAGGCTCAGGACGAGCGGGACGGGGAGCATGGCTGAATTTGTCGAACAACCGCTGATGATCGAATGCACCGGGTGGGAGTCGTATCGCCTGCTTGACAGCGGGGCGGGGCGCAAGTGGGAGGCGTTTGGCCCGCACGCCTTCATCCGTCCCGAACCGCAGGCAATGTGGCAGCCCCGGCACGCAGACTGGCCTGCGGCAGGCGAGTTCATTCCCGGATCGGATGATGATGGCGGCGGGCGCTGGCAGTTCGCTGAAACCCTGCCCGAACAAGGCTGGCCGATGGTATGGGACGATGTGCGCTTCACCGCCAAGCCGACGCCGTTCCGCCACCTGCAATTTTTCCCCGATATGGCCCCGGTGTGGGAATGGATGCGGGCGCAAGCGAGTCCCCGCGAAGGCGCGGACCTCGGGCCTCCTATGCTGCGCCTGCCCGACGAGGGTCCCGCCGTCGCGGGAGCGCACGAGTTTCTGAACCTGTTCGGCTATACCGGGCTCGCCTCGCTTGCGCTGTCGCGGCACGGCAAGGTTACGCATGTCGATGCGTCGAAGAAATCGGTGGCGCAGGCGCGTGAGAACGCCGCGTTGTCGGGCATGGAGGACCGCCCGATTCGCTGGCTGGTGGACGACGCGGCAAAGTTTACCGCGCGCGAAGTGCGGCGCGAGCGGCGCTATGATGGGATCATCCTTGATCCGCCCAAATTCGGGCGCGGGCCGGACGGCGAGCTGTGGCGGTTGGAAGAACACCTGCCCGGCCTCGTCGCAGATTGTGCCAAGCTGCTGGATGAGGGCAGCCGGTTCCTGTTCCTGACGGTCTATGCTGTGCGGATGAGCAGTCTGGCGATTGCAGGCCTGCTGCAAGAAGCATTGGCACATCTGCCGGGCCAGATTGAACACGGCGATCTGGCGGTGCGCGAAGACGGTAAGGGTGCCCGCCTGCTGCCCACCGCAATCTTCGCACGTTGGAGCAATCCCGGCTAAAGGCCCGCATTATGACCGATTCGCTCACTCTCGAAGTCGCCGATCTCGAAACCGATGTCCTCACCGGCATCTATTCCGAAGAAACCGGCCAGCCCCAGCCGCTGCGCATTTCGATGGCGGTGCGGTATGCGGTGGCGGATCATTACGATGCCGACACGCCGCTTGATGCAAGCAAGAATTACATGGATTTGAAATTCGCTGCGACCGGCGGCCTGCCCAAAGGGGTGCATTTCAAGCTGATCGAGGCGGTGGCCGATCACATTTGTGCAACGCTGTTTGTGCAGGATGCGCGGATTGCGGCGGTGACGGTCAAGATCGTGAAGCTCGCGATTGCTGAAGCGAACGAGAAAATCGGCATCACTCTCCACCGCGAACGTCCGACCGGGCACGGCGCGTAAAGCGATGATGCGGCAGTTGGAGGTTGGCCCGCTGCCCGGTGCTGCGTTGGATGCGGCAGCGGCGTTCATGGCGGTGCACCTCGATCCTGCCCGCGCGTTGCTGCGCCAGCCAGATTGCACCGCGGTCGCGATCATCCTGCCGCCCGCGCCGCACGATCACCGCGACTGGCGGCTTGCGCTCGCCCGCGATCTGGCGCGTGAGGCGGCTCCGGCCCGCGTCAATGTGGTCGCTGGCCTGCCGGGCGACGCGCGGGCGGCGGTGCTACGATTTTTGGCAGATGCGCACGGGGTGACAGGGCAGTATCTGGTGTGCCATGCATGACAATGTGCCAACCACCGCGCCTCGAACGCCTGATCTGATCGTCCTGCGCGATCCTGCGGCCGCTGCTGTGGCTGGGGCTGTGCCGTTGCCGCTGGTTGACAGCTTTCAGCGCCGGATCACCTATCTGAGGCTGTCAGTCACCGATCGCTGCGACCTGCGCTGTTCCTATTGCATGCCCGAACGTATGACGTTTCTGCCCAAGGCCGAGGTGTTGACGCTGGAGGAGCTGTATGAACTCGCATCGGGCTTCATCGCGCGCGGGGTCACCAAAATCCGCATCACCGGCGGCGAACCGCTGGTGCGGCGCGACATCATCGATTTGTTCACCGCGCTGGGCCGCAGGCTGGGGCATGATCTGGCGGAATTGACACTCACCACCAATGGCACGCAATTGGCCGCCCATGCCGAGACGCTGGCAAAGGCGGGGGTGCGGCGGGTCAACGTCTCGCTCGACACATTGGACCGCGCCCGATTTGCCGATCTGACCCGGCGTGATGCCTTGGCCCAAGTGCTCGAAGGCATCGCGGCAGCCAAGGCAGCGGGGCTGAAGGTCAAACTCAACGCCGTGGCGCTGAAAGAGGTCAACGAAGGCGAACTGCCCGATCTGATCGCGTGGGCGCACGGCCAGGGGCACGAGGTGACGTTGATTGAGGTGATGCCGCTCGGCGATGTCGAGGAGGAACGGCTCGATCAATATCTGCCACTTGATGATGTGCGCGCGGGGCTGGCGGCGCGCTGGACGCTGACCGACAGCCCCTTTGCCAGCGGCGGCCCGGCACGGTATGTCGATGTGGTGCAGACCGGCGGGCGGCTGGGCTTCATCACCCCGCATACCAACAATTTTTGTGCCGGGTGCAACCGCTTGCGGGTCACCGCCACGGGCCAGCTTTACCCCTGCCTTGGCGGGGGCGAGCAGGTCGATCTGCGCGCTGCATTGCGATCTGCGGCGCCAGCGGCCAATCTTGATGCGGCGCTGGACGAAGCCTTGCGGATCAAGCCTGAAAAACACCATTTCCGAATGGACGCGCGCGGGGCGACCCCGGCGTTGCCGCGCCATATGTCGATGACGGGCGGCTGAAGTGATTACGGTAGTGCTGCTGGGCAAGCTGGCCGATCTGGGCGGCGCGCCGTCGCTGAGCTTGCCTGCGCCATTGGGCTGGGACGCGCTGATTGCCGCGCTGCCGCCTGCGCTGGCCGACGCGGCGGGCGATCCGCGTACCCGCGTGGCGGTCAACGGCGCGCTGCTGGCCGACAAAGCGGCATTGCAGGCGGTCGCTGGTGACGAGGTCGCGCTGCTGCCGCCGGTATCGGGCGGTTGAAACGATGCGCGATATTCGCCTGTTGCCGCAGATGTTCATCCCCGGCACGCTGATCGGCCCATTTTCTCAGGCCAATCTTGGGCTGGGCGGGATCTGCACCTTTGTCGGCGAAGTGCGTACCGATGAGGCTGTCGAGGCGCTGGAACTCAGCCATTACGAACCGCTCACCCTGCCGGGAATGCACGCGCTGGCTGACCGCGCTTTTGATCGTTTCACGTTGATGGGCCTGCTGATCGTGCACCGCGTCGGCGTATTGCATCCCGGCGAACCGATTGTCTGCGTTTCGGCCGCAGCCCGCCATCGCCGCGACGCGATTGATGCGGTCGATTTCTGCATGGACCATTTGAAAAGCGCCGCATGGTTCTGGAAACGGGAACTGCGCGTCAATGCCGATGGGGCCGCATGGCACTGGATTGAACCGCGCCATCAAGATGCGAATGATCTTGCGCGCTGGTGATGCGAGTTTGATCCAGATCAAGGCAGGCGCGCGCATCATGGGATAATTCTCCTCTCAACCCGAAGGAGGATCACCCATGAGCCACAATATCCAAGACATTATCGCCCGCGGCAACGCCCGCGTTGTCAGCCAGCCGGTCGAAGCTCCGGCGCGCAATCAAGTCGAAACGGACCGCAATTTCGGCCTGCCTCCCGTGCTCTATGCCGCAACGGTTGCCTGCTACCTTGGATTTCTCGCCGTGGTGGGTGCGGCATTTGCCAATCCGGAGCTGGCAATCCCGATGGTGATCTTTGTGGTATTCATCATCGCCGGGTTTGGGGTGCCCACCGTGTGGACCCGTCTGCGGGACAATCGGAGCGCGCCGCAAACCCTGGGCGAATTTCAGGTGCATGGGATTATGACACATACCGGAAGGCTGGCTCCGCGCGATGCCACGGTTCAGGTGCTGATCTTGCCGGTGTTGCTGGTGGTTTGGGGCATTGTTGTAGCGGTGATCGCTGCGGTGGTCGTCTGACGCCCAGTTGATCTGCTCGCAAATGCGGGGCGGCGGTCTGATCGGCTACCGCCCCGATATGTCGTGGAGCAGTGCGGGATTGCACAGCACTATCCCGCGCCTCCCATCACGCTTGATTGCGCCCAAATCCTCAAGCTCGCCCAGCTTGCGGCTGACCGTTTCGATGGTGAGGCCCAGCATATTGCCGATCTCGCCGCGCGTCAGCGGCAGTTCGAACGTCTGCGCAAGGTGGCACGAACTGTCGCTCGCGGCAGCGGCGAAATCGTGCAGCAGCGCCGCCAACCGCGCCTCGGCGGTGGCGTGGCCGGTCAGTTCAAGCAGATTGCGCGTGGCAAGCAGATCAGCCTGACTGCGGCGCAGCAGCGCGCGCGCCAATGCCGGATAATCTTCGATAGCGCGTTCAATGTCGGCCTTGGCAAAGGTGCACAGACGGCTTTCGGTCAACGCCACCACGTCGTGGTGTGCAAACGGGGCAAACAGCTCGCCGATGAAGCCCGCCGGGTGAACGAGCGCGAGGATCTGTTCGTTGCCGTCCACATCCACCGCCGACACCTTTAGCGCGCCGGTCAACAACGTGGCGCAAGCAGCGTTCTCGTCGCCTGCGGCAAACAGCATTTCGCCGCGTTTCAGCGTGCGGGTGCGCCCGGCGAGGGCCATGGCGCTGCGTTCTTCCGGGGTCAGCACCGCACAGGCTGCGGTTTCCTTGACCGAGCAGGTGCTGCAAGCAAGGTTCATCGGCCCATTGCCGCCCACAACCGCGCGATGGCAGCATCTTCCTGATCCAACAGCGCGGCGACTTCGGCCTGCACGGCGACCAGCGCGGGATCGGCGGAAAGCGCGGCCGCAGCTTCGGCAGCGATCTGATCAATTTCGGCCAGCGCTGCCGAAGTCGCGCCGCGCCGCGAGCTCAGCTCGGCCATTGCGACCAGTGCAGCCGCGCGGGCATTGTTTTCAACCGATTGGCCCGCAGCGCCGCGGGCGATTGGCCCGGCGGCCTGTTCCTTGGCGAGAAACGCCGCGTGCGCGCTTATGGCCTTGCCGTGCAAGGCGGCCAGCATCGCGGGGCTCGTCGCTGCGCGAATCGGGGTGGGATTGGCCGGTTCAAACACCGGGGAAGGCACCGCCGCGCCTGTTTCAAACGGGCGCAGCGCAAGCGATGGGTAGCGCCCATTGTCAGCCGCGCAGGCGCACAGCGCCGCCAACAATCCCGCAACTGCGCAATTTTTCGAGATGTTCTGCATAGAAATACCATGCCCTGTTACCGGTGGGTATGCCAAGCGCAAAGGTGCCATGCAGCAGAGGCGACGTGCGGTTTTGCGCCGCTGGGGCGTTGACTTGGGATAGGCTTTACCCTAACGGCTCGCATCTTTCCGGGGCTGCATTGTCGCAGCGCCGCATTGCCGTTCGGTTGGCGCGGAGTTCATCCGCTCTCCCCGACATAGCACCAGATTGAGAGTATACAGCATGTTCGCGATAGTGCGCACGGGCGGCAAGCAATACCGGGTTGCCGCCGGAGACAAAATTGCCGTTGAAAAGCTCGCAGGCGAAGCTGGCGACACCATCACGCTCAGCGATATTTTGCTGGCCGGCGAAGGCGAAACCTTGGCCGATGCTGCGAAGGTGACCGTCTCGGCGGAAATCATCGCGCAGGCCAAAAGCGAAAAGGTGATCGTTTTCAAAAAGCGTCGCCGCCACAATTACCGCCGCAAGAACGGTCACCGCCAGCAGATGACCCTGCTGCGGATCATGGCCGTGGGCGAAGCTGAAAAGAAGGCACCGGCCAAAAAAGCCGCCGCCAAGACGACCAAGAACGATGCACCGGCCGACGCCGCTGCATCTGCCGAATAAGGAGCGCTGATCGATGGCACATAAGAAAGCAGGCGGTTCGTCGCGCAATGGCCGCGATTCGGCTGGTC
Organism: Sphingomonadales bacterium; assembly: GCA_038224685.1. Taxonomy (GTDB): domain Bacteria; phylum Pseudomonadota; class Alphaproteobacteria; order Sphingomonadales; family Sphingomonadaceae; genus Erythrobacter. Next base: position 11,440 of record JBBRFG010000031.1, read on the forward strand.
GCCGCCTCGGCGTCAAAAAGTTCGGCGGGCAGGAAGTGATCGGCGGCAACATCATTATCCGTCAGCGCGGCACCCGCGTTTATCCGGGCGTGAATGTCGGGATCGGCAAGGATCACACCCTGTTTGCGCTCGGCGTGGGCGTGGTGCGATTTCACGGCGGCAAGCTTGGGCGCAAATACGTCTCGGTCGACGCTGCGGCCGAAGCCGCCGAATAAGCGGACGATTCGTTAAAGGGATCGTCCGCAAGGATGGTCCCGGTTGGTTCCTAGCCCTCAAGCAGCAACGCGGCAGGGCAAACAAGGAAACCAACCTTGAGAGGGAGATGGGACCGTCCTTTACCGAGGGGTCCGTCTCCCTTTTTGCACTCTCCCTCGCATTCGCCGTGGAACAACAAAGTTTTGCGGCCATGATATTGTCATGCGTGGCCCATAAAGCCAGCGCGGGGCGAGAAAGGGAGAGCTCGTGTTCCACCGCAGCCAACGACTGTTCTTAAGGCCCGCTTTTCACGAAGATTGGGCGGCGATCCATGCCTACCTTGGCGGGGACGTGGAGATTGCTCGCAATCTTGCGCGCGCGCCGTGGCCTTACGGCGCGGATGCGGCGCGCGCTTTTGCCGACATGCCGCAGAACCTGCGCCTGCCGCATTTTGTCGTCACATTGCCCGGAATCGGGGTGGTCGGCAGCGCCGGGATGGGCGAACGCGCCGCTGAGCTTGGGGGCGGGCCTGAAATCGGTTACTGGATCGCGCGCGATTACTGGGGCCACGGGTTCGCCACCGAAGCGGCGGGCGCGGTGCTAAAGATCGCCCGCACGCTGGGCCATCGACGGGTGAGCGCGGGGCATTTCATCGACAATCCAGCTTCGGGCCGGGTGCTGCGCAAGCTGGGGTTTGCTCCGACCGGGCAAATTGCCAAGCGGCATAGCTGCGCGCGCGGTCAAGACGTCGATTCGGTCGAATATGCGCTTGATCTGGCGACTGATTGCGACCCGCTCCCGGCGAAGCGCGCCGCCTGATCACGGGTGGCCGGGCCGCGCGCCTTGTTCGCTCTGAAAAAACCGCTTACGCCGATCCGCTTGATGGAACCACGCAAACGCCTGACCCCCGAAGAATCGCGCAATTCCGCGCTCGCGGCTGCGCGCGCGCTGCTGATCGAGACCGGGCCGCAGTCGGTGACGCTGAAAGCGGTGTCGGCGCGGATTGGCCGCACCCACGCCAACCTGCTGCACCATTTCGGTTCGGCAGCAGGACTGCAAAAGGCACTGGCGCAGCATCTGGCGCGGTCGGTGTGCGAAACGATCATTGATGCCGTGCGGGCGAGCCGCGCCGGATTGGGGTCGGCGCGCGAAGTGGTGGATCTGGCGTTTGATGCATTCGACCGCGAAGGCGCAGGCGCGCTGACCAGTTGGATGCTGCTGACCGGCAATGAAGACGCGCTCGACCCGATTATCGGAACCATCCACGATCTGGTGCATGAAATCGCGCCTGAAGAAGCCAGCCACGATCCCAGCGAACGCCGCATTCACCGCGAAACATTGACACTGGTGCTGATGGCGCTGGGCGATGCGTTGATCGGCGGCGCGCTGGCCAAAGCATTGGGCCTGCCGCGCGATGCGGCGCGCGACCGGGCAGCGGCGATGCTCGAAGCCTCGCTCGCCGATTACCAGCAGGTTAATAGGTCCTGACCCTAGGTTTCGGGCGTCAACACACCCGCGCGTTGCCATGCAGGCAGGGCGGCTGGGTTGAGGCTTTCCACCCTCAGATGATCCACCGCCAGCGCCAGATCGGGATAGGCGGCTTGCTGGCGGGCCGGATCGGACGCCGCCAGTGGCACCACCACCAGCCGCCGGTTGACCTTTTGCCGCCAGTTCATCCGCGCGGTGTTTTCCTGCCCGACATAGCAGCCTTTGGTAAAGCTGACGCCGCCCAGTTCGGCCGCGTTGGTTTCCAGCCACAAGATATCGCCCAGCTCGCCGCGCCCCTCTGCCACGCCGAGCGAGAGGCGGTGGGCGAGCCATGCGGCGTCGGCGCTCGCACCATCAGCCGCGGCCAGCCAGCGATCGCCCAATTCGGGCAGGCGCGGATCGGGGGTAGCGCCGGTGCGTGCCTGCGCGCTCCAATGCACGGCGATGGTGTCGTCGCGCGCAATGCCAATCTTGCGCCGCAAACGGTACATTGTCAGCCGTTTCGCCAGATCATCCGCCAGCGCAGCTTCGCAATCGATCAGCAGATCATCTGCATCACCCCACACCAGAAAATCGAACAGGTGTTTGCCCTGCGCTGATAATAGCGCGGCGTAGCACGGCAGCGCGCCCGCGACGTCATTGGTGACCAAGCCTTGCAGGAACGCAGGCACATCTTCGCCGGGGTCCAGCGGAGACAGGCGGATAATCGCGCGGGCGGTGAGACGGGTTGCTGTCATGGGTGACAGATAGGCACCCGCATCGCTAAGGGAAAGGCATGACCGACCGCCTCACGATCCGCCGCCCCGATGATTGGCACCTGCATTTCCGCGATGGCGACATCATGCGCGAGGTTGTGCCCTATACTGCGCGGCAATTCGCGCGCGCGATCGTCATGCCCAATCTGACCCCGCCGGTGACGACGACAGCGCTGGCAAAGGCCTATCGCGACCGCATCCTTGCCGCAGTGCCGCCGGGCGTCCAATTCATGCCGCTGATGACCTGTTACCTCACCGACACCACCGATGCCGATGATCTGGCGCGCGGCGCGGCGGCAGGGGTGTTCACCGCTGCCAAGATGTATCCCGCCAACGCCACCACCAATTCGGCTGCCGGGGTGAGCAACATTGAAAATTGCTATCCAGTGTTTGCCCGGATGGAGGCGGAAGGCATCGTGCTGTGCATCCACGGCGAGGTGACCGATCACGACATCGACGTGTTCGACCGCGAACAAGAATTTATCGACCGGCATTTGCGCAGGCTTGTTGCAGCATTTCCAAGGTTGCGGGTGGTGTTTGAACATATCACCACGTCCGACGCGGTCGATTTTGTGATCGCGGCCGGGCCAAATGTTGCCGCGACCATCACGCCGCAGCATCTCCACATCAACCGCAATGCAATGCTGGTTGGCGGCATTCAGCCGCACAATTATTGCCTGCCGGTGGCCAAGCGCGAAGCGCACCGGCTGGCCCTGCGTGCAGCGGCGACCTCGGGTTCGCCGCAATTTTTCCTTGGCACCGACAGCGCCCCGCATCTGCGCCGCGACAAGGAAAGCGCCTGCGGCTGCGCCGGTATCTTCGGCGCGCCCTATGCGCTGGAAAGCTATCTTGCGGTGTTCGATGCCGAAGGCGCGTTGGACCAATTCGAAGGCTTCGCCTCGCTCCACGGCCCGGCGTTTTACCGCCTGCCGGTCAACGCAGACAGCGTGACGCTGGAACGCGCCGATGTGGCGGTGCCCCCGGTGTTGACCGTGACGGGTGAGGACATCGTGCCATTCCACGCCGGAACCACGATTGGCTGGCGACTTGTGGGCTAGACAGCCAAGGCTGGCTTGGCCTTGCGGCGTTTGATCAACAGATCGCCGACAAAAATCGCCACCGCTATCCAAATCAGCACGAAACTGACCAGCTTTACCGGCGCCAGCGGTTGTTCAAATACGGTCAAGCCCAGAATGAACACGATGGTCGGCGCCAGATATTGAATGAACCCCAACGTCGAATAATCCATCCGCCGTGCAGCCACCGCAAACATCAGCAGCGGCACCGCCGTCAGCACACCGGAAAACATGATCAGCGCGCTGAGCGCCGGGTCATGGCCGAATGACGACCCCGCAGGCGTGGCCGCATACCACGCCGCAACGCCAGCGGCGGGCAGCAGCAGGATCGCGCTTTCAATCGTCAATCCGGGCAGTGAACCCACCGCCACCTGTTTGCGCACGAGGCCATACAGGCCAAAGCTGATACCCAGCGACAGGCTGATCCACAGGCTGGTGATCGCGCCAGCTGCCAACAACACCACCGCCGCCAGCGCAATCGCCACCGCCAGCCATTGCCAGCGCGACAACCGTTCCCCCAGAAACAGCGTCGCCAACAGCACATTGATCAACGGGTTGAGGTAATATCCGATGCTGGCGGCATAGACCTCTCCCGCCATGATCGCCCAGGTATAGACCAGCCAGTTGACTGCAATCAGCACCGCACTGGCCAGCAAGGCGAGCACCGAGCGCGGGCTTTTGAGGGCGGCGATCAGTTCGGGAAATTGCCGCCGCACGGCGACGATCAGCAGGCAGAGCGGCAATGTCCAGATAATCCGCCAGCCAACAAATTCAAACGGCGGAACTGTTTTTACCAGCAACAGATACAGCGGCAAAAAGCCCCAGATTACATACGCCCCCAGCGCCGGGAGCAGGCCTGATGCAAGCGGCGGCGTCGCGGTGGGCGGAGATGCAGTGTCGGTCATAGCGAGCTGGCGTTAGGGGGCACTGCTCGCGCGCGCAAGCGAGGATCCCAGCGCAAGGCCAGCGACAGCGAATGAATAGCGGCTGTCAGCACCTTGGTCGATCTGTTCATATTGAACGCTGTATTGCTGAATTTCACGATTGGGGCGCACGGGCTGCTCTCTCACCCCTTGCAGCCTTTGCGCCTCATCATCTTGCGGCCATTACCACCAAATGGTCGCGGGCGCGGGGCAACCGGCTCTGCGGAAAACGCCCCGGGAACCTACAAGGCACCCCGGGGCGTTTTCATGCGGTAAGCAGCAGAAAATTAACCATCGTCTGGCACGGCATCGTGATGCGCCGCGCGATTTCCTTTCTGCTGTGCCTGATGCTGGCGGCCTGCGCCCCGGCAAAGCAGGACAGCGGCGCGAACACAGCGTTGATCGCCGCCGATCCGGTGATCGCCCGCGCGCTGAGCGATCCGTTGATGACCGATCCCGATCTTGCCAGCCGCAACGAAGCCAATGCCGCCGTCGGTTTCGTCGATAGCAGCGCGCTGCCGGTGTTGGTTGCCACTGCGCAAGATGCGCAATCCGCGCGCGATGCCGCGCGGCTGGAATTGCTCAGCAATGGCACTATCCCTGACCTGCCAGACGCAAATCCCGCGCCGCGCGGCAAGGCGTTGGGGCCGCTGGCGAGCGCGGCTGATCTGATCGCGGCGATGGGCGCACCGGCGCGGTGCGCGGCGCGGCTGACCGAAGATTTTGGCCTTGCTGCAAGCCTGCCCGCAGTCGCATCGATCATGCCGCAGGCGATGGTGGTGCAGGCGGGCGGCGCGGACAGCGCCGGGTGCCGCATCCGCATCATCCGCTATCGCACTGCTGCCGCGCCCGCCGATGTGCTGCAATATCACTATGCCCGCGCGCGCCGCGCGGAATTGCGCGCGGTGCGTTATGCGCTGCCGGAAGATATTATCGCCGCCACCGGCAAACATGGCGAGACATTGGTGGTGCACGTGCGCCCGGCGCTGCACGGGTTCAACAGCGTCGATCTGCTTTACCGCGCGCCATAAAGCCGCGCGATTACGGCCGCAGCCCGACCCCGATGTTGGCGCGCGGCCGGTCACGTTCGGTGCTGGCAACCGGATAGGCGCAGTAATCGGCGGCGTAATAGGCGGCCGGACGGTGATTGCCCGACAGCCCGATGCCGCCAAACGGCGCTTTGGATGATGCCCCGTTGGTTGGCCCGTTCCAGTTGATGATCCCAGCCCGGATATTGGCCCAGAACCGGCCATAATCATCGGGTGTGCCGCCAATCAACGATGCCGACAGGCCGAACCGGGTGTTGTTCGCCTCAGCAATCCCGGCGTCGAGATCAGGCACGCGGATCACCTGCAATATCGGCCCGAACAGTTCGACATCAGGCCGGTCGGGCATATCGGTCACGTCGATAATGCCCGGCGTGAGAAACGGCAGATCGGGCACGGTGCGGCGCATATGCAGCAACGGGCGGCCCCCTGCGGTCATCAAGGTCAGAAAGCTTTCGACCAGCCGATCTGCGCTGCCATTATCGATCACCGGGCCCATGAACGGCTGCGGTTCACCCAGCGGATCGCCAACCATCAGCTTGCGGGCCAGTGGCAGCAACTGTTCCATCAGATCATCAAACATGCTGGCTTTGACGATCAATCGCCGCGCGGCGGTGCAGCGTTGCCCGGCGCTGGTAAACGCGCTTTGCACGATCAGCGCGGCGGCATCGGCCAGATGCGGGGTATCGATCACCACAATCGGATTGTTGCCGCCCATTTCCAGCGCCACAATCTTGCCCGGATTGGCGGCCAGCCTGCGGTTGATCGCAAGCCCTGCGTTGGCCGACCCGGTGAACAATACGCCGTCGATGCCCGGATGCGCGACCAGCGCCTGCCCTTCCTTCGGCCCGCCGATCACCAGTTGCAGCACGTCTTTGGGCACGCCCGCGCTGTGGAAACAGGCGACTAATGCCTCGCCCACAGCCGGGGTTTTTTCCGACGGTTTGAACACCACCGCATTGCCCGCGATCAAGGCGGGAACAATGTGGCCATTGGGCAGGTGCGCGGGGAAATTATACGGGCCAAGCACCGCCATTACCCCGTGCGGTTTGTGGCGCACAGCGGCGCTGGCGTTCAGACCGGCGTCGAATTTCTTTTTGCCGGTGCGTTCGGCATAGGCCTGCACCGCCACATCGACCTTGCCCACCACCGCATCAATTTCGGTGCGCGCTTCCCACAGCGGCTTGCCCGCTTCGCGTGCGATCAATTCGGCCAGCGGTTCGGTCTGGCGGCCTGCTTCGTTGGCGAAAGCGCGCAGCACGGCGATCCGGTCGGTCAGCGGGCGGGCTGCCCACGCTGCCCAGGCGCCCCGCGCGGTGCTGACCGCTGCATCAACATCGCTGCAAGCGCCGCGCCACAGTTCTTCGCCGCTGGCTGGTTCGTACGAAACGAGGGTGTTTTCGCTCACTCAGCCAGTTCCGCCTGCGGTTGCATTGCAATGGTTTACATGCCGGTATCGCGACTGGGTTTGAAAAGATAGGGGGCAGGCGGGGTCATAGAGCGTGGCCCGCCGGGGTGGGCGGCACGCCGTGGGCGCTGCCCATGCGGCGCAGGGCGGCGATTTTGGCGTTGAGCGGAGCCCAATCATCGCGCGTGTCAATCGCGGCCCAGATCGCATCAACTTCGTCCAGCAGTAGCGATTGCGGCGCGGGGTCGGCCCAATAATCGTGCGGGCCATCATCGGCGGGGGCGACCGGCTGATAGGCTGCCAGCCATTCACCCGGCGTGTTGCGCTGCGCAAAAAAGAACGCATCGGGCTGCGCGCCGGTCTCGCGCATGGCGGCCTCGCACGCGGCGACCAGTTGCGTATCAGTCTCGATCCCCTGCGGTATCACCCCCAATCGCCAGCACCACCGCCGCGCGACCGCCGCCATATAGAGCGGCGCAAACCGTTCGAGCGCGGCGACCAGCGGCGCGGTGTCCGCCAGCAGCCTGAGCGCGACCGCCAATTGCCCGCAGTTCCAGTGCAAGGCTTCGGGCTGGCGGCCAAATGCGTATAGGCCGCCATAATCGAAACTGGCGGCGGTGAAGGCCGGCTCCCACGCGGGCAGCCAGCGCCACGGGCCGTAATCGAAACTTTCGCCGGTGATGTTCATGTTATCGGTGTTGAGCACCCCGTGGACAAACCCTGCAACCATGTAACTGGCGGCCAGATCGGCCATCCGTTCGACCACATTGTGCAGCAGGCGGATCGCCGGTTCGTCTGCACCCGGCGCGCCTTCGGGCGGGGGCTGGCCGGGGAACTGCGTCAGACAATAATCGACCAATTGTTCCATTTCGTCCGCCTGTTCCAACGCCAGCAGCCGCTGAAACGTGCCGATCCGGATGTGCGAATGCGACAATCGCACCAACACAGCAGACCGCGTTGGCGAAGGTTCATCCCCGCGCCACAATCGCTCGCCCGTCTCGATCACCGACAGGGTTTTGGACGTGTTGACGCCAAGCGCTTCGAGCATTTCGGTCGCCAGGATTTCGCGCACCGCGCCTTTGAGCGTCAACCGCCCGTCGCCCGTCCGGCTCCACGGGGTGGTGCCCGACCCCTTGGTGCCCAAATCCAGCAACCGCCGATCGCGGCCGCGCACCTGAGCATACAAAAACCCGCGGCCATCGCCGATTTCCGGGTTGTAGTTGCGGAATTGATGCCCGTGATACCGCAGCGCCAGCGGTGCGGGCAGATTGCCGGGCAGCGGCGCAAACCGCCCGAAATGCTGGATCCACGCCGGATCGTCCAACCCGGCAAGGCCAATACTGGCCGCCGCACGATCATTGCGCAGCCGCAGCGTGGTTGCGGGAAAGTCCGCCGGGGCAACCACATCGCCGATCCAATCGGCCAGCGTCAGGATCGCCGGGTCGGGATCATAGCCTTCGGGCCAATCGGGGTGTTGCACGCTTGCGTTCATCCCGCGATAGTGGGGATAAGCACGCCGGGGCGCAAGCAGCGCGCGCATTTCGACCAAAGGGGCAATCATCGTTTATGGCTGCACATTACGAAGATCGCTTCTGGACCAGCAGCGACGGGCTTACCCTGCATTACCGTGATTATGCCGGGCCGGGCGACGCTGAAAAGCTGCCGGTGCTGTGTCTGCACGGCCTGACCCGCAACGCCCGCGATTTTGCCGGATTGGCGGAGGCGATGGCGCGCACACGCCGGGTGATCGTGCCCGAAATGCGCGGGCGCGGGCTATCGGATTATGCCCCGCTGTCAGACACCTACACGCCTGCCACCTATGTTGCCGATGTCGAAAAGCTGCTGGCCGAACAGGGCATCACGCGGTTTGTGGCGGTTGGCACGTCGATGGGCGGGTTGATGACGATGCTGATGGCTCACGCCGCGCCCGGACGGCTGGCGGCGGCGGTGATGAACGATATCGGGCCAGAGGTTGATCCAGCCGGGTTGGCACGCATTTCAGGCTATGTCGGGCAGGGGCGCAGCTATCCCACCTGGGTTCACGCGGCGCGCGGGCTGGCCGATGCGCACAGCGCCGCGTTTCCCGAATTCACGCTCGATCAATGGCTGGAACTGGCCAAGCGCACGATGGTGGTCACCCAAAACGGGCGGATCAGCTTTGATTATGACATGGCCATTGCTGAACCTTTCGCCAAACCGGGCAACGCCGCGCCGCCGAACCTGTGGCTGGTGTTTGAAGCACTGCGCGATGTCCCGATGTTGCTGGTGCGCGGCGAATTGTCCGA
>JBBRFG010000032.1:0-20437 GCA_038224685.1 Sphingomonadales bacterium
GCGAGCGAAAGCGCGGCGAGCGCGATGAGGGTGTTGTTCATGGGACAGGTTGCTATCGCCCGCCAGCGCGCAAGTCTAGTCGCTTGCCCTTGCCTCTCCCCTTCCCTATCTGCGCTGCCAAACCTCCCAACCCGATTTTCCGATCCCGCAAAGGACTGATCCGATGGCCGCGCAATACGCCTTTGTCATGAAGGACATGACCAAGACTTTTCCCGGTGCCCCGAAACCGGTGCTTTCGAACATTTCGCTGCAGTTCTATCAGGGCGCAAAGATCGGGATCGTCGGCCCCAATGGCGCGGGCAAGTCTACGCTCATAAAGATCATGGCCGGCATCGACACAGACTTCACCGGCGAGGCCTGGCCGGGCGAGAACATCACCGTCGGTTATCTCGAACAGGAGCCCGAGCTTGATAATAGCAAGACCGTGCTCGAGAACGTCAAGGACGGCGCACGCGGAACTGCCGACATGGTCGACCGCTTCAACGAGATTTCCGCACTGATGTGCGAGCCGGATGCCGACTTTGACACGCTTGGTGCCGAAATGGGCGAGCTTCAGGACAAAATCGATGCGGTCGATGGCTGGACGCTCGACAACCAGCTCGAAGTCGCGATGGAAGCGCTGCGCTGTCCGCCGGGCGAGATGGGCGTAGAAAGCCTGTCCGGCGGCGAAAAGCGCCGCGTCGCGCTCACCCGCCTGCTGATCCAGAAGCCCTCGATCCTGCTGCTTGACGAGCCGACCAACCACCTCGACGCCGAAAGCGTCCAGTGGCTGGAAAACCACCTCAAGGAATATGTCGGCGCGGTGCTGATGATCACCCACGACCGCTATTTTCTGGATAACGTGGTTGAATGGATCCTCGAACTCGATCGCGGCAGCTACTACCCGTACGAAGGCAACTACTCCACCTATCTGGAGAAGAAGGCCAAGCGGATGGATCAGGAAAACCGCGAGGATAGCGGTAAGCAAAAGGCATTGCAGCGCGAGCTTGAATGGATCCGCCAAACCCCCGCAGCACGCCAGACGAAGAGCAAGGCGCGTGTCCGCAAGTTTGAGGAATTGCAGAACGCGCAGGACAACCGTTCGCTCGGCAAGGCGCAGATTGTCATTCAGGTGCCCGAACGATTGGGCAGCAAGGTGATTGAAGCCAAGGGTCTGACAAAATCCTATGGCGACAAGCTGTTGTTCGAAAACCTGTCATTCATGCTGCCGCCGGGCGGCATCGTCGGCATCATCGGCCCCAACGGCGCGGGCAAGTCCACATTGTTCAAAATCATCACCGGCAAGGAATTGCCCGATAGCGGCGCGATCGAAATCGGCAGCACCGTCCACCTCGGCTTCGTCGACCAAAGCCGCGACGACCTCGATCCGAAGAACAATGTCTGGCAGGAAATCTCTGGCGGGCATGATTATATGACCGTCAACAAGCAGGAAACATCAACCCGCGCCTATGTCGGCGCATTCAACTTCAAGGGCGCAGACCAGCAGAAGAACGTCGGCAAGCTTTCGGGCGGTGAACGCAACCGCGTCCACATGGCCAAGATGTTAAAGCAGGGCGGCAACGTGCTGCTGCTGGACGAACCGACCAACGATCTCGACGTAGAAACGCTCGGCGCGCTCGAAGACGCGATCGAAAATTTCGCAGGCTGCGCGGTGGTAATCAGCCACGACCGCTTCTTTCTTGATCGGCTCGCAACCCACATCCTTGCGTTTGAAGGCAACAGCCATGTCGAATGGTTCGAGGGCAACTTTGACGCTTACGAGGAAGACAAGCGCCGCCGCTTGGGCGATGCGGCTGACCGTCCGACCCGGCTCGCATACAAAAAGCTTACACGGTAAGGCTGCAAGCAGCGGCGCAAACGATCACGGCGCGACCCACTGGGCAACCCAATCTGCACCTTCGTCAGCGCGGGTAAGCTGCGCCCGCAAATGGCCGGTATGCGCCAGATACAGCCAATCGAGCGATGTGATCGTGATCATCAGCAAAGCAAAATTGGCCCGCGCGGGGATCACCTGAGCATCATCAGGCTCAGCCCCTTCGAATTCGGGCGGCAGGCCTGACGTCGGCGTATCCGACGCTGCCCCCGGACCATCGCCCAGATAACACCGGCGCGCGAAATTCGTGCTCGCGGACCAAGCCGTGTCAACCGCAGCCCCGGTGGTCAGGATCTGGCCCAAGCCGCGCGCGCGGATCTGAATTTTGGCGCCCTTGTCATAGAACAGGACTGCAACCCGCGGATCAGCCGCAATCACATCAGCTTTGGGCGAGCGGGCGTCGGTGTGCAGCCGCAGCATCCACCGGGCACTATCAAACGCGCGCAGCACCATAACCCGGGCATCAACATCACCGCTGACAATCACCGGCGTGTGCATCGGCGATTTGCGGTCGCGCGGTGCGCGGATCAGGCGATTGAGACAGTCGGTGCGGACATCGTCGAGGGTTTCAAACATGCCGTCAGCCTTTGGGTGAGTTGCCCTTGCAGTCAAGCGGCCGCAACTGCTGCGCAGTCATTTGTTCACTAAAACCGCATTTATTATGAATATCGGTGAGCCGGTTCATCTCTGCGACAGTCTGAACTGCGTAGTTACCGACTCGTCAACTAGCCGCTTGTGGTGGGCCGGCAACACTGGAGGTACTCACAATGATGACCCTGTATTCCCGAGGCGGATCGCTGGCAGCTTTGGCGCTGGCACTTGCCTTTAGTCTTCCCGCTGCTCCGCTTGCCGCTCAGGATGAGCCGGATGGCCGGGCAGAAGCGCGCGAGCAGTTCCGCACCGAAAGCCGCAGCGGACGCGGTGAAGCGCAGCTCCGACGGGCCTCGCCCGAGGTTCGCGAAGCGCCCGAAGTCCGCGAAGCACCCGCACAACGCCGGGCCGAACGCGCGCCTGCGCCTGCCAGAGACGCCGCGCCTGCTCAAGTTGACGTCGCCGTCCGCGCCGCTCCTGCTCAGCGCGGGTTTGGATCGGACGTGGTTGCCCGCGCTCAGCGGGCCGACCGAGGACAGCAGATCGACCGCCGTAGTGAAGGCCGCGCCGCTCAGATTGACCGCCGTAGCGAAGGCCGCGCTGCCCAAATCGACCGCCGCGGCGAAGTGCGCGCAGCTCAGATAGATCGTCGCAGCGAAGTGCGCGCCGACCGCGTGGAACGGCGCGGTGACCTTCGTTCCGACCAGCTTCAGCAGCGTGGCCGCGATGGCGCAGCTGTCCGGGTTGATCGCCGCAGCGAGGCGAGGGCAGACCAGATCGAACGGCGCGGTGATTTCCGGGCCGCCCGGGTTGAACGTCGGGGCGATTTCCGCAGCGACCAGATAGAACGCCGGGGCGATGTTCGGGCTGACCGGGTGGAACGCCGGGGCGATTTCCGCAGCGGCCGGGTTGTCGGCCGAGGCGATGGGTTTCGTGATGGCCGCCGTGACGGATTCCGCGATGGCCGCGGAGACGGGTTTCGTGACGGCCAGCGCGGCTTTGGTAATAATCGCGGCAACTTCCGCCAGTGGGATCGCGGCTGGCGCGGCAACCGGAACTACAATTGGAACGAATTTAGGCGCGGCAACCAGTTTCAATTCCGACCCGGGGCTTACTTCGCGCCATTCCGGTCACACCGCTACAACCGGTTTCAGACCGGATTTTTTCTCGATAGCCTGTTCTTTCAGCCGCGGTTTTTGATCAATGATCCGTTCGCCTATCGCCTGCCCCCGGTATATGGATCGTATCAGTGGGTGCGCTATTACAACGATGTGGCATTGGTCGATGTTTACACCGGAGAAGTGGTGGACGTGATTTACGACTTCTTCTGGTAAGCATCCTGTCTTCAATCAACCGACCCCGCCGGAGCGATCCGGCGGGGTTTTTCTTATCCCAATCAGCCCTTGGCCCGGCCAAACGGCAGCATTCGGAAAATCGTCCCATCCTTGTCGATCAGCGTGTGCTTGATCGTCGCCAGCACGTGTACCGCGATCAACACCAGCAGGGTTATCCCGGCAATGCCGTGAACCTCGAAAATCTGTTCCCCCAGCGCTTCATTCACGGGGACCGGCAGTTTGGGAACGTCGAACAGGCCCCACACGCTGATCGCCGAATCAAAACTCGACATCGCAAACCATCCGGCCAGCGGCATCACCAGCAGCAGCGTATACATCGCATAATGCGCCGTCTTGCCGAGCAGCCGTTCCCATGGGGCATGGCCCGCCGGCGTTGCGGGCGGCGGGTTCATCAACCGCCACGTCAGCCGCGACGCCGCCAGCACAAATATCACAATACCCAGCGCAAAGTGATTGCCCATAATCTCGCCGCGCGCCGCGCGATTTGGCGCGTTTTCAGCGGCTATGGTAATCAGCCACGTACCAATCACCGCGACAGCAATCAGCCAGTGGAATGCCATCGCCACGCCCGTATACTTCGTTTTGGCATTCAAGCTCATGTGATGTCTCCCGTGATCGTCCAAGCGGACAAGCTAGGCCTACCGCTGCCGCTGCGCAATGGCGCTGCACGCCTTGCGCGCGCTGCGGTGCTTGCTACCTAACCGAGAATGACCAACCCCGATTTTGCGCCTGATCCCGCGCCAGACCAGCAAGCTCTCGCCAGTCTTGGTGCGGCGGTGCGCGGGCGGATCGCTACCAATCCCGACATTTGTCGAATCGAAACCGATCTGGTGGAACTGTTTGCGCTGGGCGGTTTCCTGACCCTCAATGAATGTGCGCAGCTTTGCATTATGATTGACGCGGTTGCCCGCCCATCTGCCTTGCACGAGGTGGATTATGCCAGCGGGTTTCGCACATCTTATTCGGGCGACCTCGATCCGCACGACCATTTTGTGCAGACCATTTCGCGCCGGATTGATGCGCTGCTGGGGGTCGATCGGGCGCTTGGCGAACCGGTGCAGGGCCAACGCTATTTGCCCGGCCAGCAGTTCAAGCCGCACAATGACTGGTTCTACACCTCCGAGAGTTACTGGCCGGGTGAGGCGGCGCGCGGCGGTCAGCGCAGTTGGACGGCAATGGCCTATCTCAACGCGGTTGAGGCTGGCGGGGCAACGCATTTCACCACGCTCGGCTTCCAGATTGAACCCCAGCCCGGCGCATTGCTGATCTGGAACAACGCTCTGCCCGGTGGCCTCCCCAACGAAGCGACAATGCACGCCGGGACACCGGTGCTGGCAGGCGTGAAATACATCATCACCAAATGGTATCGCACCCGGCCGTGGCACTAGGATGGATCGCAGTGCACCCCCCAGGGCTCAGACTTCCGCTTGGCCGTTGATGCGATCCTTGTTTGACACCCGCTTTTCTTTCATCAAGCTTTCGATCCGGTGCGATAGCCGCAGGATTTCCATCTGAGTACGCAGGTTCACCTCATAATCGTGCCGCGCCGCGATGCGATCCCTTCGCGCCTGGCGGTTTTGGCTCATCAGGATGATCGGCGCTTGCACGGCGGCCAGCATCGAAAGCAGCAGGTTGAGGAAGATGAACGGATAGGCATCGAATGACCCGATACCGAGCCATGTGAGCACGCCGCTATTGAGCATCGTCCAACTTAACAGGACCACGCCAAAGGCAATGATGAACCGCCAGCTACCGCCGATTTCCGCCACCCGATCGGCCAGCTTATCGGCATAGGTTTCATTCGCCTGCGCAATTTCATCAACATCGGGCCCGCTGAATTGCCCAGAAGCGACACGCTGCAATACACGCTGCTCGTCACTTTCGAGATCGCCGAACTCCCGACCGAGCAACTCACGGGCGAGAATGTGAACATCAGTTTTTGGCGTCATCTTTCACTTCCCGGCTTCGCCAGCGCCTCTGCGATCAACTGGCGGGTGGGCGCGATGCCATAGAGCGCGATGAAGCTGCCCATACGCGGGCCCTGTTCGCTGCCCAGCAGGGTTTCATACAACGCCCGGAACCAGTCACGCAGGTTCTCGAACCCGAACGCTTCCTGCTTGCCGATTTCATAGATCATGGTCTGCAAATCTTCCGCGTCAGTACCCGGATCAACCTGCGCCAGCGCGGTATCAAGCGCCTGCAAAGCCGCCACCTCGCCGCCCACTGGCGCACGCTTGACCAGTGTCGGCGCGACGAAATCGCGGTTGTACGCCAGCGCTTTGCCCACCAACGTATCAAGCGCAGGGTGTGCGGCCGGATTGGCACCTGCGACATAATTGCCAAGATAAGACCATACTGCGTCGCGCGTTGCCCCGGCACCCAGCACGCCAACCAGGTTCAACAACAGGCTGAACGGCACCGGCAGCGTATCGCCAGCACCCGGAGCCCCGGCCCCATCATGGCGCGCATTGGTGCGCAGCAAATGCCACACCGGATTGCCCATCTGCTTGTCGATTTCTTGCCCCGGCAGGGCGGCGCGGAACTGCCAGTAATCATCCACCGCCTTGGGAATTACCCCGGCGTGCAACTGCTTGGCGCTTTTGGGATTGGCAAAGATGTAATAGCCCAGCGATTCCTCGCTGCCATATTGCAGCCAGTCGTCAATCGACAGGCCATTGCCCTTGGACTTGGATATCTTCTCGCCCTTACCATCCAGAAACAGCTCGTAAATCAGGCCTTCGGGCTTGTTGCCGCCCAGCACCCGGGCAATCTTGCCCGATTGAATGCCGCTGTCGGTCAAGTCCTTGCCATACATCTCGTAATCGACGCCGAGTGCGACCCAGCGCATCGCCCAATCGACCTTCCATTGGCATTTGGCCATTCCGCCCAGCGCCGATTGTTCGACCGTGCTGCCATCCTCGTCGGTAAAGCGAATGATCCCTGCGCTTGCATCAACCACGTCGATGGGCACCTGCAATACCGCGCCGGTGATCGGCGAGATTGGCATCAGCGGGGAATAGGTTTGACGCCGCTCTGCGCCCAGCGTCGGCAGCATGATATCCATGATCGCACCAAAATTGGCGAGCACGCCTTTCAGCGCATCATCGAACCGGCCCGTCATGTAGCAATCGGATGAACTGACAAATTCGTACTCGAACCCGAACTGATCAAGGAAGTCGCGCAGCATGGCGTTGTTGTGCGCAGCAAAGCTATCATAGTCTGTGCCGAATGGGTTGGGGATGCGCGACAGCGGCTTGCCCAGATGTGCGGTCAGCATATCGCGGTTGGGCACATTGTCGGGCACTTTGCGCAGACCATCCAGATCATCTGAAAACGCCACCAGCCGCGTCGGCGCGCCGGTCAGCGCCTCGTAAGCGCGCCGCACCAATGTGGTGCGCAACACTTCCTGAAAAGTGCCGATATGCGGCAGGCCCGACGGGCCGTAGCCGGTTTCAAACAGCACGCCGCCCGGCTTGCCCTGCGGCAGCCGTTTGGCCAGCCGCTGCGCCTCCAAAAACGGCCATGCCTTGGCGTTTTGGGCTGCGGTGATGAGGGCTTCGGACGGGATGGTCATAATCGGGCGGCTATTAGGCAAGCATTACCGGCTTGCAAGCACAATGGCAGGGGCAAAGCGGGCGAGCGCGCGTTTACAATCGCGCCGTGCTCGCCCATCGTTGACCGCGTGACGTCCCTTGCCGCTCTCCCTGATCCCGTGGCGCTGCCTGCGCTCCACGCCAGCCACGGCGGCCATTGGCTGCGCGGCAGCGGCGCTGGCGCGGGGGAACGGACGACGGCAGTATCCAAAGGCGATGCGATCATGGCCGCCGCCGATACCCCGGTGCTGTTGATCAACGCGCCGCTGGTGGCAAGCCGGTTGGGCTATCCCGATCTATCAGGGCTCGACCTGCTCGAAGCCTTTGCCTTCATCCACCCTGCGCGGTTCTGCGTGCCGACCCCGCGCGGGCTGGCCGAAGCGCTGGGCCTGCCGGTGCCCGCCGGGGATGAAGACGTGCCCGAGCTGCTCCAACGTGCAACAGGCGCGCTGGTCGCCGCCTGCCGCGATCCCGAATGGTTTGAACGCGAAGGCGCGTGGAGCGCATTGCAGACACTGGAACGCCTGCGGTGGCCGTGGGCGCAGGTGCTACGGCCCCACGTTGCCAAGCCCGAACGCGCCGAACGCTGGCTGTTTGCCCGCCTGCCCGAATGGGAAGATGCAGCGGAACGTCCCGCCCCGCGTCAGGTCGAACTCGCCCCGCCCGCCGTGCTCGAACAGCTGGCGCGGCTGACCGGTGAAGCGGCTGAACAGCGTCCGGGCCAGCGCGCTTATGCGCAGGATGCCGCGCGCATCTTTGCCCCGCGTCCTGCGCCGGGCCGCCCACATCTGGCGCTGGCGCAGGCGGGCACCGGGATTGGCAAAACGCTGGGTTACCTTGCGCCCGCATCGCTGTGGGCGGCGCAGGCGGGCGGCACGGTGTGGGTATCAACCTTCACCAAGAACCTGCAACGGCAATTGCGCAGCGAAAGCCGCCGGGCTTGGCCTGCCCGCCGTGCCGACGGCAGCCCGCCAGTGGTGGTGCGCAAGGGGCGCGAAAATTACCTGTGCCTGCTCAATCTGGAAGACGCGCTGCAAGGCGGATTTGCGGGCCGCGCGGCGATATTGGCGCAGTTGGTGGCGCGCTGGGGCGGCTATACCCGCGATGGCGACATGGTGGGGGGCGATCTGCCCGGCTGGCTGGGTACTCTGTTCCGCAAGCGCGGGATTGCCGCGCTGACTGATAGCCGGGGCGAATGCATTTATGCCGGGTGCCCGCATTACCGCAAATGCTTCATCGAACGCGCTGCGAGGGATAGCGTGCAGGCTGATCTGGTGATCGCCAATCATGCGCTGGTGATGGTCAATGCAGCGCGCGCGCGTGATCCGAACCAGCGCCCGACACGGTTGATCTTTGATGAAGGCCACCATGTGTTCGACGCGGCGGATTCGACCTTTGCCGCCACGCTTTCAGGGCAGGAAACGATTGAGCTACGGCGCTGGATCATCGGCCCCGAACGCGAAGCGCGCGGGCGCAGGCGGGGTCTGGCGGCGCGGCTGGCTGATCTGGCAAGCTATGACGAAGCCGGGGCCGAAGCGATTGCCGCTGCGTGCAAGGCCGGGCAATTGCTCCCATCCGAAGGCTGGCTGCAACGGCTGACCGAAAATGCGCCGTTCGGCCCGGTCGAAACGCTGCTGGGTGCGGTGCGCGCTGCCACCTATGCCCGCGATGAAAGCGGCGGGATCGAAGCCGGCTATGCGATTGAGACCGAGGCAGCAGGCCTGCCAGGCGACGTGATCGAAGCCGCCAGCAGTGCTGCCGAAGCGCTCGCCAGCATCCGGGTGCCGCTGATCCGGCTGGGTGGCCGGCTGGAAGCAATCCTGACTGATCCGCCCGACTGGCTCGACGCCCAAGGCCGCGCGCGGATTGAAGGCGCGCGGTTCGCGCTGACCTGGCGGATTGATCTGATCGCCGCATGGGAGGCGTTGCTTGACCGGCTGGGCGGCCCGGCTGATCCCGAATTTGTCGATTGGCTGGCGGTTGACCGGTCCGAAGCGCGCGAATTTGATGTGGCCATCCACCGCCGCTGGCTCGACCCGATGAAGCCGTTCGCGCGCGTCGTGCTGGAACCTGCGCACGGCGTGCTGCTGACCAGCGCGACCCTGACCGACCGCACGACCGAGGGCGACACAGCGCAAGCACAGTGGGCCAGCGCCATCGCCCGTTCGGGCGCGGCACATATCGAAAGCGCGCCGATGCTATCAGCAGCGGTCAGCCCGTTCGATTACGCCGCGCGTGCGCAGGTGCTGATCGTCACCGATATCCGCAAGGGCGATCTGCCTGCGCTCGCCGGAGCCTATGCCCGGCTGATCGAGGCATCGGGCGGCGGCGTCTTGGGCCTGTTCACCGCCATCCGGCGGCTGCGCGCTGTCTATGGCCGGATTGCCGACAGGCTGGCGCGCGCGGGCCTGCCGGTTTACGCTCAGCACGTCGATCCGATCGATACCGGCACGCTGGTGGATATTTTCCGCGACGATCCGCGCGCTAGCTTGCTCGGCACCGACGCGCTGCGCGACGGGGTGGATGTGCCGGGGCAATCGCTGCGCTGCGTAGTGCTGGAACAGGTGCCGTGGCCGCGCCCCGATATCCTGCACAAGGCGCGCCGGGCGGCGGGCGGCGGCAGCGCTTACGATGATCGCATCATCCGCGCCAAATTGGCGCAGGCATTCGGGCGGCTGATCCGGACAAAAGATGACGCGGGCCATTTCGTTGTCCTATCGCCTGCCTTCCCCACCCGCCTGCTATCGGCATTTCCCGATGGCACCCCAGTGCTGCGGGTGACGCTTGATGAGGCTTTACAACGGGTCGCGGCTGGTGTTTCGGAAAGTGACACCGCCCATCCATCGGCCGACGCTCAGGAAGCCTTGCTCCCATGAAAATTCTCGGCCTGCTGCGCCACGCCAAATCCGACTGGGACGATACCAACCAGCGCGATTTCGACCGCGGGCTGAACGCGCGGGGGCGGCTGGGCGCAGAATTGATCGGCGCGCATATCCGCGACCACGGGATCACGTGGGACCGGGTGATCGCCAGCCCGGCGGTGCGGGTCAAACTGACGCTGAACAGCGCGCTGCCCGATGTGTCTGCGATTTATGATCAGCGGCTTTACCTCGCCAGCTTCGACACCATCGCCGAAACGATCGAAGCCCACGCAGGCAACGGCGCAGCCGAGGCCAAGACAATCTTGATTTGTGGGCACAATCCCGGCCTGCAAGACGTGCTGCTGGAACTGGTCGCACCGGGCAAGGAAAACGACCTGTTCCGCGAAGCCGTGGTTAAATTCCCCACCGCCGCCTATGCCGTGCTGGAATGCGAGATCGAGCGTTGGGCCGACCTTAAACGCTACTGCGCCAAACTCGTCCACCTTGCCCGCCCGCGCGATCTTGACCCGGACTTGGGGCCGGAAAGCTAACCGATCAGCTTGCGTGGGCCCGGCCCTTCGGCCCCAAGCGCATCATCCGGGTTCCAGATGGCACAATGTTCAAGACTGAGGCACCCGCAGCCGATGCAGCCATCAAGCCGGTCGCGGGTGCGGGTGAGTTCGGCGATGCGATCATCCAGCCGGACGCGGATTGCGGCGCTGATCGCCAGCCAATCACGCGCGGTCGGCGTGCGGCCCTGCGGCAGTTTGCGCAGTTCTTCTGCAACCTCGCCCAGCGTCAGGCCAAGCCGCTGCGCAATCAGGATAAAGCTCAGCCGCCGGATATCAGACCGCAGGAACCGCCGCTGATTACCGCCGCTACGCACCGGCTCGATCAGGCGCTTGTCCTCGTAAAACCGGATCGCCGAAACGCTGATCCCGGTGCGGCGCGCCATTTCGCCAATCGGGATCAGGTCGGAACTGCGCAGGCGGGGGTTCATCGATGCCCTTTCAAAATAGCTTGACCTCAAGTTAGGTTGATATTGCATGATGGGCAAGCCGAACGATTCGCCCCGCCTCACCGCGAGGTCGGTGCCGCCCTCGCTATCCTGAAAGGAATCAAATCATGCCAACCGGTTATCTCGAACACGTCAACCTGACCGTCAGCGATATTGAACGCACAGCCGCTTTCCTTGCAATGCTCTTCGGCTGGCGCATCCGCTGGCGTGGGCCTTCACAGATGGGAGGCGAGACGATCCATGTCGGCGGCGATGCCGATTACATCGCGCTATACACCCACGGAGCGGCGGTGGACCGCTTTGACAAGGGCGTCCCGCTCAACCACGTCGGGATTGTGGTCGATGATCTCGATGCGGCCGAACAGGTGGTGCGCAGCGCCGGGCTCGAACCGTTCAATCACGGCGATTATGCACCGGGCAAACGGTTCTATTTCCTCGACTGGGACGGCATCGAATATGAACTGGTCAGCTATGGCGAAGTCGCCGCGCCAAGGCTGGCGTAACGCCGAGACGTTATTAGGGGGCAGAGCGAAACGGTCGGTTAACCTGCACGATTCTTAGGCGCGGGTCATGCGGTAAAGGTTGCACATGGGAAGCCTCGCTCATGCATTCCCGACCACGAAACACGCCGCCGCCATCAATGCGCCGGCCCAGCGGTTTGACCGGAACCGGGCGAGCGGGTTGTCAGGGTCGCCTGCATCCAGTGTCGCCGCCTGCCACGCCAAATGCCCGGCGACCGGCAGCAGCGTGAGCAGCGCAAGCGGATCGGGGCGATACAGCCAGAACCCCAGCCCCCACAGCGCAATCGCGCCCAAATAAAACCCTGCGATCCCCGCTTGCACCCGCGTGCCCATTGCCAACGCCGACGACTGGATGCCAACCATCGCATCATCCTCGCGGTCTTGCAGCGCGTAGATCGTGTCATATCCGATCACCCAGACGATACACCCGGCATAAACCGCCGCCAGCGCATCCCAATTGTCAAACCGCAACTGCGCCCAGCCGACCAGCAGCCCCCAATTGAAAACTATCCCCAGCCACGCCTGCGGCCACCACGTAATCCGCTTCATGAACGGATAGGCCGCCACCAGCGCCAGACTGCCGAGCGCGACCAGTTGCGCTGGCACCCGCAGTTGCAACAGCACTACGAGGCCGATCAAACACAGCGCCAGCAGCCAAGCCCACGCAGCACGCTTTGACACCCGCCCGCTCGCCACCGGGCGCGCCGCCGTGCGGGCTACCTGCCGGTCAAGATCGGCATCGACGATATCGTTGTAAACACACCCCGCGCCGCGCATCGCGATACTGCCGAGCAGCAGCCAGCCGAGCAATGCCCATTGCGGCCCCGCGCCTGCCAGCCACACCCCGAACCCACACGGCCAGAACAACAGCCACCAGCCAATCGGCCGGTCAAACCGCGCCAGCATCGCCAAGTCGCGCGGAAGCTGCGGCAATCGCGCGACCAGACCCCCATACTCGCTATCAGGAACATGCTCGCTATCGGGGACGATCTGCTCGGTCATGCTTGCTCCCTAGCGCCCTCAGCGCCTAGTGCAAAGCCATGCCCGCCACCCCTGCATGGCCCCCCAAAAGCGCACCGCGCCTGTTTGTCAGCGAAGAGCTGCGCGCTGGCGCTGCCATCAGGATTGCAGGCAACCCGGCGCATTACCTTGCCCGCGTCATGCGCGCCGCGCCGGGCGATATTGTGATACTGTGCGACGACATGACTGGCGAATGGGCCGCGCGGGTCAGCGATGTTGGCAAGCGCGATGTGTCGTTGGCGGTGGTGGAAATGCTCCGCCCGTGCCAGGCGGTGCCCGATCTATGGCTGTGCCCGGCGCTGCTTAAGAAAGACCGGTTCGATCTTGTGCTGGAAAAAGCCACCGAACTCGGCGTCGCGTCGATCCGGCCGGTGATCACCCGCCGCTGTGTTGCCGACAAGCTCAACCTTGACCGCGCCCGCGCCATCACGACCGAGGCGGCCGAACAATGCGCCCGCACTGCGCTGCCCGCGCTGGCCGAACCGGTTAAACTGGAGGCGCTGCTGGCTGATTGGCCCGCAGACCGGGCATTGTTCTTTGCCGATGAGAATGGCGGCGAACCAGCCGCAGCCGCCTTTGCCGCCCGCAGCGGTGCGGCAGCGATCCTGATCGGCCCCGAAGGCGGGTTCGACGATACCGAACGCGCCGCCATCCGCGCGCACCCGCCGGCGCGCGCGATCACGCTTGGCCCCCGCATCCTGCGCGGCGAGACAGCGGCCATCGCCGCGCTTTCGGTGTGGATGGCGACCTGCGGCGATTGGTAGCCGAGCGCTGCGCCGCCAATCGCGTTTTCGCTTCCCACCGGCAATTGGGTTTTCTAAGGCAACCGTCACAAGAGGGTTCCGGCGATGAGCACACGCGACACAAGCACCGCAGACGATCCGATTATCGAAGGGATCGATCATTTGGTCGCCCCGATGATCGAAGGGGAAAAGCCGCCCGCCGATTGGCGCATCGGGACCGAGCACGAAAAGCTGGTCTATAAACGCGATGATCACCGCGCCCCGTCGTATGACGAACGCTGCGGTATCCGTGACCTGTTGAAAGGCCTAGAACAATTCGGCTGGGATCCCGTCGTGGAAATTGGCCCCGATGGCACGAGCAACGTCATCGCATTGAAAGGCGCGGACGGCGCTGTCAGCCTTGAACCGGCGGGCCAGCTCGAACTGTCAGGCGCTCCGCTGGAAAACTTGCACCAGACCTGCGCGGAAACCGGGCGGCATCTGGTTCAGGTCAAAGACGTCGGCGAACAGTGCGGCATCGGCTATCTCGGGCTCGGCATGTGGCCTGACAAGACCCGCGAAGAGCTGCCGATCATGCCCAAGGGCCGCTATGACATCATGCTGCGCCACATGCCGCGCGTGGGCTCAATGGGTCTCGACATGATGCTGCGCACCTGCACCATTCAGGTCAACCTCGACTACCAATCCGAAGCCGACATGGTGAAGAAGTTCCGCACCAGCCTGGCGTTGCAGCCACTGGCGACCGCACTGTTTGCCAATTCGCCGTTCACCGAAGGCAAGCCCAACGGGTTCCTGTCGTATCGCAGCCATATCTGGACCGATACTGATCCGGCGCGAACGGGGATGCTGTCGTTCGTGTTCGATGACGATTTTGGCTATCAGCGTTATGCCGAATACATGCTTGATGTACCGATGTATTTCGTGTTCCGCGATGGCAAATATATTGATGCATCGGGGCTGTCGTTCCGCGATTTTCTCGATGGCAAGCTGGCGGTGTTGCCGGGCGAGCGACCGACGGCTTCGGATTGGGTGGACCATCTGTCCACGGCATTCCCCGAAGTGCGGCTGAAATCGTTCCTCGAAATGCGGGGTGCCGATGGCGGGCCGTGGAGCCAGATTTGCGCGCTGCCAGCGCTGTGGGTCGGGCTGCTTTACGATCAGGGCGCGCTGGATGCGGCGTGGGATCTGGTCAAGGACTGGACGATGGAGGAACGCGAGGCGCTGCGCAGCGATGTGCCCCGGCTGGCGCTGAATGCCAAAGTGCCCGGCGGCGGCACGCTGCGCGATGTCGGGCGCGAGGTGTTAGCCATTGCGCACAAGGGGTTGGCAGCGCGGGCGCGGCTGAATGCCAGCGGCGACAATGAAACCGGCTACCTCGAACCGCTCGATGAAATCGTGGCCAGCGGAAAGGTGCCCGCCCAGCGCCTGCTCGATGCTTATAATGGCGAGTGGAATGGTGACATCTCCCGCGTCTATGATCAATCATTCTGAACCGGGAGAGAGACCATGTTGATCGTACTGGCGAAGGCCAAAGTGAGCGCCGACGCAATGGCCGCAAGCCGCGCGGCGATTGCCGCTATGGTGGCGGCGTCAAATGCGGAAAGCGGCTGTATTGCCTATGCTTTCACGCAGGACGTGCTCGACCCGGCCATGCTGCATATCGTGGAAAAATGGCAGGATGAAGCTGCGCTCGGCGCGCATTTTGCAACCCCGCATATGGCCGCATTTGGGGCGGCGATTGCGGGCCTCGATTTGCAGATTATCGAAGCGATCAAGTATCACGCCGATGATGGCGCGCCGGTGATGTGATCCGCTATTCGGCGGGGAAGGGGTTGGCACTCGGCTGCCCCGCCTTGCCGCGCCCGGTGATCATCCGGCTGATGCGAACCAGCGGCGCGGTGATCGCGCCGTGCTGCGCCATCCAAGCGTGATATTCGCGGTACCGGGCGTCTTCGGCCAGCAGGTGCGCTTCCTCTGTCCGGGCGCGCCAGTAGTAAATGCCGTTGACAATCAACAGGAAAAACGTGTTGCGGATGGCGTCCGCAGGCGCTCCGGTAGTCACCAGAAACGGCAGGAAAGTGCACCACCAAAACAGGTTTTTCGACAGATAGGCCGGGTGCCGAGTGAAACGGTAAGGGCCATTGGTAATCACGCCGCGATAGGTGAGGTTTGAAAACCGGATGCCGAATGCCACCGTTGCCCAGGCGTAGACGCCTGTCAGCGCGATCAGCACGCCCGCCCATACCCACATCAGCGGGGTGTTTCCGGCGAACCAATGTGCCCAGCCAGCTGTCCCGATTTCGTAGCTAAGCACTTGATTATCGGGGCCAATGATACCCAGCACAAAGGGCGGATAGCACAGCAGCGCGGCCAGCCAGCCAGCCAGCAGCGGGTTGCCAGAACGGATCTGCGCATCCAGCGGGCGCAAGGTGAGTAGGTAGCCGACCGTGCCGATTTGCACGTCGATCAGGAACAGCAATGTCACCAACGCTCCGGCAAATAGCACCGGGTCGCCCAGCACTTGCCCCGCGTCGGCCTCCACCACCTGCGCAAACCCCGGTGGCAGGATCGAAATCATAAATGCCCCAAAGAAGCCTTTGATAATCCACGCCCGCCAATGCTTTGCGATCTGCGTTGCGTCCCACACATCGCGCCCAATCACCCCGCCGCCAAGCACGAATGTGCCGAAATGCCAGGTGCCATCGCGCAGGTTTACAAGGTGCCGGTCGAGCCAGATGACATAGGGGACAGACAGCGCGACCAGCGGCACCGCAGCCACGCGCAGCACCTCCATCGCGAACAAGTAGGAGCCGGTCCAGTACCACCGCCCCAGCGCGTAAAACGCCGCCAGCAATGCCCATGTGGCCCACAGCCCGCACAGCTTAACCACTGAAATCGGGAGAATTTCTGCAAGCGGGCGCGAGACGCTCCAATCGATTCCGGTCGATTGGCGCTGGTGCACTTTATCGACCAACACCGACCACAAGACCATCGGCACCGCAGTAAACACCATCGCGGTGAGCGCGGCGTAAGGCCCGGACAGCACGCCGCGTGCAGGCGACAATCCGTCCGCCAATCCCAGCGCTGCGGCAATATCAGGGTAGGATCGGCACACCGCAATCCATACAAACAGCCCCGCCAGACCGGACAGCCCGACGCCTGCCGACACATCGCTGGGCGGCGGCGCGGTGGGCGCAGTTGGAGGGGGCGAACGCAGCGCGGACATGATTGTGCCGCCCTACAGCAAAAGGATTAACGCGCGGTCTAAAGCCAGCCTAACCCGTGCAAACACGGGTCTAGGCCAGCCTAACCCCGGTCAAGCAGGGGTCTAGAGGGGGTCTAGCAGGGGTATAGCGCAGATTTGGCCAAACCGCCTGTTGGACATCACTTCCAAGCGTGGATCGTGCCGCTGTCGTCCATCAGATACAGATACCCATCGGCAACAATCGGCGGCAGGCTGACCGGCTTGCCAATATCGGCAAACAGCGCGGCTGATCCTTCGCCAGCGCTAACCTTCCACAATTCCCCGCGCGAACTGGCGACCCACAATTGGCCGCCCGCCAGCACCGGGCCAGTCCAGAAAATCGGGCCTTCCCTATCTTCTTCATCACGGAACCCCCGAAGCTGCGTGATCCAGCGCACCCGCCCGCTCGACCGGGCAATCGCCAGCAGCCGGGCATCATCGGTCAGCACGAAAATCCATTCGCCCGCAATCGCCGGGGTGGAAATGCCCGCCAGGTTCAATTCCCAGATGCGCTGCCCGGTAACCAGTTCATAGGCCGCCATGCGCCCGCCCTGCCCCAGCGCATAAACCCGGCCCGAATCGATGATCGGATCGGCATCAATGTCGGTGATCGATCCGACCGAGGTGGAGATGTTGGTGCGTGCCAACGCGTCCGACCACAGCGTGCGGCCATTTTCATACCGATAGGCGCTGAGTTCGCCGCTGGAATAGCCGGCGATCACGGTGCCCTGCCCGGCGGCAGGTGCGGCCACGCCGAACACGCCGGATTGCGTCGTCGATCCCGATTCGTCCCACACCAACGATCCGTCGTTGGTGCTGAGCGAGATGATCTGATTGTCCTGCGTCATCACGAACAATTGCCCGAACGCAATCGTCGGCGATCCGCGCAGCGGGCCTGCGGGCTTGACCTTCCACAGCACTCCGCCGGTATCGGCATCAAGCGCCTCGACATTGCCAACACCGTTGGTGGCGTAGACCTTGCCCGCGTCAAAGCTGACCCCGCCGCCAAACGCCGAAGGCATCTGATCATCGGTCATTTCGTTGTCATTGAACGTCCACAACCGCGCGCCGGTGTTCTTGTCAAAGGCGTGAAGCACCCCGTCGGTGCCGACCGCGAACAGCCGGTTGCCGCCCACCACCGGGGTCGCGGCCAGCCGCACCCGGTTGGTGGAACCGGCAATCTGCGCGGTCCACACCTTGGTCGGGTTTTCCGCCAAGGCCAGATGACCGTAAGATTTGCTCGCCGCGCCGCCGACTTGTGCCCATTCGGTGTTGGCAATCGCTGGCGGCAGCACCACGCTGATCGATGCGAGCGTCGGATCAACCGCCGCCCCGCTTTCAATCCGCGACAGGATCGGCGTGCGGATGCCGACGGTGGGTGTGGTTTTGTCATCACCGCCGCCAAACAGCCCGCCTTTGCAGCCTGTCAGGCCCGCCGCCATGATGCCAGCCAGCAAAGCCACGCGCGCAATTTTCATGTTTTTCATAAGCGTCCGTTCAAACCCTGTGCCCGTTATCGGCGAATTTTGTCGTGGCGTATTTATTGGGAGACCGCCGCGCCGTCATTGTCGGATGCGGTAACACCTTGATCCTTCAGCAACTTTTCGACATCGATCACCGCATCCACGCCCAACAACCCGGCCATCTGGCGGGTGCGCGAACGCAGCGTTTCGGACTGGTCTTCATCCTTGGCGATCTCAGCAAAAATCCGCCCGGCTTCGGCGCGGTTGCCGCTTTCCAGATGGGCCATCGCGACCAGTTCCCCGGCGCTGCCGAACCACGGATTGCCGGGTTTCGCCAGCACGGCGAGTTTGGCGATCACATCGGCGGGCTTCATCGTGTCAAAATTGGTGCTGACATCGCGCACCAGTGCCAGATCGCGCAGCGCGGGCGGCGCATTTGCATCGCCTGCGATTGCTTTGAACAGCGTGGTGGCCTTGGCCGGGTCGCCTTGTTCCAGCGCCGCGCTGGCCTGCAAAAACCGTGCTGCGGTGCGCGCGCCGGGCGTGGAACCATCGGCCAGCAGCGGCGCGACCTTATCGCTCGCGGTTTTGAAATCGCGCTGATCGGCATAGTCGAGCGCGGAAACCAGCGTTTCGGACTGCGCCTCCAACTCGCCTTCACGGTAATTGCTCCACAGCAAATACGCGCCCACAGCGGCAATCAGCAGTGCGACCACGATCAGCAGCTTAACCCCGTGGTCGCGCATAAAACCGAACAGCGCATCTTGGCGCACCGCTTCGTCGATTTCGCGGATTTGCACTTCGTCTTCGGCTGATAAAGCAGCTGGAGCAGGAGATGTGGTGGTCGGAGTGCGCGCCATGCGGGCCTGTGTCCCTTATCGAAATTATCGTGCCGAAAGTGTCATCACATTCATACGCCGCAACGCGGCAAACGGATCAAGCTGCGCTCTTTAGGCAGGTGTTGCGGCCTGTGCAATGCCGGGGGCAATCGTGTGACGGCAGGACTGGCGCGCGGCGATTGAACCGGGGATGAAGCGCCGCCGGATTAAAAACTCCGGCCCATCGCACCGGCATAGACGCTGCGATAGCGCGCCAGCATCGCGGCAAAATCATATTCGGCCCGCGCGCGCGCCTGATTGGCCGTGCCAATCCGCGCTCTCAGATCAGCATCACCGGCCAGTTGCACCAACGCAGCCCCCAAGCCAGCATCGTCGCCGGGCGCGGTGATGTGGGCGCGGTTCGGCTCTGCCACCATCTGCCTTATATCGCCGACATCGGGCGCGGCGATCGGCAATCCCGCCGCCATTGCCTCCACCACCGACAGCGGAAATTGTTCGGACTGCGATGATAGGGCGAAGATATCGAACAGGCCGATCACTGTGGCCGGATCGGTCACCGCGCCGGGCAGATGCACCCGGTCAGCCATGCCGCAAGCCGCAGCGGCGGCCAGAATGTTGCCGCGTTCCGGCCCGTCGCCCACGATCACCAGATGCCATTGCGGGGGCAGCATCGCGGCGGCGCGCACCAGCAGCGGCAAATCCTTGACCGCGCGCAGGCCCGCCAACGTGCCGACCCACCGCTGATCCGCGCTTTTGATCAGCGGTAGCGCGCGTGGGTTGGGCACGGCACCAAAAGCTGCCGTATCAATCCCATTGGCGATCCGTTCCACCTTGGCGCGCGGTTGGTGCCATACCTGCAAGGCAATACGTTCCAGCCCGGTGCTTGGCACCACCAGCCGGTGTGCGCCCGCCAACGCCGCGCGGCGATACAGGTTGCGAGTGGGCTTCAGCGCGCGGGCTTCATCCTCGTTAAACCCATCCTCGTGATGCACCAGCGGCGGCAGGCCAAACGCCTTCGCAAACAAGCGGTGCGCCATCACCGCGTCCATCGCGCCCCAATTGTAAGTGCAGATCAGGTCATATCCGGTCAGCGCGCGGGCGATCGCCTTAAGCCGCGCAGGCGTGGGCCGCCCGGTCAACGCCGGAAAATCATCGGGGAACGCCGCAGCTACCGCCGGATCAATCAACGCGCGCGCGCCCATCGCTTCGCGTTGGCCCGATACCACCGTGTGGGTCAATGCCGTGCCAAACGCATTCATCAACCGGGCGCAGCGCACTTCCTTGCCGCCGGCGGAAAAGGTCGAATGGCAATGGAG
>JBBRFG010000033.1:0-20347 GCA_038224685.1 Sphingomonadales bacterium
GGTCGAAACACCTGCAACTTTGCTAAAATCGCTTCATGGCGTGGCGGTTGACGGAAAGGCCGTAGGGCAACCGGCGCCAACGCAACTGTACATGTTTCACAAGCCCGAAGGTTGTCTGACAGCCGAGCGCGATTTTAGTGGTCGCAAAACCATTTACGATATTCTGCCAAAGGATTTGCCCCGCCTGATGCCCATCGGACGGCTCGATCTGAATACCGAAGGGCTGCTGTTGATGACCAACGACGGCGGGCTGAAGCGGACGATGGAATTGCCCGTGACCAAAGTACCGCGCACCTACCGCGCCCGCGCCTTTGGCGAGGTGTCACAGGCGCAGCTTGAAGACCTGATCGAAGGCGTCGAAATCGACGGCATGCGGTACGGCGCGATTGATGCAAACCTTGAACGGGGAACGGGCCGCAATGTGTGGGTCGAGATGACCATCACCGAAGGCAAAAATCGCGAAGTGCGCCGGGTGCTCGAATATCTCGGCCTCAAGGTCAACCGCCTGATCCGCACCGGATACGGCCCGTTCAATCTGGGCGATCTGCCGCGCGGGCAAGCGGTGGAATTGACTGGAAAGCCGGTGGCGCGGTTCCTGTCCGAAGTCACCGGCACACCGGTTCCGCGCGGCGGCGTGAAGAAAGCGGAGAAAGTGGAAATCGCGGTCAAGCCGCCGCGCCGTGGTCCGCCGCTGTCGGTGCCCGCCCCGCGTCGTGGCCCGGTCAAACCTGTCCGTGCTAATTCAGAATTTGGCAAGACTGCTCCTGGCAACCTAAACAACGCTAAGCCAGCTTATGCCAAGCCGGCCCACGCCAAGGATGCGTCGGGAAAACCTGCCTTGGCCAAGACGGGCAATGGCACGGGCACTGGCACTGGCAAACCAGCCTTTGCCAAACCCGCCCACGGTAATGCTGACCCTGCCCGCGCAAACGCAGGCGGCCGCTCCGCGCCGCGCAAAGGCCCCGGTTCACCCACCGCCGCCCAGCGGCCAGTCCGCCGCAAACACCCCCCCTCCACGAGAGGCAGCACCCCGCGCGGGCCGCGATCGTGAGGATCATCTCGGGCCAATGGCGCGGGCGCAAACTGGTCGCGCCCAAAGGCGATGCCACCCGGCCAACGGCTGACCGCACACGCGAAACCTTGTTTTCGATGCTGACCAGCCGCCTCGGCAGCTTTGAAGGGTTGCAGATCGCCGATCTGTTTGCGGGGTCAGGCGCGCTTGGGCTCGAAGCTTTGTCACGCGGGGCGGCGGCGTGCCTGTTTGTCGAACAGGACCGCCCGGCAATAGATGCGATCCGCACCAACATCACAGCGATGGATGCCCGCGATCAGGCGCGCGTTGAGCTGGGATCGGTGACGCAGCTGCGTGCTGCGGCGATCCCGCTTGATCTGATTTTGCTCGATCCGCCCTACCATTCCGGCGCGGGTGAAGTGGCGTTGGACCGATTGCTGAGATTGGGCTGGATCGGCGCGCAGACATGGATTTCGCTGGAGACAGCCTTCAACGAAGACCCCGAAGTCAAAGGGTTAGAAATTGAAGCTCAGCGCCGGGTCGGCAAGGGGAAGCTCAGCCTGTTTCGGCTGACGACGGCTCCCGCAGACCCGGCGCTTCCAGAAGGTTAGTTCTGGCACTGAAGACTTACCTTATGCGCGCGGCGGCTGGAGTCGGGATTCGATTTGCGCCCACGTCGATTCGCGCCGCGGTTCGGCCATCATCGACAGCGCAACCTTATCGCTATCGGACAGTGTCCAGAACATCGTCTGGCGTTCAGCGGTCAGCGTCCAGAAGTAGGCTTGGGTATCGGCAGGCCACAGTTTGAAGGCTGATTGCTGGTCCGCAGGCCAGGCTTGCATGGCCGCATCCTGCGCGGCGGTCATCGGCGCATCTGGCGCGGTGGGCGGAGCGGCTTCTTGCGCCGCGTCATCCTGCGAAACGGCCAACGCGGGGGTCGTGGCTAACAGGGCGGCTGTGCCAATAAGGGCGATATTTTTGAAAGACTTATGCATGGGTATCTCCGCAAGAGTTGATCCCAAGCATGCACGAACGCGAGGCGTGTCTGGCAGCGCGATCCCCTGCTAACCGGACGCTTGTAATTATGACTGATCTGATCCGACGGGCAATAGCAGCGGGCCGCCGCATATCCCATCCTGGCCACGCCCGACCGGAAATCGACCGGGAAAAGCGGCCAGCCGATAAAGGCGGACGGCGCAGCTGGGCAAAGCAAGGGGTTCCCGCTTGCCCGCACTGGCAATGTTCTCTAGCTGTTCACGGGTAACATGACCGAGATCGCTGCCCTATATCCGCTCGCCCACGCTGCTGGGAACATCGGCTTGCCGCCCTATGCGGAACGGCTGAACCTGCCGCAGCGCGAAGCGGTGCTGACCACCGAAGGCCCGGTGCTGATGCTGGCCGGCGCAGGCACCGGCAAAACGGCGGCGCTGACCGCGCGGCTGGCGCATATCGTGGCGACCCGGCGGGCCTACCCGTCACAGATCTTATGCGTCACCTTCACCAACAAAGCCGCGCGCGAAATGCGCGAGCGTGTCGCGCATCACCTTGGGCCGCAATCAGAAGGCATCCCGTGGCTCGGCACATTCCATTCGATCTGTGCCAAAATGCTGCGCCGCCATGCCGAACTGGTCGGGCTGCAAAGCAATTACACCATCATCGATACCGATGATCAGTTGCGGTTGCTAAAGCAGCTGATCGTCGAGGCTGACCTTGACGAGAAACGCTGGCCCTCACGGCAATTGGCCGGGTTGATCGACCGCTGGAAGAACGGCGGACTGAACGCAGGCGATCTGGATGCCGCAGAGAACGAGGCTTACGCCAATGGCCGGGGCACGGCGCTCTACACCCGCTATCAGGAACGGCTGAAGGCGCTCAACGCTTGCGATTTCGGCGACCTGATGCTGCATATGCTGAACATCTTGCGCGGCCACCATGATATCCTTGCCGATTATCAGCGCCGGTTCCGGTATATTATGGTGGACGAATATCAGGATACCAACGCGGTGCAGTATCTATGGCTGCGGCTGCTGGCGCAGGAACACAAGAACATCTGCGTGGTCGGTGATGATGACCAGTCAATCTATTCGTGGCGCGGCGCAGAGGTCGCCAATATCCTGCGGTTCGAAAAGGATTTCCCCGGTGCAGCGGTGATCCGGCTGGAACAGAATTACCGTTCCACCCCGCACATCTTGGGCGCAGCGGCAGGGCTGATCCGCGCCAATTCACAGCGCCACGACAAGACTTTGTGGACCGAGGTCAATGGCGGCGACAAGGTCAAGGTGATCGGCGTGTGGGACGCGCCAGAAGAAGCGCGCCGGGTGGGCGAAGAGATCGAGCGGCTCGAACGTGAAGGCGCTGCGCTCAACCGCATCGCGATCCTCGTGCGTGCGCAATACCAGACCCGCGAATTCGAGGACCGCTTCATCCAGATTGGGGTGAGTTACCGCATCATCGGCGGGTTCCGCTTTTACGAACGCGCTGAAATCCGCGATGCGCTGGCATACCTGCGGGTGATCGCCCAGCCGCAGGATGACCTCGCGTTTGAACGCATCCACAATCAGCCCAAACGCGGGCTGGGTGCCAAGGCGTTGGAGAAAATGCACCAGCATGCGCGGCGGGTTAACTTGCCGCTGGCTGCGGCGGCGCTGCAACTGGCCGATAATGACGAACTGCCCGCGCGCGCGGCTAGCACCATCGGCGGATTGATGCGGCGCTTTCTGCACTGGCGCGAGACAGCGGACACGGTGACGCCCGCCGATTTGCTGCGGTTGGTGCTGGAGGAATCGGGTTATAACGCGATGCTCGCCGCCGACCGCACGCCCGAAAGCGCGGGACGGGCCGAAAACCTGTCCGAACTTGCGCGCGCGATGGAAGATTACGAAACGCTCGGCGACTTCCTCGAACATGTCAGCCTGGTGATGGATAACGAGCGCGCCGACGAAAACGAGACGGTGACGATCATGACAATCCACGCCGCCAAGGGCTTGGAATTCGACAATGTCTTTTGCGTCGGCTGGGAAGAAGGCGTGTTCCCATCGCAGCGCGCGATTGACGAAGGCGGGCTTGCCGCAGTCGAAGAGGAACGCCGCCTCGCTTACGTGGCGATCACCCGCGCGCGGCGGGCCTGCATCATCCTGCACGCCGCCAACCGCCGGATTTATGGCCAGTGGACCAGCAGCATTCCCAGCCGTTTCATTCAGGATTTGCCCGACGATCACATCGATCGGGAAACGACAATGACCGGCGGGGCGAGCCTGTGGCGGGCGAACTGGAGCGAGCAGGAAGACCCGTTTGCTCACGTCGCGCGCGACCGCCCCGACCGCGCCCAAACGCGCGGCCCCGGTTGGCAGCGGGCGCTCACCTCAGGCTATGACACAACGCCCACCCGCGTGCGCGAAAACACCCGCTCCGCCGCCAGCTTCGCCGCCCCAGCACGGGCAGACATCGCGATTGGCGCGATGGTGGCGCACGACAAATTCGGCACCGGCTGCGTGATCGATCAGGAAGGCAACAAATTGACGATCCTGTTCGAGGATGCTGGCGAGAAGCGCGTGCTGGATAGTTTTGTGCAGGTGGTGGGGTAGGCGGTGAGCCTGTTGGACATGCTCGGACTTTTGGACGCTCCTTGGCGCAAACCAAAAGGCGCTGAGCACTAGGCGTGGTAAGTTTGGTGGTCGGTTTGGAGCATATTCTTTTTATGATATGCGAACTGGCAAGTTCGTCGGCTGACACATTACTGCTTACCTGAGCGTTTGTATCAGCAAACTGACATCAATTCCTCACCCAAGCCCCACATCTAGGAACCCCGGGCGCGGGCCGTTCCATTCGCCTGCTGGCACCGGCGTGGTGTCTTCGTTGTAACGGCGCGCGCGGGCTTGGCGGTCTTCGTTGGCGGGCGCGGGTTCGCGGGCGGGCCGTGCCGGCCGTTCTTCACGCGGAGCACGCTCTGCACGGGGTTCCCGCTGTTCACGCGGGGCGCGTTCTGTCCGCTCTTCTCTGGGTTCACGCGGTGCACGTTCTTCGCGGGGTGCACGCGCTGTCCGCTCTGCGCGCGGTTCTCTTGGCGCGCGGTCTTGGCGGGTGCGCTGGGGCTTGCGTTCGGGCCGCTCGGCCTGGTCCTCATCCGCCGGTGCATCAACTTTTGCAACCTCGACAACTTCAGCCTTGGCGATGGCCGCCGACAAATCAACCCGTACATCATCCTTGCCAAACACCTTGATCGCGCTGCCGGTCAGCTTTTCGACGTTGCCGATGGCTTCGGCATCGTCTTCGGACACGAAGGTGAACGCCCGGCCCTTGGCTCCGGCGCGGCCGGTGCGGCCAATCCGGTGGACGTAATCATCGGGGTGCCACGGCGTGTCATAGTTAAACACGTGGGATACCCCCTTGATGTCCAGCCCGCGCGCTGCGACGTCAGACGCGACGAGGATATTCACTTCGCCCGCCTTGAACCGGTCCAATTCCTTGATCCGGCTCGATTGATCCATGTCGCCGTGGATCTCGCTCGAGCGGAAGCCGAAGCGGCTGAGGCTCTGGTTCAACTCGCGAACAGTGGTCTTGCGGTTGGCAAAGATGATCGCGGTTTCAACGAGATCATTTTCTAAGAACCAGCGCAGTGTGTCCTTTTTCGTCCGCGATTTCACCGGAACTTTGAATGCGGTGATATCGGCGTTGGTCGATGCCGCACGGTTCACTTCGATCCGTTTGGGATTGTTCAGAAATTTCTTCGACAGCTTTTCAATTGGCGGGGGCATGGTGGCCGAAAACAGCATTGTCTGACGGGTTTCTGGCAGCTTGGAACAGATAAATTCGATATCGGGGATGAACCCCATATCGAGCATCCGGTCAGCCTCGTCGATCACCAACAGCTCGCAGCCGTTGAGCATGATCTTCCCGCGTTCAAACAGGTCCATCAGACGGCCCGGCGTCGCGATCAGCACATCGACCCCGTCGGACAGCGCCTTCAGCTGGTCGCCCATCTGCACGCCGCCGATCAGCAGCGCCATTTTGAGATCGTGATTTTTACCGTATTTCTCGAAGTTCTCGGCCACCTGCGCGGCGAGTTCGCGCGTCGGTTCAAGGATCAGTGAACGCGGCATCAGCGCGCGGCGGCGGCCGGAGGCCATCACGTCGATCATTGGCAGCACAAAACTGGCGGTTTTGCCGGTGCCGGTCTGGGCAATGCCGATCAGATCGCGCATCATCAGCACAGTCGGGATGGCCTGCGCCTGAATCGCTGTGGGCGTGGTGTAGCCTGCGTCCTCGACGGCTTTGAGCAATTCGGGCGAAAGGCCGAGATCGGCGAAGGTCATGCGGTTCGTGGTTTCCGAAAATAGCGGGCAGGGTTGCTGCCAGGATTGCTGGCCCGGTTACGCGTTAATAGCGCCGCTACGAGCCCGCGCGCATCTGTGGCAACTCAGCGCAAAAGTCAAGAATTGGCTGGTTCCGCGCAGAAATGTTCAGCCGCCCACCTCTACCAGTTTGCGCATGGTCTCTACCTCACATTTTGCGCCGGTCCGCGATTGCAGGAGGTCACGATCAACGCACAATCGCCCATCCTTGTCTTTCACAACATAAAAACCTGAATAGAAGTCTCGGGCTCGGCACGATTTTTCGAGGTTTATCGAAATCATCCGCCGGTCGCGCAGGAACAGCACAAGGCGATTGCCGCTGCCGGTCTGCACTGCGCCAATGCTTTCCAATGCGACGCACTTTTCTTTGCCGCGCTCCTCAAACCGTTGGGCCAGTTCGCGCGGTGGCAGGATGGCGAGCAGATCCTGACGGGCGGCTGGCGTTCGCGGGGAAATGCGCACGACCACCCGCTGTTCTATCCGCACTTGGTGCGCGGTAGCCGTGCTGCGAAATGCGGCGAGCGGATTGGCGAGATCGGGTTCATCCAGTCCTGCCGCATTGCACTGCGGCGCAGATGTCCCCACCGGTGCGTCTGCGCTTGGCATCATCGGCACCACCAGCGCCAGCGACGCTGCCCAGACAAACAGGCTTTGCATGAGGCGAAGAATGCTCTCCTTGAACGACGGCGCACGCGCGCGTTTAGCAGGCCCGCGCGGACCCCCTCCCTACCAGCGGCGATTGAACCGTGCCTTAACTGCCTGACCGCCTGCGGCAAAACAGGTGGCGTATTTGCGCCGACCTGTGGCATGTAGGCCACAATGAGCGAGACCATCCCCATAACCACCCGCGGCCATAGTCGTAGTCACGCGGCGACCACCGACGCCTTTCTGAAAGCCGCCGCGCAATTGCTCGGCCCGCGCGGATGGACCATTGATCCTGATGCGATGGACGCATGGCTGACCGATTGGCGGGGGCGATACACCGGGCGGGCGCTGGCATTGGCCTCGCCCGCATCGACCGCAGAGGTTGCTGCGCTGGTGCACCTCTGCGCCGCGCACCGCATCCCAATTGTGCCGCAAGGCGGCAATAGCGGCATGGCAGGCGGCGCAACCCCGGATGACAGCGGCACCGCGCTGCTGTTATCGTTGCGGCGCATGGACGCGATCCGAAGCTTCGACAGCCAAGCCCGGCAGGTGGTGTGCGAAGCAGGCGTTATCTTGCAACACCTGCACGAAGCGGCGGATGCGGCAAACCTGCGTTTCCCCCTGACCCTTGGCGGCAAAGGTTCGGCGACCATTGGCGGGCTTATATCCACCAATGCTGGCGGCACGCAGGTGCTGCGCCACGGCACGATGCGCGCGCAAGTGCTGGGGCTGGAGGCGGTGCTGGCGAACGGAGAGGTGCTCGATACCCTCATCCCGCTCAAAAAAGACAACCGCGGCTTTGATCTCAAACAGTTGCTCATCGGATCGGAGGGCACGCTGGGCATCGTTACGGCGGCGACTTTGCGGCTGCTGCCTGCGCCGATTGGCCGCGCGACCGCTTGGGCCGGGTTGAGCGGGATCATTGATGCGCACACGCTGCTGCGACAAATGGAGCGCGCGTTGGGAGAAGCATTGGAAGGGTTCGAGGTGGTACCGGCCCATTGCCTTGCCAGCGTGCTCGCGCACCAGCCCACCGCGCGCGCGCCTTTGGCTGAGCCTTACGCTTGGAATGCATTGATTGAGTGCGTTTCGCCGGTCAGCGATAGCGCGGCGCTGCGCGATGCGCTGGAAACGGCCCTCGCCAGCGCGCTTGGAGACGGGCTGATTGGCGACGCGGTGATTGCCGCCAATGACCGCCAAGCTGAGGATTTCTGGGCTTTGCGCGATGGCATCTCCGCTGCTGAGCGGGCAATTGGTCCGGCGATGCAACATGACATCTCTGTCCCGGTCGATGCGATGCCCGAATTTATTCTTGCTGCCGCCCCCGATGTTGAGGCGGCTTTTCCCGGCACCCGCGCGGTCGCGTTTGGCCACCTTGGCGACGGCAACGTCCATTTCCACATCCTCGCCCCGGCAGACGCGGTGCCCGGAGTGTGGGAGGAGGCAGACGGCAAAACGGTTTCGGCGCGGGTCTATGATCTGGTCAGCCAATGGGGCGGATCTATCAGCGCCGAACACGGGATCGGGCAGATGAAGGTCGATGAACTCGCTCGGCTGCACGACCCGGTGGCGCTGGCGTTGATGCAGCGGGTCAAAACTGCGCTTGATCCTGATAATCTGCTCAATCCGGGGAAACTGCTTCGTCCCTCGCCACATGGCTAACCCTCTCGGCTTGCGTGCCGGGCAGCAAACGCTTAAGGGCCGCGGTCTCGGCGAGAAGGCATCTGCCGAAGGATATTTTTCACCACCGCTTTTACGGAGACGACGTCATGGCCAGCGCGCCGCAACCGCAACTTCCGCTGTTTTACAACGACCTGCTGCCGCTTAACAGCCGCGATCACGCTGACTGGAAAGCCGGAACGCTGGAAAGCGCGGCCTACATCGCTGCGACCCACGCGATTCCGGTAACATCGGATGAATTCGTCGATGCTCAGCGGAATTTCCCGATTGTGTTCACCGCAGGAACCAACCCGCTGCCGA
Source organism: Sphingomonadales bacterium (assembly GCA_038224685.1). Taxonomy (GTDB): domain Bacteria; phylum Pseudomonadota; class Alphaproteobacteria; order Sphingomonadales; family Sphingomonadaceae; genus Erythrobacter. The sequence goes on from JBBRFG010000033.1 coordinate 8,989, forward strand.
TCGCATTGTTTGGCCTCAACGAAGGGGTCAACACCTTTGTCGGCGATGATATGAAGATCAACGAGGCGATCTATCTTCCCGCCTATGCGCGCCGCTATCCCTTTATCCTCGCCAAGTTGCAGCAGGGCAACGACGACATGTCGCTGTGCTTCGACCCGACCGTTGGGGTGATTGGCAAAAACGACACGGGCTTGGCATTGTTCGACGACGCTGGTCAGCCGACCGAATACACGCAAGGCGTGCTCGAATTTTGCCGCCGGTTCGAAGAAGCTGGTCAGCGCACCAAGCTGTTCATGGAAGAGCTGGTCAAGCTCGACATCCTCATGGATGGTGAAATCGCGATCACTCGCAATGATATGCCGGACAAACCGTTCATCTATCGCGGTTTCCGGATGGTGGATGAAAACAAGCTGCGCGAACTTCCCGCCGCGACGCTGGAAGACTTATCGAAGAACGGGATGCTGATGATCATCTACGCCCACCTGTTCTCGCTCAATCTGATGCGCACGATCTTTGAACGGCAGGCGGCTCAGGACAAGGTGCCAATGCCAGCATCAGATGGTGCTCCAGCGCCCGTCCTTAACTAAACCGGTTCGGCCTGCGGCCCCCACGGCAATGATGCGGGCAGGTCGGCGGGAGCCACACCTGCCCGTTTCTTTGTTGCACAACCAGGCGGCTATTCGGCGGCTTGTAGCAATCCTTCGCCCCCGCCGAGCAGCGCAGTTTCTGCCCCCAGCTCGCGCACAAGCGCCGCCAGCATTGCCGCGATCCCGGGCAGCCCTGCGCCCGGTTCCGCCATCCGCCGATCCAGATAGGTCGCACGGCACACTTCGATTTGCAGCGCATGGACGCCCGCATCTGGCACGCCGTGCCGGTCGAGGACATAGCCCCCAGAATAGGGCCGGTTCGGTGCTGCCGGGTAGCTCCGCATTTCGAGATGGCTGAGCGCGCGGCCCATCAGGGCTGAGTGGCAGGCAGCCCCAAACCGGTCACCCAGCACGATCACCGGCGCTGCGCCCTCACCCTCCGCGCAGGGCAATGGCGGCATTGAATGCAGGTCAATCAGCAGCGCTGCGCCCCATTCCGCGCGGATGCTGGCAAGCTGCGCGCCCAGCGCGGTGTGATAGGCATGGTGGATCCCGGCAATCCTCGCCGCCAGTTCATCTGCCGCCAACCGGCCGCGCCAAATTTCGCCCGAGCCCGGCAAGCGGCGCGGCACTAGCCCTAGCCCGCTGCGCGCGCGGGCGTTGCCGCCCTGCCCGGCCCTGGGTGGCGCAATATGCGGCGGACACCCGCCTTCGACCATGTCCCAATCAACGTCATCGTCGGCCCGATTTAGGTCAAGCATCGCGCGCGGGGCATGCGCCACCAGCAGCGCCGCGCCGGTTTGCCGGGCAATGTCGATCCCGATCCGGTCAACGTAACGGTCTTCCAATCGCAGCTGCGCCAGCGCTGGATCGCGCATCCGGGCGATCACTGCGGGCGGATAGGCGCGCCCGGCATGCGGCACAGCCACCAGCACCGGCAACCGCAAACGCGGCGGGTTGGTGAGCGTAAAGGCAGGTGCATTATCCAGCCCTGGCACATGGCCGCCTGTCACTGGCATTCGCATACCAGCGGAGGAGGCAATCGGATCATCGGGCAAGCGAGTGTGCGATGGCATACGCAGCCTACGCTGCCGCCTTTGCCCGCCGCTGTCAAAGCCTGATCGCCGCGCGGGCCGCCAACTTCGCAACATTGCGGGGCAAACTAACGCGAGCACAAACATTTCTTAAGCCCGCGCTGCTAACGCCGCCGACATGACATCGACACGCACCCCCCGCATTCTGCTCGCCGAAGATGAAGAGGCGATGCGGACATATCTTGAGCGGGCGTTGACCAATGCCGGTTACGAAGTTTGCTCGGTGGATCGCGGCACCGATGCCGTACCTCTGCTCGAAACCGGCGACTTTGATTTGCTCTTGTCCGACATCGTCATGCCCGAAATGGATGGAATCGAGTTGGCCCAGCGCTGCGCCGAGATTTCCCCGCGCACCAAGGTGATGTTCATCACCGGCTTTGCCGCAGTTTCGCTGCGCGCCAGCCGCGACCAACCCACCGCCAAAGTGCTATCCAAACCATTCCACCTGCGCGATCTGGTGCTTGAGGTGGAACGCATGTTCGAAGACGCGGGCGAAGCGCGGGTTTAGTGGCCAAACCCGACGTTTCCCGAATCGCTTGCACCTTTACAGGGCTTACGTTAATTGCCGCGTCCGCCTCGCATGAGGCTCCAATCCGATGGTGCGGGCGTATAGCTCAGTGGTAGAGCACTATGTTGACATCGTAGGGGTCGCAAGTTCAATCCTTGCTACGCCCACCATCGGCTGACACCGCAAACGGCCCGCTTTGAAAGCGGGCTTTTTTGTGCCTGCCGCCCGCTGCATCTACGGTTGCAATTCAATCGCAGGTGCCATGCTTGCAAGCCCGCCCCCCTCTGCTAAAGCCCGCGCGGGATCGTACACAGCGTCCTGTCGATCACACGCAGCCCGCGCAGATGGGTAAAGAAGGATAGGGCATCAACCATGCAGAAAATCAAAGTCGCCAACCCCGTCATCGAACTTGATGGGGACGAGATGACCCGCATCATCTGGAAGTGGATCCGCGAACAGTTGATCCTGCCTTATCTCGACATTGATTTGCACTATTACGACCTGTCGATTGAAAACCGCGACGCGACCGATGATCAGGTGACCATCGATTCCGCCAATGCGATCAAGCAACACGGCGTCGGCGTAAAATGCGCGACCATCACGCCGGATGAACAGCGGGTTGAAGAATTCGGCCTTAAGAAAATGTGGAAGAGCCCCAATGGCACAATTCGCAATATCTTGGGCGGCGTGGTGTTCCGCGAACCAATCGTGATCGACAACGTACCGCGGCTTGTGCCAGGCTGGACTGATCCAATCGTGGTCGGCCGCCACGCGTTTGGCGATCAATACAAGGCGACCGACACGCTAATCCCCGGCCCGGGCAAACTGCGGTTGGTGTTTGACGGCGACGATGGCACGAAAATTGATCTCGACGTGTTCGATTTCCCCAGCGCCGGTGTCGCTATGGCGATGTACAATCTGGACGATTCGATCCGCGATTTTGCACGGTCCAGCTTCAACTACGGCCTCAACCTCGGTTGGCCGGTGTATCTGTCGACCAAGAACACAATCCTGAAAGCCTATGATGGGCGCTTCAAAGACCTGTTTCAGGATGTGTTCGATACCGAGGGGTTTGCCGAACGGTTCAAGGCCGCAGGCATCGTCTACGAACACCGGTTGATCGACGACATGGTGGCTTCCGCGCTCAAGTGGAGCGGCAAGTTTGTGTGGGCGTGCAAGAATTACGACGGCGATGTGCAGTCCGATACCGTGGCGCAGGGGTTTGGCTCGCTAGGCCTGATGACGTCTGTTTTGTTGAGCCCCGATGGCAAGACAGTCGAAGCCGAAGCGGCACACGGCACCGTTACCCGCCACTATCGCCAGCACCAGCAGGGCAAAGCGACCTCGACCAATCCGATTGCGTCGATTTTCGCGTGGACGCGCGGGCTGATGTATCGCGGCAAGTTTGATGGCACGCCAGATGTTGTGAAGTTTGCCGAAACGCTCGAACGTATCTGCATTGAAACAGTTGAAAATGGCCACATGACCAAAGATCTGGCGCTGCTGATTGGCCCAAGTCAGGCATGGCAGACCACCGAGCAGTTCTTCGCGACGGTTGTGCAGAACCTCGACCAGGAAATGTCCACTTGGGCATGATGAGGCTCGGCTAGGGAGTATCATGGCAAGCAGATCGACAGCACGGCTGGAAATCCGGCAGGCCAAGCTCAAGGACGTGCGCGCCATCGGCGACCTCGTTCGCCGCGCATACGACGATCTGCCGGCCTATACGCAGGGCGAAATTCGCGGCCAGATCAACAACTACCCCGAAGGCTGCTTTGTCGCGCTATTCGATGGCGCGGTGGTGGGTTACTGCGCGTCAATGCGGCTGGATGAGCGGGTTGCGCTGTCCGACCACACCTGGGACGAGGTAACCGGCAACGGTTTTGGCAGCCGCCACGATCCCACCGGGGATTGGCTTTACGGCTATGAATTGTGTGTCGATCCGGCGGTGCGCGGCACCCGGCTGGGGCGGCGGCTTTACGAAGAACGCCGGGCGCTGGCCGAACTGCTGGATCTGACCGGGATCGTGTTTGGCGGGCGGATGCCCGGCTATGCCCGCGCCAAACGTCGCAAGATCAATCGCGCTGATACCCCGCAGCAATATCTTGATCTGGTAACCACCAGCAAGATCCATGATCCGGTATTGCGGTTCCAGCTGGCCAATGGGTTTGAAGCGCAGGGCATTCTGCCGCGATACCTGCCCGAAGACAAAGCCAGCCGCGGCAATGCCGTGCGCATGGTCTGGCGCAACCCCTATGTGGACAGCGATTCGCCGCCCAAGCACCGCCTTCCGCGCGGGGTTGAAAGCGTACGAATTGCCACCTGCCAACTGCAATCGCGCGCGGTTTCGGGGTTTGACGAATTTATGAAGCAGATCGAATATTTCGTCGATGTTGCAGCCGATTACGAAGCAGACTTCATCGTTTTTCCCGAAATGTTCACGGTGATGCTGCTATCCGCCGAAGACCGCGAGCTAACCCCGATAGAAGCCATCGAAACGCTCAGTGAATACACCCCACGCATCCGTCAGCGCCTGTCGGAAATGGCGCTGGCGTTCAACATCAACATCATCGGTGGATCGCACCCCACCCGCATGGCCGATGGCGATATCCACAACGTCGCCTATGTTTGCCTGCGCGACGGATCGATCCACGCGCAGGAAAAAATCCACCCCACCCCCAACGAAGCTTATTGGTGGAATATCAAGGGCGGCGACAGTATCGATGCCATCCCGACTGACTGCGGCCCGATCGGCGTGTTGATCTGTTACGACAGCGAATTTCCCGAACTTGCCCGCCGGCTGGTTGACGAGGGCGCGCGGATCATCTTTGTGCCGTTCTGCACCGATAGCCGCCAGGGCTACATGCGGGTGCGATATTGCTCGCAGGCGCGCGCGATTGAAAACCAATGTTTCGTGGTGATGAGCGGCAATGTCGGCAACCTGCCCAACGTCGCCAACATGGATATACAATACGCCCAAAGCTGCATCCTTACCCCGTGCGATTTTCCCTTTGCGCGCGACGGGATTGCGGCCGAGGCTTCGGAAAATGTCGAAACCCTGACGATCAGCGATGTGAACCTTGCCGACCTGTCATGGGCCCGCGCCGAAGGCACGGTGCAGAACCTCGCCGACCGCCGGTTCGATCTTTACCGGATCGAATGGGATAAGCGGGTTGGCAATATCAAGGATCCGCTCGGCGAAGAACGCTGACTTCGCGCCCGCACGGCGTGGATGACAGCACTGCCTGCGCGCGCTAGTCGGGCGGGATGGCTGGCGAACTTACCCCGACCCCGTTCCTGTCCGACGCGCTGGTGATCCTTGGCGCAGCGGGGATCGTGATCCCGGTGTTCGCGCGGTTCCGGATCACCCCGATCATTGGGTTTATCGTAATCGGGGTGCTGGTCGGCCCGTTTGGCCTTGGCGCATTGGTGCCGCGCATGCCCTGGCTTGAACACATCACCATCACCAACCCTGACGAACTGACGCCGTTCGCCGATTTTGGCATCGTGCTGCTGCTGTTTGCAATCGGGCTGGAGCTGTCGTTCAACCGCCTGTGGGATATGCGCAAGCTGGTGTTCGGGCTGGGCGCGCTCGAGCTGCTGATCATCGGCTCCTCGCTTGCCGCGTTTCTCGGGTTTGCCGGATTGCTCGACTGGACCGGCGCGCTGGCGCTGGGCTTTGCGCTGGCGTTTTCGTCCACCGCCATCGTGTTGCCCATTTCGGGCACCCGCACGCCAGTGGGCCGCGCCGCGCTGTCGATGCTGTTGTTCGAAGATATCATGATTGTGCCGATCATCTTCATCCTTGGCGCGCTGGCGCCCAATGCGCAGGGCGAAGGCTGGGAAGGGATGATCAAAACGCTGTGGCAGGGCGGGTTGGTGATCGCGGTTCTGCTGATCGTCGGCCGCTTTGCCCTACCCCGCCTGTTTGCTCAGGCAGCGCGCACCAAAAGCCCTGAACTGTTTTTGGCCGCATCGCTGCTGGTGGTGATCGGCGCAAGCCTGGCCACCGCAATCGTCGGTCTGTCACCGATTGTGGGCGCGCTGATCGCCGGGCTGCTGATCGCCGAAACCGAATATCACACCGAAGTCGAACTGATCATGGAACCGTTCAAAGGCCTTGCGCTGGGCGTATTCCTGATCACTGTTGGCATGAGCATCGACCTGATCGATATTGGCGCGCATCTGGCATCATACGCACTGGCGGTGGTGGGTGTGCTGGCGTTCAAGGCACTGGTCACCGGCATTTTGCTGCGGTTGATGGGCGCGCGGCGCGGCACGGCGGCGGAAACCGGGGTGCTGATGGCATCCCCTAGTGAAACCACGCTGATCGTGATCGCGGCGGCGACAAGCGCGCTGGTGCTGGATCAGGAGACTGCAAGGTTCTGGCAAACGGTCACCGCGATGGGTCTTACCGTCACCCCGCTGCTGGCCAAACTGGGCCAAGTTCTGGCCCGCCGGGTGGACGGTGTGGCCGAAAAAACGGTGATAAGCGACAGCGATGAACCGCGCACGATCATCGTTGGCGGGGGCCGGGTTGGACGGTTGATCGCCGACATGATGCAGACCCACAGCAAACCCTATGTGATGATTGATACCAACCCCGATCTGGTCGCTTCGGCCAAGCGCGATGGATACCGCGCAACCTTTGGCGATGCGGCGCGCGGTGATGCGCTGACCAAGCTGGGTGTGGAAACCGCGCCCGCTGTGGTGCTGACGATGGACGAGCCGGTGCTGGCGCAGCGGCTGGTGATCAGGCTTCGCCAGACCTATCCCGATCTGCTGATCGTCGCCCGCGCGCGCGATACGGATCATGCTGCCGCGATGTACCGGGCCGGGGCCAGCCATGCCGTGCCCGAAACACTGGAAAGCTCGCTGCAACTCTCCGAAGCCGTGCTGGTCGATATCGGCGTTGCAATGGGCCCGGTGATCGCCTCAATCCACGCAAAACGCGATGAATTTCGCGAGCAGCTGGAACGCGAAGGCGGGCTGAGTGAGAAGCCGCAGCTGCGAACGTCGAGCGCCGAGGTTTAAGCGGCGGCTAGTGCCTCAAGCACAGCTTTGCACGCCGCCAAAGCGTCCGCCGCCTTCCCACCATCCGGCCCGCCGCCCTGCGCCATGTCAGCCCGACCGCCGCCGCCCTTCCCGCCGAGCGCCTCGACCCCCGCGCGCACCAGATCGACTGCACTGATCCGCGCGGTCAGATCATCGGTCACCGCGGCCGCAATGCTTGCCTTGCCATCATTGACAGCGACCGCGACCGCCACGCCTGATCCCATGCGCTGTTTGGCTGCATCGAGCAGCGGACGCAGTTCCTTGGGATCGAGCCCGTCCAGCACCTGACCGTTAAACGTCACCCCGGCGATGATTTCATCGACGCTAACGGCCGCACCGCCCGAACCACCGCCGCCGCCGCCGCCAAGCGCCAGCGTCTTGCGAGCCTCCGCCAGTTCCTTTTCGAGCCGCTTGCGGTCTTCCATCAACGCCGCGATGCGCGCCGGAACTTCCTCTGGCGTCGCGCGGATCACGCTGGCGGCAGCTTTCAGTGCATCCTCGCGCGCGACCAGCCACTGCCGCGCACCCTCACCGGTCAGCGCTTCGATCCGGCGCACGCCCGATGACACCGCGCTTTCCGATATGATCCGGAACACGCCGATATCGCCCGTGGCGCAAACGTGGGTGCCGCCGCACAATTCAACCGAATAGTTGAGCCCGCCCTGCCCGGCGCGGCCCATCGACAGCACGCGCACTTCGTCGCCATATTTTTCGCCGAACAGCGCCAACGCGCCTGCCTCAACCGCGTCTTCGGGTGTCATCAACCGGGTACCGACCGCTTCGTTGGCGCGGATTTCGGCGTTCACTTCGGCTTCGACCGCCGCAATATCGTCGGCCGTTAGCGCTACCGGTTGGGAAAAATCAAACCGCAGGCGTTCCTCGGCGACCATGCTGCCTTTTTGCGTGACGTGCCCGCCAAGCCGGTTGCGCAGCGCGGCGTGGACCAAGTGGGTGGCCGAATGGTTGGCGCGAATGCGGTCGCGCCGGGCGACATCGACGCGCAGCTCCACTGTGTCGCCCACCGCGACCGCGCCTGCACCAATCCGCACCCGATGCGCGTGCAAGCGGCCGAGCGGTTTGGACGTGTCGGTGACGGTGGCTTTAAGGCCCGCGACGCTCGCCATCGTCCCGGCATCGCCGGTCTGACCGCCGCTTTCGCCGTAGAACGGAGTTTGGTTGGTGAGGATCACGACGTCATCACCCGCGACCGCACGGTCAACTTCGGCCCCGGCTTTGACGATAGCGACCACTCGGCCTTCACCGCTGGTGGCGGCATAGCCGGTGAATTCGCTGGCACCTTCACGTTCGGCGATGTCGAACCAAACCTCGCCCGATGCCGCGTCGCCGCTACCTTTCCATGCCGCGCGTGCGGCGGCTTTCTGACGCGCCATCGCGGTATCGAACCCGGCGCGGTCAACCCCGATCCCGCGCGCGCGCAAGGCGTCTTCGGTCAGATCATAGGGGAAGCCAAAGGTGTCATAGAGGCGGAAGGCGATTTCACCATCAAGCTCGCCGCCAGCAGCCAGGTCACCGGTGGTTTCGTCAAGCAGTTTCAACCCCTTGTCGAGCGTTCGGCGGAACTGAGTTTCCTCGCGTTCGAGCACTTCGGTGATCAGCGCCTGACCGCGCGAGAGTTCGGGATAGGCCTGGCCCATTTCCGCTACCAACGCGGGCACGAGGCGATGCATCAATGGCTCAGCGGCGCCCAGCAGATGCGCGTGGCGCATTGCGCGGCGCATGATCCGGCGCAGGACATAGCCGCGCCCTTCGTTAGACGGCAGCACGCCGTCTGCCATCAGGAAGCTGACCGAGCGCAAGTGATCGGCGATCACGCGGTGGCTGGCGATCGCGTCGCCCTCCCCCGCGTCATTGGTCAGCTGTTCCGACGCCGAAATCAACGCCTTGAAGGTATCGGTATCATAATTGTTGTGAACACCCTGCATCACCGCCGCGATGCGTTCGATTCCCATACCGGTGTCGATCGAAGGCTTGGGCAGATCGCGGCGGGTGCCATCTGTCTGCTGGTCATATTGCATGAACACCAGGTTCCAGATTTCGACAAACCGGTCGCCGTCTTCGTCGGGGCTTCCCGGAGGGCCGCCGAAGATATGATCGCCGTGGTCGTAGAAGATTTCCGAGCATGGCCCGCATGGCCCAGTGTCGCCCATTGACCAGAAATTGTCGTTAGTATTGATACGGATAATGCGGTCTTCGGGCAGGCCCGCGATGCGTTTCCACAGCGATGCAGCTTCGTCATCGGAGTGGTAGACGGTAACGGTGAGCTTGTCCTTGGCCAAGCCCCATTCGCGGGTCAGCAGGGTCCAGGCATGTTCGATTGCGGCGTCTTTAAAATAGTCGCCAAACGAGAAATTCCCGAGCATTTCGAAGAAGGTATGGTGGCGGGCGGTGTAGCCGACATTGTCGAGATCATTGTGTTTGCCGCCGGCGCGCACGCATTTTTGCGATGAGGCAGCGCGCGGGGATGGCGGGGTTTCCAGCCCGGTGAACACGTTTTTGAACGGCACCATCCCTGCGTTGACGAACATCAACGTCGGATCATTGTAGGGCACCAGCGGCGCCGAAGGCGTGGCGGCGTGTCCGTTCCTACTGAAATAGTCGAGGAAGGAGCGGCGGATATCGTTCGTCGAGGTCATAGAGATGCAATTAAGCAGACCGCGCGCGTTTCGCAATGGAGCGCTGAAATGCTCGCACCGGGAGCGTTGCAGGCGTGTCACAGCGATACTCCAAGGCACGACGAAATGGCGACTTTGGAGGGTCTAGCAGGGGTCTAACACCCACCTGGAGCGACCAAGCCGGGGTCTAGATCGACCTAGAGGGCACCTAACCGGGGTCTAAACCGGCCAAGGACCAGAACCCGTCACCAACAAGCCGTCACCAAGAAACGAAAAGCCGGCATGCGCAGCTGGGGAGCAGCACATGCCGGCGTTCCGGTTTTTCGGACGGAGGAGAAACCGCCTCCTCCATGCCCGCTTGAGGATCAGTCGTCGGAGTCCGTCGCGTCCGGGCCCGACATCATTTCCTCGGCAACCTTGTCGGTGCGGCTGCGGATTGCAGCTTCCAACCGGTCGCAAATTTCTGGGTTTTCCTTGAGGAAAGTCTTGGCGTTTTCGCGCCCCTGACCAACCCGAATGCTGTCGTAGGAGAACCAACTTCCCGACTTTTCAACCAAGCCCGCTTTGACCCCCAAATCGATAATCTCACCGATTTTGGAGATGCCTTCCCCGTACATGATGTCGAATTCGACCTGCTTGAACGGCGGGGCGACCTTGTTCTTGACCACTTTCACGCGGGTGGCGTTGCCAGTAATCTCGTCGCGGTCCTTGATCTGCCCGGTGCGGCGGATATCGAGCCGGACCGACGCGTAGAATTTGAGCGCATTGCCGCCGGTGGTGGTTTCGGGATTGCCGTACATCACGCCGATTTTCATCCGCAACTGATTGATGAAAATCACCATACAGCGCGAGCGGCTGATCGAACCGGTCAGTTTGCGCAGCGATTGCGACATCAACCGCGCCTGAAGCCCAACGTGCGAATCGCCCATCTCGCCTTCGATTTCGGCGCGCGGAACCAATGCCGCGACCGAATCGATCACCAGCACATCAATCGCGTTGGAACGCACGAGCGTATCGACGATTTCAAGCGCCTGTTCGCCGGTCTCGGGCTGCGAGACGATCAACTCGTCAATATCCACCCCCAGCGCCTTGGCATAGATTGGATCGAGCGCATGTTCTGCGTCCACAAACGCCGCGGTGCCGCCGTTCTTTTGCGCTTCGGCGATAACGTGCAGCGCCAGCGTGGTCTTGCCCGAGCTTTCCGGGCCGTAAATCTCGATCACCCGGCCGCGCGGCAATCCACCAATCCCGAGCGCAATATCAAGCCCGAGCGATCCGGTCGAAATCGATTCAACCTGCATCGTTTCTTTCGAGCCCAGCTTCATCGCCGAGCCTTTGCCAAACGCACGATCAATCTGAGCGAGGGCTGCTTCGAGCGCCTTTTGACGGTCCACGGCTTTTTTATCCTCTTCCACCAGCTTCAATTGCGTAGCCATCGCATGCGCTCCTCTGATTGCCTAGGGCTGATCATCAACTATCGAC
>JBBRFG010000034.1:0-20316 GCA_038224685.1 Sphingomonadales bacterium
AAGCGGCGCAACTGCAACGTTATTTGCGCAGATAATCGCGCCGAAAGTCGCTGGCAAAGCTGGCGAATGCTCCGCCGGCAATGGCCTCGCGCATCGCCTGCATCAGCGCCTGATAGAAGCTGAGGTTATGCTCGGTCATCAACATCGCGCCGAGCATCTCACCCGATTTCACCAGATGGTGAATATAGGCGCGCGAATAGGTGGTGCAGACCGAGCACGTGCAACGATCGTCCAACGGGCCGGCATCCTCGGCAAAGCGGGCGTTGCGCAGGTTGAGGGGGCCGTTCCAGGTAAACGCCTGCCCGTTGCGCCCTGACCGGGTGGGCAACACGCAATCGAACATGTCGATCCCGCGTTCAACGGCGCCGACCAGATCATCGGGCTTGCCCACGCCCATCAGGTAACGCGGGCGATCCACGGGGAGCATATCGGAGGCGTAGTCGAGTACGCCGAACATTGCCTCCTGCCCCTCGCCCACGGCCAGCCCGCCGACGGCATAGCCATCGAAGCCGATGCCGGTGAGTGCGTCGGCGCTGATCCGGCGCAGGTCTTCAAGCAATGCGCCCTGCTGAATACCGAACAGCGCGGCACGGCTCGCGTGTTCCTCTCCGCTGTCAAACCCGTCACGGCTGCGCTGCGCCCAGCGCATCGACAGTTCCATGCTGGCGGCAATTTCATCCTTGGCACGGTCGGCGCGCGGGCATTCATCGAAAGCCATAACGATGTCGGAACCCAGCAAGCGCTGGATTTCCATCGACCGTTCGGGGGTCAACATATGCTTTGACCCATCAAGATGGCTGCGAAATTCGACACCTTGTTCGGTCAGTTTGCGCAAATCCGACAGGCTCATCACCTGATACCCGCCGCTGTCGGTCAGGATCGGGTGCGGCCAGTTCATAAACGGGTGCAAGCCGCCCAGCCGTGCGACCCGTTCGGCCCCCGGACGCAGCATCAGGTGGTAGGTATTGCCAAGGATGATGTCAGCGCCAGCGGCGCGCACCGCCTCAGGCTTCATCGCCTTGACCGTGGCAGCCGTGCCGACCGGCATGAACGCAGGCGTGCGGATATCGCCGCGCTGCATCGCAATCGTGCCGGTGCGCGCCTTGCCGTCAGTGGCGTGGAGGGTGAAGGAGAAACGTGAGGTCATCAGGCGAGCGCCCCTAGCGCTCACGGCCTACACTGTCACGCTTTGCGGCCGCCAAAACAAACAGGGCAGGACCCGCGAATGCAGCCCCTGCCCCGATTTCTTGAGCCGATTTGGGTTTAGAAGCCCAACAATACGCCCACGGTTGCGCGGGTCGAATCAAACGCGATGGTGTCGATCCCGGCGCGGAACCGGACCGGGCTATCACCCAAGCCAAATTCAACGCCTGCGCCGACGAGGTAGTCGCCATCGGTATCGTCAAAGCCCGGAGGCACGTTCACGCCGAGCAGGTTGCCGACGTCGAAATTGACTTCCTGATAGCCGCCGCGCACGAACACTTTGCCGCGCTGTCCGACGCGCACGCCGACCCGGCCAGCAACGCCATACTCGCTGTCGATTGCGCCATCGCCAATGTGGTAATTGCCTTCCGCGCCGACGAAGAAGGTTTCGCCAACCGGGACATCGACACCGGCAACCACGCCGTAAATGCCACCATCATCGTCGGCAATGCCAAGGCCAAGGTCGTGGATACCGGCAGACGCGCCGACGTACACTTCGGGGCCGGTTTTGGCAGTCGTTTGCGCTTGCGCGGCTGCTGGCAGAGCGACCGCGCCAATTGCTGCGCCTATCACTGCGAGTTTGGTGAATGCGATTTTCCGCATGATTGATTTCCTTTATCTGACCGGCCGCTAGGGGTGCAACCGGTGATCAAATAAATAGGAATCGCGGGCTTTCTCAGCAATGAACGAATGGATGGGCGACCGTTAATGTCCGCCCACCAGTGTATTGTGTCCGACAGATGGCATTGGCCAAAGCGCCCCGATTATTCGCGCAGCCGCCATCCGGTGCGAAATATGATCGCGATAACAGTGATACACACCGTCAAGAAACCCAATGTCAGACCAAGCGAGACGGCAATCGGCACATCCGACGTGCCATAAAAACTATACCGCAGCCCGCTCACCAGAAACGCAATCGGATTGGCCAGCGCAATCGCATCCCACGGCGCGGGCAAATCACCGATTGAATAGAATGTGCCGCCCAAAAACGTCAGCGGGGTAAGGATCAGCAGCGGGATAATCCCTAGCTTTTCAAACGAATCCGCCCAGATGCCAAGGATGAACCCGAACAGGGCAAAACTCGCCGCCACCAGCATGATATAAACCACCGCGAGCAGCGGAGATTTGATTTGGTAATCGACAAATAGTGACGCGGTGCCGAGGATAATCGCGGCCAGGATCAGCCCCTTGGTTGCAGCAGCCCCAACGAACCCGGTCAGCGTTTCGGCCACGCCCACCGGCGCAGACAGCAGTTCGTAAATCGTCCCGGTAAAGCGCGGCATATAGATGCCAAAGCTGGCGTTGCTGGTCGTCTCTCCCAACAGCGTCAGCATCAGCAAGCCGGGGATGATGAATGCGCCATATGGCACGCCTGCGACGGGCTCCATCCGCGCGCCGATCACCGTGCCGAACACGACGAAATACAGCGATGTGGTCAGCACCGGGGCCAGGATCGATTGAAACGCGGTGCGAAACGCGCGCGCCATTTCGCGGCGATAAATGGCATAGGCGCTGCGGAGATTGAAATGCATCACGCAGCCGCCCGTTCGCGCAGCAGGCCGACAAAGATGTCTTCCAGCGAGCTGTCATGGATGTCGATGCTGGTGTAGCCGATGTCGGCGCGGGTCAGCGCCTGCGTGAGCGCTGCGACTTCGGCCCGACCGCCTGCTTGTCCCCCAAGACTGCCGCCTCCGCCGCGATAGATCAGGCGAGCGCCGCCATCGGTCAGCTCAACCGGGAAGGCAGCGATTGCTGCCGGGATCGCAGCCAGCGGCGCGGCCAGATCGATCACCGCTTCGGTGGTGCCAAGCCGCTCCATCATCGCAGCCTTTTCATCCACCATCAAAATCCGCCCGCCTTGGATGATCCCCACCCGGTCAGCCATCTCCTCAGCTTCTTCGATGTAATGGGTGGTGAGGATGATGGTAACGCCGCGTTCCTTCAGCTCGGCAATCTGCCGCCACATATCCTTGCGCAGTTCGACATCGACCCCAGCAGTGGGTTCATCCAGAAACAGCAATTCCGGATCATGCGCGAGCGCTTTGGCGATCAGCACCCGGCGTTTCATCCCGCCTGACAAAGCGCGGATTTGCGCATCCTTCTTGTCCCACAGCGACAGGCTTTTAAGGATGTCTTCGAGCCGCGCGGCATTATACGGCTTGCCAAACAACCCTTGCGAATAGGCAATCGCGCTCCACACGGTTTCAAACATGTCGGTGGCAAGTTCCTGCGGCACCAGCCCGATCCGCGCGCGCGCGGTGCGCCAATCGCGCGCCAGATCATGGCCGAACGCGGTGATCGTGCCCGCAGTTGGCCGCACCAGCCCGCACACCGCGCCGATCAGCGTGGTCTTGCCCGCTCCATTCGGCCCCAGGAGCGCAAAAATCTCGCCCGCCCGGATGTCGAGATCAACCGCGTCAAGCGCCCGCGTGCCGCCTGCGTAGGTTTTGGTGAGGCCGCGGATCGAAAGGATAGGTTCGGACATGCAACGCAGTTAGGGAAGCAGCAGCGAAGAGTCACCATAGGAATAGAAACGATAGTCGCTTGCAATGGCGTGGGCATAGGCCGCCATCATCCGTTCGCGGCCCATCAGCGCGCTGACCAGCATCATCAGTGTCGATTTGGGCAGGTGAAAATTGGTCATCAGCCCGTCCACCGCCTTGAACTTGTAGCCCGGCGTGATGAAAATCGCAGTATCGCCAGCAAACGGCAGGATCGTGCCATCATCGGCCGCCGCGCTTTCCAGCAGCCGCAGCGATGTGGTGCCGACCGCAATGATCCGGCCGCCTGCCGCGCGTGCGGCGTTGAGCTGCGCCGCAGCGGCTTCGGATATGCGCCCGAATTCGGCGTGCATCTGGTGATCGGCGGTATCGTCAACCTTAACCGGCAGAAACGTCCCCGCGCCGACATGCAGGGTCAGCATCGCCCGCCCAATTCCGCGCGCGTCCAGCGCATCGACGAGGGCTTGCGTGAAATGCAGCGACGCCGTCGGGGCTGCAACCGCGCCTTTTTCAGCCGCAAACATGGTCTGATAATCTTCGAGATCCTGCGCATCGACGCCGCGTTTTGACGCGATATAGGGCGGCAGCGGCATTGTGCCTGCGCGGTCGAGCAGAACTTCGACCGGCTCATCACCTTCAAACATCAAGGTGATCGAACCGTCGGCATGGCGCACCTCAGCCCGTGCTGTCACACCGCCGCCGAAAACCAGCTGATCGCCCAGTTTTACCCGCTTGGCATTGCGGATGAACGCCTGCCAGCGGCGCAGATCAATCCGTTTGTGCAAGGTCGCGCCAATTTTCGCTTCACCATCGGCCCGCCGCCCTTCGAGCTGGGCGGGGATCACGCGGGTATCGTTGAACACCAGCACATCGCCGGGGTTAAGCTGGCTGGGCAGATCACCAACCCCCCAATCTTCAAACGCCGCGCCCTGCCCGCGCACCACCAGCATCCGCGCCGCATCGCGCGGACGCACGGGCCTGAGCGCAATGCGCTCTGGCGGGAGATCGAAATCGAACAGCTCTACTTTCATCGCCGCAGCGCTTAGTGCGGCAGCGGCGCGCGGGAAAGCCCCTTAACCGATTGGCGCGCTCAGCAGGTCAGCCGTAATCGGCGCTTCAACCGCTGGGGCTGGCGGCGGCGGCGGCGGACGGTTGTCGCTGGCGAGCGATGCTTGCACAACCAGCGTCGGTTCAGTGGGCGGTTCACCGCGATTGATCGCATCGACCGCTTCCATATTCTCGATCACCCGGCCAAAATTGGTGTAGCGTTTGTCGAGGCTGAAACGCGGGTAGAACACGATGAAAAACTGGCTGTTGGCGCTGTCGTCGTCCGAAGCGCGCGCCATCGACAAGGTGCCGCGCACGTGCGGCATTGGGTTGAATTCAGCCTTTAGGTCGGCCAGTTCGCTGCCGCCCTGCCCGGTGCCGGTCGGATCACCGCCCTGTGCCATAAAGCCATCGATCACCCGGTGAAAGACCACACCGTCGTAAAACCCGCTCCGGGTCAATTCCTTGATCCGGGCAACATGCGCGGGTGCCCAATCGGCCATCAATCGCGCCTTAACCCGCTGACCGTTCGACAGGTCGAGCACCCAGATATTTTCGGGATCGGCGGTCACATCATAATTGATCGGGCCATAACTGCGTATGCCAGCCGCAGCTGCTGCAACCGCAGCATCTTCATCCTTTTCGACGTTATCGCCAAACGCGACGGGGGGCGTATCGTCGGGCTGTTTCTGCGCGAAGGCAGCGTGCGGCATGGTCAGCGCGAGCAGCGCGAATAAAGCAGGCGTGAGCTTGGTGATGATCATGGTTCCATCCGGATTAAGCACGGCGTTTAGCCAGCGCCGCCTGACACTTCAATGAATGAAAACTTGATTGCCGACAGCATGAGCCGTTTCTGCGGTCAATAATCGCCCTTCAGCCCCTGTTCTCGCACGCGGGCTTCGACTTCGGTGCACACCGGCGGGCTGACAAACCGGGCAATATCGCCGCCGTAAATCGCGATTTCCTTCACCAGTTTGGACGCAATTGGTTGCAACGAGACATCGGCCATCAGGAACACGGTTTCGATATCGTCATCCAACTGCTGGTTCATTCCCGCCATCTGATATTCATATTCAAAATCGGCCACAGCGCGCAGTCCGCGGATAATCATGCTGGCGCTCTGCTTTTGTGCAAACTTCACCAGCAGCGCGTTAAAGCCTACCACCTCGACATTGCCAAGGCTCATATTCGCGACTTCGCGTTCAACCATACGAAACCGTTCTTCGTTTGAGAACATCGGGTTTTTTGATGGATTGGTGGTGACCCCGATGATCAGCCAATCGACCAACTTCGATCCGCGCCGGATGATATCGGCATGGCCTAGCGTGATGGGGTCGAATGTTCCCGGATAAATCCCAACGCGGCGTGTCATTGATAGTGTCCCCTCCCATCCAAGGTTCAGCGGTCGCGCTCAACGATGTAGCGGGCGAGCGCGCGCAAGATGTCGGCTTCGCTGCCGTAGGATGCGAGGCGGAGCACCGCCTGATCGACCAGCGCACGCGCCTGTTCGCGGGCTTTTTCTGCGCCCATCAATGTTACAAACGTCTGCTTGCCCTGCCCTTCATCCTTGCGCAGCGCCTTGCCCGCTTTGTCCACATCGCCTTCAACATCAAGCAGATCGTCGGCAATCTGGAACGCCAAGCCAATGTCGCGGGCATAGGCGCGCAGGTGCAGCCGGCCTTGCGGTGCAACCTTGCCAAGGATCGCGCCCAGCTCGACACTCGCCGCCAGCAGCGCGCCGGTTTTCAACTGTTGCAGCCGGGTGATAGTGTGGAGATCATAGGTCACGCCTTCTTCGTCGGCGACCATATCCATCATCTGCCCGCCCGCCATGCCGCGCATCCCCGATGCCTGGCCCAACGTAGCGATCAGCTCGCTGCGGGTGAACGGGTCTTCGCTGGTGTCGTCATCAGCGAGAATTTCAAACGCCAGCGCGTGGAGCGCATCCCCGGCAAGCACGGCGGTCGCCTCGTTATAGGCCTTGTGCAAGGTCGGCTTGCCGTGGCGCAGATCGTCATTGTCCATGCACGGCAGATCATCATGGATCAGCGAATAGACATGGATCGCCTCAATCGCTGCGCCTGCCCGCATAGCGGCATCACGCGATACGCCGAACAGGCTGGCAGTGCTGACCACGAGCAGCGGTCGCACCCGCTTGCCCCCGCCAATCGCGGCATAACGCATCGCTTCGATCAGCCGCGCGCTGGTGTCATCGGGCACGGGCAACAGCGCATCGAACAACGAATCAATATCAGCCTGAACGCTGCTGATCGCATCGCCGAGCAGCGTTGATCCCGTTTGCACCAGCATCATCTCAGCTTTCCGCGTCGAACGGACGCGTGCCAGCGGCGCGGCCATCGGCGCTGGTCACAATTGATTCGATCCGCGCCTGCGCTGCATCGAGCCGCTGTTGGCACGCCAGCCGCAAGGCCTCGCCGCGTTCATACAGCGTGATCGACTGGTCGAGCGGCACATCGCCGCGTTCCAACTGCTGCACAATGCTTTCAAGCGCGCCAAGCGCCTCTTCAAAGCTCATGCGGGAAATATCCTGCCCTGCGGCAGCCGGTGCTGTGCCCTCGTCCATAGTCACGAGCATTGACGGCGCGCGCGGGCCCGGTCAAGGCTGCCCATCGGCTTGGGGTCACGAAACAGGGAATTGCACAATGATGCTGAAGTGGATTATCGCCTATGGGACAGCGGCTGTTGTATTTGGCATTCTGGATGCAATCTGGCTGCGCTGGGCTGCGGGCAATCTTTACCGCCCGGTGATCGGCGAGATTATGGCGAAAGATTTTAACGTCGGCGCGGCGGCCGCGTTCTACCTCATCTACATCGCGGGCATGACGTGGTTTGCGATTCGACCCGGAATTGACAGCGGCACGGTGCAAGCCGCGATGCTCAACGGCATTTTGCTGGGCGGCTTGTGCTATGCGACCTTTGACCTCACATCGCAGGCCGTGTTCAAGGTGTGGGCGACCCAGATCAGTGTGCTCGACATCCTGTGGGGCGCATTTGCTACTGGCGCGGCAAGCGCAGCGGCGACTTGGGCCGTGCTCCGCTTCGCACCTGCCTGATCGGGCGCCGCGATGTTCATCGGCCACTTCGCTCCGGCATTCATTGCCGCAACGGTCAGCCCGCAAAGCCCGCGGCTGGGCACGTTGTTCGTGGCAGCGCAGTTAATGGACTGGGGGTTTTTCACGCTCGCGCTGTTCGGCGTGGAAAGGCTGCGGGTTGACCCTGATGCAAGCGTGATGGTGCCGCTTGATCTGTATCACATGCCTTATACGCACAGCCTGATTGGTGCGGGTATCTGGGGTCTGACGTTCTTGGCGGTGGTGGCGATTTCGCGTCGCAGCCTGGTGGCGGGCGCGCTGGCGGGGGCGGTGGTGGTGTCGCATTGGGTGCTTGATTGGGTGGTGCATGTTCCTGACCTGACGCTGGATGGTCAGCCGCCCAAGCTGGGGTTGGGATTGTGGAATTATCCGTGGGTGTCGATTCCGCTCGAACTCGGCCTGACACTGGGCGCGTTTGCATTTTACCTGCGCCGCACGCGCGGGCCGATGGGGCCGCCTGCGGTCTTGCTGGCGGCGCTGTTGCTGTTGCAGGCGATCAACTGGTTCGCGCCGCATCCTGAAACGGCGGGGCCGTTCCTGTATCTGCAAGCGTTGTTCGCTTTTGCGGTGCTGACCGGCCTTGCGGTCTGGGTCGGGGAGAACCGCTGGTTCCAGAAACGCCGCGGCTTGGCCTTGTCGCCGCAGTGATCTAGGGCGCGCGGCAAGGAGTTCTTGCGATGACTGCGATCACCCCCGAAATCGTCGAACAGCACGGTCTTTCGCCCGATGAATACGACCGCGTGCTCAGCGCGCTGGGCCGTGAGCCCAATCTGGTCGAACTTGGCATATTTTCGGTGATGTGGTCGGAGCATTGCAGTTACAAATCATCGCGGCTGCACCTTCAAAAGCTACCGACCGAAGCCCCTTGGGTGATTTGCGGCCCCGGCGAAAATGCGGGGGTGATCGATATTGGTGATGGGCCTGACGGGACGAAATTGGCCGCGATCTTCAAGATGGAGAGCCACAATCACCCCAGTTATATCGAGCCCTATCAGGGCGCGGCGACCGGCGTGGGCGGGATTTTGCGCGATGTGTTCACTATGGGCGCGCGCCCGATTGCCAATGCCAATGCACTGCGGTTTGGGCGGCCCGAACATCCCCGGATGAAGCACCTCGTTCAAGGCGTGGTCGCAGGCATCGGCGGTTACGGCAATTGCGTCGGTGTGCCCACCGTAGCGGGCGAGACCAATTTTCATCCCGCCTATGATGGCAACATCCTCGTCAATGCGATGACAGTGGGCGTGGCCGATCAGGCCAAGATTTTCTACTCTGCTGCCACCGGCACCGGCAATCCGATTGTCTATGTCGGCAGCAAAACCGGGCGTGACGGGATCCACGGCGCGACTATGGCAAGCGCCGATTTCGGCGAGGATGCCGAAGCCAAGCGGCCCACTGTGCAGGTCGGCGATCCGTTCACCGAAAAGCTGCTGATCGAGGCCTGCCTTGAACTGATGGCGACCGATGCGATTGTCGCAATCCAGGATATGGGCGCAGCGGGCCTCACCTCCTCCAGCGTCGAAATGGCATCCAAAGGCGGCGCGGGCATCCGACTCAACATGAACAAGGTGCCCTGCCGCGAAACCGGCATGACGCCTTACGAGATGATGCTTTCTGAAAGCCAGGAGCGGATGCTGATGGTGCTGAAGCCTGGCAAGGAGCCGATGGCCGAGGCGATTTTCCGCAAGTGGGAGCTTGATTTCGCGGTCATCGGCGAAGTGACCGAAGCGCTTGAAGACGGGGGCCACATGGTGCTCGAATTCAATGGCGAAGTGGTCTGCGATATCCCGCTCGCCCCGCTCGCCGATGACGCGCCGTTGTATGATCGGCCCTATCTTTCCAAGGATGAATACCGGGTTTGGGCCGGGGTCAAGCCGCTTACCGAAGTGCCTGCCAGCGATGATATCGCCGCTGATCTGCTGACCATGATGGGATCGCCTGATCTCGCTTCTCGCCGCTGGATTGCGCAGCAATACGATTCGCAGGTTGGTGCCGATACGCTCCAGACCGGGGGCGATGCGGGCGTGGTGCGGGTGCATGGAACGGGCAAGGCGCTGGCGATCACCACCGATTGCACCCCGCGCTATGTATTCGCCGATCCCTACGAAGGCGGCAAGCAGGCCATCGCAGAGGCGTATCGCAATCTGTGCGCGGTGGGCGCGCGCCCGCTGGCCGTGACCAACTGCCTCAATTTCGCCAATCCGCAGCGGCCTGAAATCATGGCGCAGATTGTCTACGCGCTCGAAGGCATGGGCGATGCGTGCCGCGCGCTCGATTTCCCGATCGTGAGCGGCAATGTCAGCCTCTATAACGAATCCAAGGCGACCGGCGGCGGTTCCGCTATTCTGCCCACCCCGGCCATTGGTG
Source organism: Sphingomonadales bacterium (assembly GCA_038224685.1). Taxonomy (GTDB): domain Bacteria; phylum Pseudomonadota; class Alphaproteobacteria; order Sphingomonadales; family Sphingomonadaceae; genus Erythrobacter. The sequence continues at coordinate 10,229 of JBBRFG010000034.1, forward strand.
GGGTCGGCATCATCACCGACCTGTCACGAATGATGACGATGCATTTCAAACAGGCAGGCGATGCGATCTACCTTGTCGGGCCGGAACATTGGGCAAAGCCTGATCCGACCCGATCGCACCTTGGCCAGTCGCTGTGGCTGCGCATCATCAAGGGCCGCGAAGCAGGCCGCACCCCGCCGACTGACCTGATCGTTGAGCGCAACGCGGGCGCAATCATCCACGAATTGATCGCCGATGGGCTGGTCAACGCAGTGCATGATCTGTCCGATGGCGGGCTTGCCGTGGCGCTGGCAGAAATGGCGCTGGCAGGCGGCATCGGCGCGGAGGCTGATCTGGCGGGCAACCCCGATTATACCCCGGCGCAGTGGTGGTTTGGTGAGGATCAGGGGCGTTATTTGGTGACCGTGCCCGATGTCGCCGCGCTCAACGCCGCACTTGCCAAGGGCACCCGCGATGCAGACACAGCCCGAATCGGGTTCCAGCGGATCGGCACGGTCGGCGGCGATCATGTACTGGGCGTGCCGCTGACCAAAATGCGCGCGGCCAACCTGCGGTTCTTCGACGAATGGATGGAAGCCTGATGGGTCCGCGGGCAAAGATGAAAATCCCCCAATGACCTCAGATGCACCTGCCACCCCGCTGGTCAAAAAGCTGACCCTGCGTGATGGAATGCGGGTGTGGTTTGATGCCATGCCCGAACACATCATCGACGAGATCGACGAATATGCGCTGGAGCTGGTGTTTGTGGCCGATCCGGCAGATGGAATCGACGCGGCCCATATTTTCGTGACAGACCTTGCGGAGTTGGAGCCGCGCCTTGCCATGCTGCGTGATCAGATTGCGCCCGATGGCCAAATCTGGGTCAGTTGGCCTAGCCGAGCCGCCAAGGTGCCGACCGACATCACTGAGGACACCATCCGCGAAGTGTGCCTGCCAATGGGCCTGGTCGATACCAAGGAATGCGAGATCGATGAGGTTTGGTCAGGCCTCAAATTGGTGATCCGCAAGGAACTACGATGACCGCACCACGCCCAAGCGCAACCCTTGGGTTTGTCGCGTTTATTGTCTTTGTAGACATGGTGGGCCTCGGGCTGATCATCCCGGTCATGCCGTCGCTGCTTGAAACCCTCACCGGAGCAACGATTGACCGCACTGCCGAACTCGGTGGCTGGTTGCTGTTCGCTTATGCTTTCATGCAGTTCCTGTTCGCCCCGGTGATTGGCGGCCTGTCGGACCGGTTCGGCAGGCGTCCAGTACTGCTGCTCACATTGGTTTTGTTGGGTTTCGACTACCTGATCATGGCCTGGGCGCCGGACCTGTGGTGGCTATTTGTCGGCCGCTTGTTGTCGGGCATCATGGGTGCAAGCTGGGCTGCGGCAAACAGCTGCATTGCCGACGTCACTACAAGCGAGGAGCGCGGCAAGTATTTCGGCCTGCTCGGCGGCGCTGGCGCAAGCGGGTTCGTCATCGGTCCAGCCATCGGCGGCGTGCTCGGCAGCTATGGCGAGCGGCTACCGTTCCTTGCGTCAGGCGTCTTGTGCCTGATCGGTGCGATTATCGGGTTTATTATCCTGCGCGAGACGTTGCCGATGGACAAGCGGCGGCGCTTCAGTGTGTCGCGCGCCAATCCGTTTGGTACGCTTGCGCAAATGAGCAAGGCCCCAATCGTATTCGGCTTTCTCTGGGTGATCTTCTTGATGCAACTGGCCGCGCAATCGACCTTTTCGGTTTGGGCTTACTACAACACACTCGCTTTCGGATGGGACGAGTTACAGATCGGGCTCAGCGTCGCGCTTTACGGCTTGCTGCTGGCTTATGTGCAGGGTGTCCTGACTGGCAAATCGATCGCACGGTTCGGAGCGGAGGCGACGTGCCTGCTTGGGCTGGTGTTTGCCATCCCGGCATATTTCCTATTCGCTTTTGCACCCGGCAGCTGGGCGATGATCGTTGGAATCGGGCTGGGCAGTTTCGCCGGACTGACCTTTCCAGCGATGCAGCAGTTGATGAGCGAGCGCATCGCCGACGACGCACAGGGCGAGCTCCAGGGCGCAATTGCATCAATCGTGAGCCTGACCAGCATTGTCGGCCCCATTGTCATGTCAGGTCTGTTTGGTGCCTATTCAGACGATCAAGGGCTGTTATTCCCCGGCGCCCCGTTCCTGCTGTCGGGGTTAATCCTTATCGCGGCGCTTGGCGGTCTGCGTTGGAACCTTAGGCGGCTTAGAACGCCAGCCTAGGCCGCCTGCGCCCCAGCCCCACCCAGCGTCAGATCGTCGCGCGCTGTGCCCTCGCTCTCAAGCACCGCGAGGCATTGGCGGTAAACCTCAGGCGCACCAATGTTCATCCGCGCGCGCGCTGCGCCGATACCCTCTGCCATCAGTGCAGCGATATCCTGATGGGCGATCTTGGCGGCGGACTTGCCCAGCCTGCGGCCTTCCTTGATTGCGGCATAAAGCGGGGCTTTGGTGCCGCTCACCTTCTTGATCTGGCGCGCGGCGGCATAGGCGATGAACAGGATGCCCTTGTTGTAATTCTGCTCGTAGGAAAAACCCAGCAGGCTCGCCTCGCCCAGCGCATCACGGCCATATCCGGTCAGCACATGGAACAGATCGTGCGAATCGCGCAGGCGTTCAAAATACCATTCGGTCTGATCAGCATGGCGCGCGTCGGCCGGCAACCACCTGTGGCTTTCCGCCACCAAACCGGCGGCAGACAGGCCTTCGCGCTTCATAAAGGCGATGTAATGCGCCGCCACCGTGTTCGGCCCGCAATCGGCCCAGCGCGCGTGATCATCCAGCATCGCAGGAATATCGGCAGCCTCGGCAAGCAGGTGCTGGCCTGCGGGTGAGCGGATAAAATTCCACGCATGATTGTGGTTGCGCTTGCCCTTGGCGGCTTCAATGATGTGGAAGACTTGCGCGGTGTCTTCCTTGTCCTCGACCAGCTTGCCGAAGTGGTGCAACACCTTGAACGGACGGAACCCCGCAACCTTGCGTTCTGGTGCGACTAGCGGGAGATTGGTCAATGCCACGTGTTGCATCCTTTGCGCGAGTCGCGAATTAAGTTCACCGAGAACTACTAACATTGATGTCAGTTAAATGTCCATCACCCTTTGATCGAGGTCCCACCCGGCGGATGCCCCATCTTGAAATCATTCCCTTTTCGCTCGAACAACTGAGCGATGCCGAGGCAACCGCACGTGCGTGGTCGCTGGCCAAGCGGCTACAACAGCGGCGCACCTGCCGCGATTTCTCGCCCGAATCGGTGCCGCGCGCGGTGATTGAGGCTGCGATCATTGCGGCCGGAAGCGCGCCCAGCGGGGCCAATCACCAACCGTGGCATTTTGCAGTCGTGTCCGCGCCTGAAACCAAACGCGCGATTCGCGCAGCGGCAGAGGCTGAGGAACGCCAGTTCTACGGCGCTGATGGCGATCACCCCAAAGCCGGCAACGAATGGCTCGCCGCGCTGGCAGACCTTGGCACCAATGCCGACAAGCCATTTCTGGAAACCGCGCCGTATCTGATCGTCGTGTTCGCACAGCGCAAAGGCGGGATCGCCGAGGATGGGCAGACGCAGAATTATTACGTCAATGAAAGCGTCGGGATTGCCTGCGGCCTGCTGCTGGCGACCTTGCACGAAGCCGGGCTGGCAACGCTAACCCACACGCCTTCGCCGATGGGGTTTCTGCGCCGCGCGTGCGGGCGTCCCGAATGGGAAAAGCCCGTGATGATCGTGGTGGTCGGCAGGCCATCCCCCGATGCCACCGTCCCGGCCCATGCTCTGAAGAAAAAACCGCTCAGCCAGATCGCCAGCTGGCTTTAACCGGGTTAGGCAGCCAGTTGCTTCGCGTTGTCTATGGTATTGCCGAGCAGGTTGTAAGGATTGATCCCTTCCGCCTGCCAAATGCGCTGACATTCGCGGTATTGCGTCGGCGGCTGGATGCGCATCGCTGCGCGCACTTCGTCAGCCGGGCGCGCGAGCAGCTCGCGGATTGGCTGCGCGATCAGCTGCGGTGCGCCTTTGCCCGTTCGGTGGGCCTGCCGCACGGCACCGATGATCGGCGCCTTGCTGCCGCGCACAGTCTTTTTGATGTTGGCAGCGCCTGCATATCCGATCAGCAAGTGCCCCTGACTTGGGGCTTGGCCGTGGGTGAACAACAGCACACAGGCTTCGCCCAACGCATCTCGGCCATAGCCGGTGAGCACGTGAAACAGATCATGTGTATCGCGCGAGCGTTCCAAAAACCATTGAACCAGATCGGGATATTTCGGCCGACCAAGTCGCTCGGCTTCAGCCACCAGCCCCGCCGCTGAAAGGCCCTCTGCCTCCATGAAGTCGCAATAGGCATGGCCCAGCGATCCTGTGGGCGTCCGCCGGATCGCTGCGTGGTCATCAAGGATTTCAGCAAGGCACCCTTCGTTCAAACGCAGCTGCTCTCCCTGGTCAGACAGGCTCAGATCGCGGATCCGCCCAAGCAAGCTGCTGGGGGGCAAGGATTCAAAGATTTTGAAGACCTGACTGGTGTCTTCCTTGTCTTTGATCAGCGCTTGAAAACTGCGAACCGCGCGCAAAGGGCGGTAACGCGGCACCGGGCGATCAGGATGCCGCAAAACAGTGCCGTCAGCGGCAAACAATGTGCTGTATTCTGACAAAGGAGCGGTCATGTTTGGTCGGTTCCTGCAAGGTAGCCGGGGATTGCCATTAAATACTTACATCAATGTTAATAAGCGATTCGCATCTCAAAACACAATCTTTTTTTGCAACTCGGTGGTTGCCTGATGCGATCACACCACACGCCATTGCGCGCGCGCGATGCCCAGCAAGCGCAGCACCGCAGTCAAATCCCCGCGATCCACCCGGCCATTGGCAGCGCTGCGGGCCTTGGGTTTGGCGCGGTAGGCAAAGCCGTAGGTCGCAGCTTCTATCATCGGGATATCATTCGCGCCGTCACCAATGGCAAGGCTGCAAGCGCGCTCGCCCAACTCTGCCAGTTCTTCGCGCAGCACCGCCGCCTTGACCGCGCTGTCGGTAATCGGCCCGATTAGCCCGCCGGTCAGCTTGCCATTTTCAACCCCAAGCCGGTTGCCGACCACCCGGTCAAACCCCAGCATTGCCGCCACCGGATCAGCGAAATGGTGAAACCCGCCGGTCACCAATACCGTGCGCGTGCCCAGCGCAGTCAGTGTCGCGACCAAAGTAGCCGCGCCGGGCGTGGGCGAAATCCGATCTGCCAAACAGGCGCTGATCGCAGGCTCATCAAGTCCCCTGAGCAACGCCACACGGTCCCGCAGCGCTGTTTCAAAATCAAGCTCGCCCTGCATCGCGCGTTCGGTGATGGCGGCGATTTGCGGCTTTAACCCGGCGTAATCGGCCAATTCGTCGATGCATTCCTGCCTGATCATAGTCGAATCCATGTCTGATACGAATAGCTGCGGCACAGTGATTGGGCCTTGGTTGACCAGCATATCCGCCGCTGGAAACACTTGATCGATTGCGCCCAGCACCGCTGCTGGGTCATCACCATCAAACTGCAATTCCATCACATCATCACCGTCCGCTGGTAGCGCCGCAGCGGCAACCGGCATTCCGGCATCGGCCAGTGCAGCGGTGAGTGTGTCGAGACGCATGTCACATTCGTCCGTCTCTGCTATCAGCCGCGCGATGAGCATTATGTCTTCTCCATCAAACCCGGTCGCGCTCATTGCAGGGCCGACCGCGAGCGGCAAGAGCGCGATTGCGCTGACTTTGGCGCGCCGACTTGCCATAAACGGGCATCGGGGCGTGGTCATCAATGCTGACAGCGCGCAGGTTTATGCCGATTTACAGGTGCTATCCGCCCGCCCGTCCAACGCGGAGATGGACGGGATCGAACATCGCCTGTTCGGCGTGTGGGACGGGGCAGAGGCCTGTTCGGCAGCGGCGTGGGCAGCGCGCGCCAAGGCTGAGATTGCCGATTGCCATGCAGCGGGCGCGGTGCCGATACTGGTCGGCGGGACGGGGCTGTATCTCAAAGTGCTGCTGGATGGGATTGCCCCCATTCCGGCTATTGATCCTGCCGTGCGCGAAATGGTGCGCGCCCTGCCCGATGATGGCGCGTATAAATTGCTCCAGATCGAAGACCCACAGCGCGCCGCCGAACTCGCGCCTGCTGATCGCCAGCGGATCGCCCGCGCGCTTGAAGTCAAACGGTCAACCGGGGTCACGTTGGCGGATTGGCAGTTGGCCAAGGCCGGCGGGATTGCCGAAAACTTGGAGTTGCTTCCGCTCATCCTTCAGCCCGACCGCACGTGGCTTTATGCAAGGTGTGATCGCCGGTTCGAAGCGATGCTGGAAACTGGCGCGGTGGCCGAGGTGGAGGCGTTGCTGGCGCGCGGGCTTAGCCCCGATCTGCCGGTTATGCGCGCCATCGGCGTGCCAGAAATTGCCGCGTATCTGGGCGGACGCCTCGACCGCCAATTGCTGATCGCCGAGGGGCAGCAAGCCACGCGCAATTATGCCAAGCGGCAGTTCACCTGGTTCCGGCGGCAGATACCCGAAGATTGGGCGCGCATAAGCGAGGGGTTTGAATCCGAAAATATCGATATCGACATTTATTTTGCATCATTATTACATGAATAGAGGTTGACACGTCAGATTGTAATAGATAGCGGACCTTTCACTCAGTCTGATGCAATCCCCCCTGAATCCGGGCGGTTTTGTTGTTAAGAACCTGCCAAATACGTCAGAGAATGGAGAATACTGTGCCCGGTCAGCCGGCCCCCGCCCTGTCCCGCAAGGTATCACAAGCCGCGCCCCAAAGCGGCGCGGCGATTCTGGTGCAATGCCTGATCGAGCAGGGCGTCGAATTCGTGTTTGGCTATCCCGGCGGCGCTGTGCTGCCAATCTATGACGAGCTGTTTGGCGATCAGCGTATCCGCCACATCCTGGTCCGCCACGAAGCCGGCGCTGCCCATGCCGCCGAAGGTTATGCCCGCGCCACGGGCAAGCCGGGTGTGGTGCTCGTCACCTCTGGCCCCGGCGCGACCAATGCGGTGACCGGCATTGCCGATGCGTGGATGGATTCGATCCCACTGGTCGTGATCACCGGGCAGGTTCCAACGGCTTTGATCGGCACGGATGCGTTTCAGGAGGCCGATACGGTTGGCATCACCCGCCACTGCACCAAACATAATTACCTGGTCAAAGACCCGGCCGATCTGGCCGCAACGATCACGGAAGCATTTTTGATCGCCACCACCGGCAGGCCCGGCCCGGTGGTGATCGATATTCCCAAAAACGTGCAGATCGCCGTTCCGTCTGAACGGCGCACGCTAACACGGACAGGCGCGCACCGCTACGCGCCGCCGATGAGCGCCCCGTCAGAACAGATCGCCGAAGTGGTCGCGCTGCTCGCCAATGCGCAGCGGCCGATTTTCTACACCGGCGGCGGCGTGATCAATTCCGGGCCAGAGGCAAGCCGGTTGCTGCGGCAGTTGCAAGGCATTACCGGCGCGCCGGTTACATCGACACTGATGGGCCTTGGCGCATTCCCAAGCGCGCATCCCGATTGGCTAGGGATGCTGGGGATGCACGGCACTTACGAAGCCAATCTGGCGATGAACACGTGCGACGTGATGGTGTGCATCGGCGCGCGGTTTGATGACCGGGTGACCGGGCGGCTCGACGCATTCTCGCCAGATTCGACGAAGATCCACATCGATATCGACCGATCCTCGATCAACAAGACGGTGCCGGTCGATATGGGCATTGTCGGTGATTGCGGCACAGTGCTGGCGCAACTGATCGACGCGTGGGGCGACAGGCAGGCGCAAAATCTGGGCGAATGGAAAGCACGCATCGCAGGCTGGCGCGCGCGCGAATGCCTCGCCTATCCCAAACGCTCCGTGAAAAACCCGGCCATGATTATGCCGCAGCACGCGATTGAGCGGCTGTATGCCCTGACCCACAAGCGCAGCCCGATCATCTCCACCGAAGTCGGGCAGCACCAGATGTGGGCGGCGCAGTATTTCCGATTTGAAGACCCGAACAAGTGGCTCACATCGGGCGGGCTCGGCACGATGGGTTATGGCCTACCCGCTGCAATCGGCGCGCAATTGGGGCACCCTGATGCGCTGGTGATCGACATCGCGGGCGAAGCGTCAATCCAGATGAACATTCAGGAACTCGGCACCGCATCGCAATACCGCCTGCCGGTGAAGGTGTTCATCATCAACAATGAATATATGGGTATGGTCCGCCAATGGCAGGAACTGACTTATGAAAGCCGCTATTCGAACTCCTATTCTGACAGCCTGCCCGATTTCGTGAAGCTGGCCGAAGCCTACGGATGGAAAGGCATCCGCATCCATGATGAAAGCGAACTGGATGATGGCATTATGCAGATGCTCGATCACAATGGCCCGGTAATGGTCGATTGCCGGGTGGCGCAGGACGCCAATTGCCTGCCGATGATCCCATCTGGCGCGGCGCACACCGACATGATGCTGTACGGCGACAAGGTCGACGGCACGATGGATGATGAAGCCAAGGCGTTGGTGTGATGAGAGAATTCTACGTCCCGTTCGCATCAAGCGTAGTCCAGAGACCACCGCGCAACGCCAACTCGACTGCGCTTGATGCGAACGGATAGGGTGCAAAAATGAAAATCACCGAAGCAGCATCCGAACGCCACGTGCTCACCGTCACCGTGGACAATGAACCGGGAATCCTCGCTAAGATCACCGGCCTGTTCACCGCGCGTGGGTATAACATCGACAGCCTGACGGTGGCCGACATTACCGAAGATCATGCGGTCAGCCGGATCACCATCGTCACCCACGGCCCCCCGCGAGTGATTGACCAGATCGAAGCGCAGCTGGAACGCCTCGTGCCGGTGCACAAGGTTACCGACCTCACCACCGCAGGCCCGCATGTCGAGCGCGAACTGGCGCTGATCAAAGTGGCTGGCACAGGCCGCCTGCGGGTCGAGGCCTTGCGGGTGGCAGAAATCTTCCGCGCGCATGTGGTCGACACCACTACCACCAGCTTCGTGTTCGAACTCACCGGCGCGCCCGCCAAGATCGACAGCTTCATTGTGCTGATGCGCGAATTGGGGCTGGTCGAAGTCGGGCGTTCGGGCGTGGTCGGCATGATCCGCGGAGCCGAAGGCGTCTAACAATTTATCGAAATTCAAAGCACAAGAGAGAACACTGATGAAAGTTTACTACGATGCCGATGCCGATCTCAATCTGATCAAGCCCAAGAAGGTCGCGATTGTCGGCTATGGCTCGCAAGGCCACGCCCATGCACAAAACCTGCGGGACTCAGGTGTGGCCGAAGTCGCCATCGCGCTGCGCGGAGGATCAGCCACCGCCAAGAAAGTTGAAGCGGCGGGCTTCAAGGTGTTGTCGAACACAGCAGCTGCGCAGTGGGCCGACGTGTTGATGATCCTCGCGCCAGACGAGCATCAGGCCGGTATCTGGGAAAATGATATCAAAGGGCACCTCAAGCCCGGCAGCGCGCTCGCGTTTGCGCACGGGCTCAACGTCCATTTCGGCCTGATCGAACCGCCCGCCGATATCGACGTGATCATGATCGCACCCAAGGGCCCCGGCCACACCGTGCGCAGCGAATATGTGAAAGGCGGCGGCGTGCCCTGCCTGATCGCGATCCATCAGGATGCCAGCGGCGCGGCGCATGACGTTGCGCTCGCCTATGCCAGCGCCGTTGGCGGCGGCCGCAGCGGCATCATTGAAACCAATTTCCGCGAGGAATGCGAAACCGATCTGTTTGGCGAGCAGGTTGTGCTGTGCGGCGGGATCACCCACCTCATCCAAGCCGGGTTCGAAACGCTGGTCGAGGCCGGCTACGCCCCCGAGATGGCCTATTTCGAATGCCTCCACGAAACCAAGCTGATCGTCGACCTGCTCTATGAAGGCGGCATCGCCAACATGCGCTATTCGATCTCGAACACCGCCGAATATGGCGACATCACCACCGGGCCGCGGATTATCACCGATGAGACTAAGGCGGAAATGAAGCGCGTGCTGGCCGATATTCAGTCGGGTCGGTTCGTGAAGAACTTTGTGCTTGATAACCGTGCAGGGCAA
>JBBRFG010000035.1:0-20280 GCA_038224685.1 Sphingomonadales bacterium
ATGCTCGAGGCGAGATTGGATCCGGACCATCCAGATCACGCCGATGTCAGCGAATGGCTCGACGACTACGACCCCAACGAACTCGATGTATTCCCGATCAATGGCATCCTCGGCCGTATCGCCGCTCGCCGTAACGCCGCGGCAAAACGTATCATCAGCCCCGGTGACAGCTGACTGAAATCGGCGCGGCCTTCACCGGATGCATACGTTGATCAGTTGTAAGCATGGTTACCTCCACAGAGTTAGGGATAAGCAACCGCACTTTGACAGAGTATCAGCCGCTATCTACCCTCGACATGGGATCTTTCGGCAAGAGCCCCATTGATGCTGCCCGGCAGCTATCGGGATCACGCTCGGTGGCCGGGGGTGACTACTCGTGGGTGGATTGCTGCCGATAAACTTTTGGTCGTCTGCGCTTTCAAAAGTGTTCAATTTCCACTGTGCACCAGCCACCGAACTTGGATGATCGCAGCGTTCTCCGCACAGAAGACCAAGCATCAAGTTCTTCAGCGCTATTGAACCCTTCCGGGACAAAACGGCGTTCGAATGCGCAATCTGCTTCACGTCCTTCGACAATCCATCGGCAAGAGACATTCCGAAGCTCAAGCTTCCCGGCCATGGCCTCTAGGGCAATGCAGTCACGATCCTCGATGCATGCACAGCTATCGGATTGCAGAGCCACGACATCTGGCAAATCTGACTGATGTGGGAGGTCTGCGCACGCCGACATCGTTGCAAACAGGGCACCAAATCCGACCGTCAAACTGACTGCTCGCATACCTGACATAGCGCTAAGATTACAATCTCGTTCAGAGTCTGAATAGGGGTCGTTTCGAGAAGTTCCGCTTTCGGCAAAAAAGGTGGGATAGTTGCCAGTCCGGTTTCGCGATCGGGGATGCTGGCCGGGAACGACTGCAAGCGGGTTGTTTCTCGCCTTCCCCCCTTCCGCTACGGGGCCCTACCATCCCAACACCACAAATAGCCGCCGCTCAATCAGGCATTAACCGCCCCGCGCCTCATCCGCCCTTGCGGCTGGCTTCGGCAGCTTCAACCACCGCCGCGTCCCATGTCACGCGGGTCTGGGTTTGCGGGTTGAACCGGCCATCCTGATAGGTCGCCGCTTTGGCCGCCGCGATTTCGGCTTCGGTCAGGAATTCGCTCGGCTTGAGGGTGAACACGTCGATCCCGCGGGTGATTTCCGTGCCATAGATAAAGCCATTGTACCAATAGGTTGACCAGTACCCGCCCAGCACCATCTGCTTGGCATCAATCGGTCCGCGATCGAAATAGGCGATTTCTTTGGGTGCGGCGCTGTCGGTGAAGTCCATCACGCTCATGCCGCCCTGATACCACGCCTGCACAAACAGATCGCGGCCCGGCACCGGGATGATCGAGCCGTTATGCGCGACGCAATTTTCCTTGTCGGTTTGCGGCGCGGGCATTTTGTAGTGCGCGCGGAACACCAGCTTGCCATCGACAATATCATAAACCGCATCGGCGCCCCAGGTCTTGGGATCGGATGCCTTGCAGCGCGGCCGTCCGCCGCCGCCCCACTCGTCGGTAAAGATCACCTTGGTGCCATCATTGTTGAAGGTCGCCGAATGCCAATAGGCAAAGCCGGTATCGGTCACCGCGTCGATCCGTTTGGGGTTCAAAGGATCGCTGATGTCGAACAGGATGCCGTTGCCCGAACACGCCCCGGCGGCGATTTTCAGAGCGGGAAAAACGGTGATGTCGTGACAGTGATCGGTCGGCGCGGTGCGCTGGGTATCATCGCCGTGATCGCCGCCGCGCCACAGCCCGGCGATTTCGCCAGTCGCGGTGTCGGCGAACACGCGCGGGCTTTTGACGATCCGCGCCTTGGCAGGATCAGCCACCGGGATTTCGATCACATCGACCGAGAACAGCGCCGTGCGGGTATCGCCGCCGCGTTCGCCAATGCAGCCGGCCAGTTCTTCTTCCTCGCGGATGCCGGCGGTGCCCGAATTGTAGACGATCAGCCGTGTGTCATTGGCGCTGACAACCGAATGGGTGTGGCTGCCCCGGCAGGTCTGCACCCCGCCCACCTGACGCGGCCTTGTCAGGTCGGAAATGTCGAAAATGCGCAGGCCCCGGAACCGGTCCGTGCTGACTTCGCCCGGCGCGCCTTGCAAGCCGCAATCGACCCGGCCGCGGGTCTGTTCAACGCTCATGATCAGCAGCTTGCCCACCACCGACACGTCGCCCTGTCCGCCCGGACAAACGACCGAGCTCATCAGATTGGGCACGCCGTCTGCGCCCAGCTTGTAGAGGTTGAACCCGTGGTAGGAGCCTGCGACCAGCACATCGCCGAAAAACGCCATGTCGGTGTTGGCGAAATCGAGCAGCGGGGAGCGTTCGGCGAATTCGGTGAGGCTGTCCTCTTCGGTGCGTGGAGGAGCGGCGGCGGGGGTGGCACCAGCGGCGGCATCTTTCGCAGCCATCGCCGGTTCCGGGTCGGCTTTGGTCATGCCAGGGTCGTCCTTGGCTGCCATTGCTTCGCTCTTGGCCGCATCGGTCTTGGCCGCGTCGGTCTTGGCCGCATCATCCTTGGCCTTTTTGGGAACGGCGGGCGGGCGCAGGTCGGACGGATTGGCAGGGTTGAAGAACCCGGCGGGCTTGGCCAGCGTCGCCACCTTGGTGAGGTTGAGGATCGCCTCGCCGGCATTGTCAAACCCGGCCGCCAAGCCCGAACGCGGGTCTGCTGACAACCCGGCCAGCAGCTTGTCCATCCGTTCAATCTCGCTGGTCTGCTCGCTATCGATGTCGCTGACAAAGCGGTATAATACCGGATCTGCCGCAGTGCCATCTTCGGTAAACAATTTCTCGACCATGTCGATTGCGCCTTCGTGGTGGGCGATCATCAGGGTCAGGAATTGGCGATCAAACTCAATCCCGGTGGCCGCCGCCAACGCCGCCATCTGATCGGGCGAGGCCATCCCCGCCATCTTGTGATGCGCATGATCTTTCATCATCGCATCGGTCGCTGGCTCACCCCGCTCAGCCAGCCAGTCTTTCATAAATGTAATTTCGTCCGCCTGGCTGGATTCGATCCGGCCCGCTATCGTCACCAGTTCTTCGGTGTTGGTGCGCTCTTTCACAAGCACTGCCATATCGACGGCTTGGCGGTGGTGGATCATCATCCCCTGCATAAATGCAACATCTTCAGCTGTATAGCTTGACCCGGCGAGCTTGGTGGCTTCGTCGGCGGTCAGCGTGCGGCTGGCTTGGCCGGGTGCGCCGGGCTGCACGATCAGCGCGCTTTGCGCAACCGCGATGCCCGATGCGGAGAGCAACAGGGCGGAAAGAACGGCGCGCGAAACCCGCAGCGATGCAGAATTGATCATAATGTCCCCTTGAGCAGATACTTGACCGCAGACTGCCCGTATCGCCAGCGCAGTCAAGCCCGCGCGCACACGGGCAGGTACGGCGTTCGACGAAAACCCGATATTGGCCGAGCAGAAGCAATTCCCCGCCCCCTTTTGCGCAGGGGTGGTTGATCAACGCGGCTGGGGCACCTTTCACCGTATGCGGTGAAATGAGGCCTTGTCGCGGCGAATCGGGCATGACTAAGTTGGCGCGTTAATCCCGCCGCAACCCTGTTAGAGTAGCTTGTGATCATGCAGCTTCCCCGTTTTCTTGCCCTCGCCACCGGTTTTGCCGCAGCTTTTGCGGTGTTGACGACGCCAGCAGCGGCGCGCTCCGATGAACTTCAAGCGACGTTTGACAATACGTTCGGCACGCAATTGCGGCAGCCGCAGTCGTTCGAGGCGGTTTACGCTTCCAGTTTTGAAGCCCGCATCGCCGCGCTTGCCGACCCTGTGCAAGGCCGCATCGGCGTGGCCGCGATTGATCTTGCCACCGGCGAACAGGTGATGGTGCTGGGCGACCAGTTGTTCCCGCTGGCGTCGACCAGCAAAATTGCTGTTGCCGCTGCCTATCTTGAGCTGGTGGAACAGGGGCGGTATTCGCTGACGTCGGAATTTCCGCTGATGTTGCCGGTGCGGTCGGCCAAATACTCATCGGCCAAGGCTCCGGTGCGCCAAGGGCAGTATATGCCCGCAATCGACCTGATCGAAATGATGATTACCCGGTCGAGCAATCCGGCAACCGACGCGCTGCTCGCCGCGGTTGGCGGCCCGGCGCGGGTCAATGATTGGGTCCGCCGTCAGGGGATCGACAGCTTTTCGATCAACCGCGATATCGCCACGCTGGTGCGCGATGATGGCGAATATGATCCCGCATCGTATATCGACCCGCGCGATGCAGCCACTCCGCGCACGATGGTGCGCCTGCTGGCCGGGTTGTATCGCGGCGAGTTTCTGTCCAATCAGAGCCGCCAAGTGGTGCTCGGCTCGATGAGCCGCACGGTGACCGGCAAACGCCGCATCCCGGCGCTCATCCCCTTGGAAGCGCGGGTGAGCCACAAAACCGGATCGCTCAACAACACCTCCAGCGATATCGGCATCATCGAAACCCCCGATGGCCGTGCGATTGCCGTGGCAATCTATGTCACCGGCCAAGGCACCAAAGTGGCGCGCGAAGAACGCATCGCCGCGATTGCGCGGGCGCTGTATGATGGCTTTGCAGTGAAGGCGCAGCAGAACCCGACCCGCAATTGGACCGCCGCGCCCTACGCCACCGGCGGTTAATCGGTTCGACCAGATCGCCGCGCAAACAAAAAGGGCGGCGCCATGTGGCACCGCCCTTCTGCGTAATCAACACCGCTTGAGCGGTGCGCATCATATTCGATTATTCAGCAGCCTTCATCGCTTCGTCAGCGGTGGCTTCAGCAGCGTCGGCAGCGGCGCCAGCAGCGTCGACAGTCGCGTCAGCAGCATCGGTGGTCGCTTCAGCAGCGGCGTCGGTGGCTTCTGCAGCAGCATCGACAGCGGCGTCCGCATTGGCTTCGGCGTCAGCAGCCATCGAATCGGCGGCTTCGGCGGTCTTGTCACCGGTTTCGCCGCTGCAAGCAGCAAGGCCAAGAGCCGAAGTGGCGATCGCGGCAGCCAGAATGATCTTACGCATAATAGTAATCCTTTATCAGCGAGTGTCACACGTCCGTTTCAGGCCGTGTCGAGACCGGTATTGATCGCCGGTTCGATGTTCCAAATAGTGGCAGGATTGTGGCAATGCAAGGAGAATAAGGCGGCTCGCCCAATTTTTGCCTTTTTTTGGCCATATTGTGATCAAAGCTGCCAGAAGCCCGATGGCGCGCCGTGATCCCCCTACCCGCGCGCAGCGGTGAGTGCTAGCAGGCCGCATGGCTGATCCTCTCGCATCCCACAAACAGCACCTCTATCTTGTCGATGGGTCGTCTTACATCTTCCGGGCGTATCACCGGCTGCCCCCGCTCACCAATCCGGCAGGCACGCCGGTTGGCGCGGTCTATGGCTACACCACCATGCTGTGGAAGCTGGCGGCCGATCTCGATGCGGCCGACGGGCCAACCCATCTGGCGGTGATCCTTGATGCCGGATCCATCACATTCCGCAATGATATTTATCCCGCATACAAGGCCAACCGGCCCGAACCACCCGAAGACCTGCGCCCGCAATTCCCGCTGATCCGCGATGCCACGCGCGCGTTCAGCCTGCCCTGCATCGAAGAAGCGGGGCTTGAGGCTGACGATCTGATCGCGTCCTACGCCCGCGCAGCGCAGCGCATGGGCTGGGACGTCACCATCGTTTCGTCAGACAAAGACCTGATGCAACTGGTTGGCGAAGTGGACACAGTCCACGGCCCGGCGCGGATCGACATGCTCGATACGATGAAGAACCAGCGGATCTATCTGGATGAAGTCGCCGAGAAATTCGGGGTGACGCCCGATCTGGTCGGCGATGTGCTGGCGTTGATGGGCGACAGTGTTGACAATGTGCCCGGCATTTTCGGGATCGGGCCAAAAACCGCCAGCAAGCTGATTGCCGAACACGGCTCGCTGACCGCCGCACTGGATTCGGCGTCTGCGATGAAGCCCTCCAAACTGAAAGACCGCCTGATCGAAGGGCGCGATGCGGCGTTCCTCAGCAAACGACTGGTAACACTCAAAGAGGATTGCCTACTGCCGCAGCCGATTGCGGAGATGCAGCTTGGCGCGGTTCCGCCTGAGCCGCTGGCTGCGTTTCTCGAACAGCACGGCTTCACTTCGCTGCTGCGGCGGCTGGACGGCGGCCGGGGCAGTCCGTCGCGCACCACCGATCTCAATCCGCCCAAGCCTGCGACGGCGGGAGAAACTGCCAGCGCGGATGCCAGCCGTCAGCCGCTGCCAGACCAGCCGCCGGTCGATCATGCCGCATACGAGACGGTGCAGACGCTCGAACGGCTGAACGACTGGATCGCGCGTGCCTTCGCGGCAAGGATCGTGGCGGTGGATACCGAGACGACCGGGCTCGATTCGATGCAGGCCGAGCTTGTTGGAATCAGCCTCGCGGTTGCCTCCAACGCGGCGTGTTATATCCCGCTGGCGCACGGCGGCGACGATATGTTTGCGCAAAAGCCCGAACAGATCGAAATGCGCGCGGCGCTGGCTGCGCTGAGGCCGCTGCTGGAAGATGACAGCGTCCTCAAAGTATTCCAAAACGGCAAATATGATCTCAACATCCTCGCCCGGGTCGGGATCAACGTCGCCCCGATTGACGATACGATGGTGATCAGCTTCGCGCTTGATGCGGGGCGCGGGGAAGAGGGCATCGGAGGCGGGCACGGGATGGACGAGCTGAGCCAGCGCCACCTTGGCCACACCCCGATTGCGTTCAAAGACGTGTGCGGCACCGGCAAAAAGGCGATTCTGTTCAGCGAAGTCCCGCTTGACCGCGCGGCCGCATACGCTGCCGAAGATGCGGATATCACCTGGCGGCTCCATCAGCAGCTCAAACCGCGCCTCGCAGCGGAAGGTGGCACGCGCGTCTATCAGCGGGTTGACCGTCCGCTGATCGCGGTGGTGGCCGCAATGGAGCGCGAAGGCATCCGCGTTGACCGGGCGCGGCTCGCCCGCCTGTCCGAAGAATTCGCAGTTGAAATCGTGCGGCTGGAAGGCGAAATCCACGCCCTCGCCGGGCAGGAGTTTACCGTTGGCAGCCCCAAGCAACTGGGCGATATCCTGTTTGACAAGCTGGGCCACAAAGGCGGCAAAAAAGGCAAAAGCGGGCAGTATTCCACCGATGTGTCGGTGCTGGAAAAGCTGGCGACCGAAGGCGCGCCAATTGCGAGGCTGGTGCTGGAATGGCGGCAGCTGGCAAAGCTGAAATCGACCTATACTGATGCGCTGCAAGCCGCGATCAACCCGGCGACCGGGCGGGTGCACACCAGTTACAGCCTGGTCGGCGCGCAGACCGGGCGGCTGTCATCAACCGATCCGAACCTGCAAAACATTCCGATCCGCACCGCCATCGGCCGCCAGATTCGTGAGGCTTTCGTGCCCGAGCCAGGGTGCGTCTTGCTCGCCGCAGACTACTCCCAGATCGAACTTAGGCTCGCCGCGCACATGGCCGATGTCGATTCCTTGCGAGCAGCCTTTGCCCAAGGCGAAGACATCCATGCCCGCACGGCGCGGGAAATGTTTGGCGATGTCACCCGCGACACCCGCGCACGGGCAAAAACGATCAACTTTGCAATCCTTTACGGCATTTCGCGCTGGGGCCTTGCCGCCCGGCTTGAAGTGCCGCCCGAAGAAGCCCAGGCGATGATTGACACGTATTTTCAGAGGTTTCCGGGCATCCAGCGGTATATTCACGAAACGCTGGAGAGCGTCCGGTCGCGCGGCTATTCCGAAACGCTGTTTGGACGCAAAACGTGGTTCCCGCGGATCAATTCCAAGAATCAGGCCGAACGCCAAGGCAGCGAACGCGCGGCGATTAACGCACCGATACAAGGCACTAGTGCAGATATTATCAAGCGCGCGATGGTGCGGATGCTGCCTGCGCTGGCGGATGCTGGCCTGCACGATGTGCGGATGCTGTTGCAGGTGCACGACGAGCTGGTGTTCGAACTGCCCGAGCACCGCGTCGAAGCCGCAACCCCGATCATCCGGCGGGTGATGGCAGAAGCGGCACTGCCATCGGTGGCGCTGTCGGTGCCATTGGGGGTCGATATCGGCACGGGCGCATCATGGGATGCAGCGCATTAGTTTAGGTTGGGCGCAGGTCGGCCTAGACCCCGGCTAGACCTCGGTTAGACCCCTCCTAGACCCCCTCTAGGCCCTCCCGGACGGGGCGATTGCAGGTCATCCGCCAATGTTTCACGTGAAACATTGGCGGCACACCGGGGTGGTATAGGCCCCAACCCCACGCCCGCTCACCCTGAGTTTGTCGAAGGGCCGTCGTACCATTTCAGGGGCCGCTAATAGGACAGTGAAGCCCTTCGACGAGCTCAGGGCGAACGACAAATTGGGTAAGGTGGCCCGCAACCCAAATGTTTCACGTGAAACATTTGTAGAGCATCGCGACCCCGCTCCCCCCCTCAATCGTGCTTCTTATCCCGCGTCGGGGTCAGCGTTTCGGGGGAGATGAAGCCCATTGGCTGCACCGCAGCGGCGCGTTTTTTCAGTTCGCCGCGCATCTTGAGATATTCGGACTCAATCTCCGGCGTAACCGTGGCGCGCGAATCCTTGAGCGCCTCGTCAAAATCTTGCGCCCCCACCTGCTCGACATCGCCGCCCACCCGCCGCAGCGCTGCAAGCCCGGCGCGGCGCACCAGATCTTCAAGGTCTGCGCCGGTAAAGCGTTCGGTCTTGCCCGCCAACATGGCCAGATCGACGCCGTCTGCCAGCGGCATCTTGGCGGTGTGAATGCCAAGAATATGCTCGCGGCCCGGCGTGTCGGGGGTGCCGACATACACCAGTTCGTCAAACCGTCCGGGGCGCAGCAATGCCGGATCGACCAGCGTCGGACGATTGGTCGCGCCGATCACCACCACCGATTGCAGTTCCTCCAGCCCGTCCATTTCCGCCAAGATGGTGTTGACCACGCGGCCTGTGACTTGCGGTTCGCCCTGCCCGCTGCCGCGCGCTGGCACCAGGCTGTCGATCTCGTCGATGAACACCACGCACGGCGCGACGGCGCGGGCGCGGGCGAACAGTTTGGCAATCTGCTGTTCGCTTTCGCCGTACCATTTGGACAGCAGATCGGAGCTTTTGATCGAGATGAAGTTTGCCTCAGCCTCCTTGGCAACGGCCTTGGCCAGCAGCGTTTTGCCGGTGCCCGGCGGGCCATAGAGCAGAAAGCCTTTGGCCGGCCGAATACCAAGCCGCCGGAATGCCTCGGGGTTTTTGAGCGGAAGTTCGATCCCTTCTTTAAGCTTATCGATGGCCTCGCCCGCGCCGCCAATATCGCTCCACGCGACATTGGGCACCTGCACCATCACCTCGCGCATCGCCGACGGCTGGACGCGCCTGAGCGCCGCGAGAAAATCATCGCGAGTAACGCACAGGTCTTCGAGCACTTCGGGCGGGATCGTGCGTTCGTCCAAATTGAGCCGCGGCATAATCCGCCGCACCGTTTCGATAGCAGCCTCACGGGCGAGCGCGGCAATATCCGCGCCGACAAAGCCGTGGGTGACGCGGGCGAGTTCATCGAGATCGACCGCCGCCTCCATCGGCATTCCGCGCGTGTGGATGGAGAGGATCTGCCGCCGCCCGCGCTCATCAGGGACGCCAATCACGATCTCGCGATCAAACCGGCCCGGACGGCGCAGCGCTTCGTCGATTGCATCGGGGCGGTTGGTCGCGGCGATGACCACCAGATTGGCGCGCTTTTCCAGCCCGTCCATCAAGGTAAGCAACTGTGCAACCAGCCGCTTTTCCGCCTCGCCCGGTACCTGCGTGCGTTTGGGCGCGATCGAATCAATCTCGTCGATGAAGATGATCGCAGGCGCAGCGCGGCTCGCCTCCTCGAACACTTCGCGCAGGCGCTTTTCCGATTGGCCGTAAGCCGAACCCATGATTTCCGGGCCGTTGATGGTGAAGAATTCGGCGTCGCTTTCGCTCGCAACCGCCTGTGCCAACCGGGTTTTTCCCGTGCCCGGCGGGCCGTGGAGCAGCACGCCCTTGGGCGGCTCGACGCCAAGCCGAATGAACAGTTCTGGGTAACGCAGCGGCAGTTCAACCATTTCGCGCAAAGCCCGGATGGTGTCCTCCATCCCGCCAACATCGTCGTAATTGACCACTGCGCGGCCATCGCGCGCCTCTTCGAATTCAGCGCGCAATTCGACTTCGGTGTTCTCGTCGATATGCACGATACCCTTGGGGCTTGTCGAGGCTACGGTTAGGCGAATCTGGGTCAAGGCATAGGCTGGAGCGCGCAACAGCTGGCGAACATCGGCCGGCATGTTCTGCACCGGCTGCTGCCCGGTGGTCGCGACCAGATCGCCCGTGACCAGAGGGCGGCGGAAGAAATTGCGCTTCAATGCCTGAGTCGGGCCTTGCAGCCGCATTTCGCGCTGGGCCGGGGCGAACACTACGCGCGTGGCGGCACGCGATTCGGCGCGGGTGATTTCGACATGCTCGCCCGATCCGGCTTCGGCATTGCCGCGCTGCAACCCGTCAAGCCGCACCACATCAAGCGCGTCATCTTCGGGATAGGCAGCCATCGCGATGGCTGCGGTGCTGCGCTTGCCAGAGATTTCGACGACATCGCCTTCGGTAATCCCGAGCTTTTGAAACGCCGAGCGTGGCATCCGGGCAACGCCCTGCCCCGATTCTTCCTGACGCGCAGGGGCAACTTGCAACCGGACAGTGCGATTCGGAGTGGCGGCTTCGGCATCGGCCATGGGGGCATCCTGCTGCTTGCGGTGATTGTGGGTCGAAGCCGTTAGCTAGGAACAGGCGCGGATGAATGCAATCACACAGGCCGACCGCGCGCCGAGCGCCGCCGAAAGCCCGAGCGCGGACAAAAAAAGCCCGGCGGTTAAGCCGGGCTTGAAAAGTTTGGGAGAGGATGCCTGAAAGGCACCTTCCATATGCCGCGCCGAAGATATTTGTGCAAGTGCGAAATCACCATAGTTTAATGCAAAACTTGCATGCTATGTTCAGTTTCAGGGGGCTTTATGCAAAACATTGCACAGAAGTGCTTTTAAAGTCGGCATCTGCCTATTTTTTCAGCACTCAGTGGGCATCTTTGGTGCTGCGATGCAGCATGAATTGCGCTTCGGCAGCCAGATTCGCTGACGCGTGACAGCGCCCCTCCAAGTCACTAATCACCGATAATGACATCCCGACTACGGGGTGCCGTTGCTGATCGATTTAGTGAGCAGGCCAGCCCGATGACAAAGCTTTATCCCGATTCCGCCAGTGCGCTTGAAGGGGTGCTGAAGAACGACATCGTAATCGCCGCAGGCGGGTTTGGCCTGTGCGGCATTCCCGAACGGCTGCTCGATGCCATTCGCGATAGCGGTGTGACCGGCCTGACGTTTGCGAGCAACAATGCCGGCATTGACAATGAAGGGATCGGCAAGCTGCTGCGCACCCGGCAAGTGGCCAAGATGATCAGTTCCTATGTCGGGGAAAACAAGGAGTTCGAACGGCAATACCTGGCGGGCGAACTCGCCGTCGAATTCTCCCCCCAAGGCACGCTGGCAGAACGAATGCGCGCAGGCGGCGCAGGCATTCCCGGCTTCTACACCCGGACCGGGGTGGGCACCGAAGTCGCCGAGGGCAAGGAACACAAGCAGTTCCCTGACCGTGACGGGGTGATGCAAACCTATATTCTTGAACATGGCATCTTTGCCGACCTTGCCATCGTCAAGGCGTGGAAGGCGGATGAAACCGGCAACCTTGTGTTTCGCAAGACCGCGCGCAATTTCAACCTGCCAGCGGCGACCTGCGGCAAGGTTTGCATCGCTGAGGTTGAAGAGGTGGTTCCGGCGGGCAGCCTTGATCCAGATCAGATCCATTTGGCCGGAGTGTTCGTGAACCGCATCATACTCGGCGCGCCGTACGACGAGAAGATCGAATTTCGCACTGTTCGCAATCGAGAGACGGCATGACGTTGCGCAGGTTTATGGCCTTGCCCTTGCTGGCAATCGCGGGCGCAGCGCTATCGGGGTGCGTCGTAGCAGCCACTCCGGCGCTGGCGGGATCGGCGATCGCCCGCTCCCGGGTAGATAGCAAGGAAGCCAAAGCTCCGCCCGCGCCAGATGCAGCCGCGACTTCTGTGCCAATCGCGGCCGCTCCAGCCCCTGTGCCATCTCCCGTCGCAATTGCGGTGACGGCCCCAGTCACTGCCCCGATCCCCGCTCCGACCAATGCTTTGGCAACAGTTCCGCCGCCTGAACAGCAAGGTTTTGCCCAATTTGTCCGTTATGGCAGCGCCGTTGCAGTCGCAGCCGCCGGGGTAATCAGCACGCCGCCGTTATCGGCCATGCTCAGCGATCCGGTGGCCATTGATGGCAAGCGCCGCCGCTGCGTGGCGGGCGAACAGCCGGTCGCGCTGATTGATCTTGACCCGCAGGGCGGCGTCTTCACTCCCCCCGCCAATCCGGCAAAGCAGCCGGGTCTGGCGCTGGGCCTAGCTGTCTTGCGCGACGCCGGGGTGGTGATCACCTGGCTATCTGATCTGTCGGTCAGCCAGTCCGGCGCGCTGCGCACCGCGCTTGAACAATCGGGGCTCGATCCGCGCGGGGAAGACATCATTTCGCTGAGCCGCGAAAGCGATGACCGCAAACAACGGCGCAAAGACAACTTGGCTGGCATCACCTGCATCATCGCCATTGCCGGTGACGAACGGCCCGATTTTGATGAGCGGTTCAAATATTTGCGCAATTCACAGGCGGGCGCAGAGTTGGAACCAGTGATCGGCGATGGCTGGTTTCTGGTCGAACCCGTGTTTCCGAACGAACAAGGTCAAGAACCATGAGCACGCTCCCAATCGGCTGGACCCGCGACGAAATGGCCGCCCGCGCCGCGCGTGAGCTGCAGGATGGCTATTATGTCAACCTTGGCATCGGCATTCCGACTTTGGTCGCCAACCACATCCCCGCTGGCATGATGGTGACGTTGCAGAGCGAGAACGGGATGCTCGGCATCGGGCCATTCCCCTATGATGATGAAGTTGATGCCGATCTGATCAACGCCGGCAAGCAGACCATCAGCGAACTGCCGCACAGCGCCTATTTCGATAGCGCCACCAGCTTTGGCATGATCCGCGGCGGGCATATCGACCTTACTGTGCTGGGCGCGATGGAAGTGGCTGAAAATGGCGACATCGCCAATTGGATGATCCCCGGAAAAATGATCAAGGGGATGGGCGGGGCGATGGATCTGGTCGCTGGCGTGAAAAAGATCATCGTGGTGATGGATCACACCGCAAAAGACGGATCGGCCAAGTTCATCCCTGCTTGCACCCTGCCACTGACCGGCGCAGGGGTGGTGGATATGGTGATCACCAATCTCGCGGTGTTCCAGCGGCCCGATCATGCAAGCCCGTTCCGCCTGATCGAGAAAGCCCCCGGCGTGACCGACGCTGATATCGCGGCGGCCACCACCGCGCGTTACGCGGCGTGATGCGGCGTGCGCTGGTGTTCGCTGGCCTTGGGCTTGTCATCGTGACCGGCGGCATTCTGGCGTTCACTTCGCCGCCTCGGTTGCTGTCTGCCTATGACTGGGCGGCAGGCGGCGGGGCGGGCGCGCAGCAATTGGTGACGGGAGCAGCGTTTGGCACACACGGTCAAACACTCGACATCTGGGCACCGGCAGATGCGCCTGCGGGCAAGCTGCCAGTGGTGATCTTCTGGTATGGCGGCGGCTGGGCCAAGGGTGACCGCGCGGCCTATGCCTTTGCCGGGCGGGCGCTGGCAAATGAAGGCTTCGTGGTGGTGATCCCCGATTACCGCAAGGTGCCGCAGGTGCGCTTCCCCGCCTTCCTTGAAGACGGGGCCGAGGCTGCCGCGTGGACCCGTGATAACATCGCCGCGCATGGCGGAGACCCTGCGCGCATCGCCTTTATGGGACATTCCGCCGGCGCCTATCAGGCGATTATGCTGGTGGTGGATACCAAGTGGCTGACAGCCGCAGGGGTCGATCCCGCCATCGTCAAGGCTGCGGTCGGCCTGTCGGGGCCGTATGATTTCTATCCGTTCGACAGTCCGCGATCAATCGCCGCAATGGGGCAATGGCCGCGCCCCGAAGAAACACAGCCGATCACCTATGCCAGCAAAGATACACCGCCGCTGCTGCTGGTGACATCGGACGGCGACACCACCGTGCGTGCGCGGAATGCCGTCAATCTCGCGGCCAAATTGCGCGCGCTGAACGCTCCGGTCGAAGTGATCAATTATGGCCCGCTCGATCATGAAGAGGTGGTGATGGCGCTGTCCAAACCGTTCCGCAGCAAGGGGCCGGTGCTGGCCGAAAGCGCCGCGTTCCTGCGCACGCAGCTGGCGGAATAACCATGTGGCTGGCTGAGCCTCGCAACCCCAATGCACCGCTCGCCGGGCTCAAGGTGGTGGAGCTTGCCCGCGTGCTGGCTGGGCCGTTTGCGGGGCAAATCCTGGCCGATTTGGGCGCGGATGTCATCAAAATCGAAAGCCCCGAAGGCGACGGCACCCGGCTGTGGGGCCCGCCGTGGGTGGAACGCGCCGACGCCCAGGGCACCGTCCACCGTGAGGCTGCCTATTACCACGCCTGCAATCGCGGCAAACGCTCGATCGTCGCCGATTTCGGTGACGCAGATAATCTGGCGCGCGTGACAGCGTTGATCGCCGAGGCCGACGTGGTGATCGAGAATTTCAAGACCGGCAGTCTGGCCAAATTTGGGCTGGATTACGCCAGCCTGTCCGGCGCGAACGCGGGGCTTGTCTATTGCTCGATCACCGGCTTTGGCCAAACCGGGCCCAGAGCGCACGAGGCGGGATATGACTTGGTCGCCCAAGGGATGAGCGGGCTAATGTCGCTAACCGGCGAACCCGGCGGCCACCCGGCCAAAATGGGCGTATCGATTTCCGACCTTGCGACCGGCGTATGGGCCGCCAACGGGATCCAGGCGGCGCTGCTGATGCGGGCACGCTCTGGGCCGATGCACGGGCGCGGCCAGCAGGTCGATATGAGCCTGCTCGATTGTTCGGTCGGGCTGCTCGCCAATCAGGCGACGTTTCTGTTCACCACCGGCGAAAATCCGCCGCGGATGGGCAATGCCCACGCGCAGGTCGCGCCTTACGGCGTGTTCGCGGTAAGCGATGGGCATGTGATCCTGGCCCCTGCCAATGATGGGCTGTTCCGCAAGCTGATGGGCGTGTTGGGGCGGAGCGCGCTTGCGGGCGATGCGCGGTTCATCACCAATGGCGACCGCACCGCCAATGCCGCCGCGCTCGACGCCGAAATCGCGGCGGCCACCATCGGCTGGACCAAGCAAGGCTTGCTCGATGCCTGCCATGTTGCCGGGGTGCCCGCCGGGCCGATCAACCGGCTGGATGAGGTATTTGCTGATCCCCAAGTGATCGCACGCGGGATGCGGGTGGAACTGGGCGGGATGGCCGGAGTGCGCAGCCCGTTCACTTTCTCGGACGCGGAACTGGCGCTTGACCGGCCGTCACCGATCCACGGCGAACACGGTTAGGCGAGCCGCCGCGCTGCGGCGCGCCACAACCGCTCAAACGGGCCTTGGCCAAACTTTGCGACCCACACCGGTGACCACGCCAGCATCGCGGCAATCGGCACAAAGCTGAGCGCAAAGGCCTGCGTCCGGGTGACTTCGCCGAACAGCCCGAGCCCCCAGTGGGCGAAGATCGCCGACAGGATCACACTGGTCATCAGGTAGTTGGTCAGCGACAAGCGGCCGACCGCCGCAAGGGTGCGGTTGAGCAATGTTTGTGCCTGGGGCACAGCTTCGCTTCCACGTGAAACAAATGCCATTGCCAGCGCGGCATAGGCGACCGCCAGCAAGGTATCGAACGGGGCCGACAGCACCAGCGCCGCCGGGCCAACCAGCGCTGCGGGAAAGCCCTCTGCCACCAGCCATGCCGCCAATCCCAGCAGCGCGGGGATGGCGACCAAGGCCGTGCCGGCAGCCAGCCGTTGCAGCAGAAAACTACGCCATTCGCCCTTGAGCATTCCCGATTTCCACAGCCCCATTCCGAGCGCGATTCCGGCAAGATTGATCGGCAGCGAGGCCACCACCGTCACCAGCTGCGCCGGGATTCCCAGCGTGCGGCGCACGATCCGCGCGCCCAATTCTTCGCGCCCTTGTTCCAGCAAAGCGGCCAGCGCCGCCGGATCGCGGCCAAACTGCCGTTCAGCCCATAACAGCGCATCTGTGCCCGAATGTTTCACGTGAAAATCGACCAAGGGGGTACCAAGCGCGGCCAAGCCTAGGGCAAAGTGCACCGTAACCAGGCCTACCGCCACTGCGATCAGAGCTCTTGCAGACAATCCAGCCAGCAGCGGCAACGTCAGCCCGGCCAGCGCATAGGCCCGCAGCACATCATTGCTGGCCAGCAGCGTCGCGTGCACCAGCCCGATTACCAGCAGCACGATCATCCGGGCATAATGCGCGCGCCACGGCTTTTGGCCGCCACGCTCCAGCAGGATCAGGCAGCCGACCCCGAACAGCATCGCAAACAGCGTGCGAAACTTGTCCTCGATAAACACAAAGCTTCCCAGCCACACCCAGTAATCAGCCGGGTCATTCCCGCCAAAGCTGAGCGGGTTGTAATAGGCTGGCCCCGGCAGCGCGAAGGCGTGGACATTCATCCACACGATCCCGATCACCGCCACCCCGCGCAACACGTCAAGCGCAAGGATGCGTGCTGTAAAGCTCACAGGATCAAGAGGTGCCATCATCTCTGGCACCCTACCCGATTGTTCAGCCCAAAGCCGCTTTCAGATCATCAACCAGATCAAGCCGTTCCCACGGGAAGAAATCGCCTTCGGGCTTGCGTCCGAAATGGCCATAAGCGGCGGTCGGCTGATAGATTGGTTTGTTGAGGCCCAGATGCGTGCGAATCGCGCGCGGGGTCAGCCCGCCCAGCTTGGCAATCCCAAGGATCGCCGCTTCGATGGCATCATCCCCGACGGTGCCGGTGTCATGCGTATCGACATACAGCGATAGCGGCGCAGACACGCCAATGGCATAGGCAATCTGGATCGTGCAGCGCGTCGCCAGCCCAGCAGCGACCACGTTTTTGGCGAGGTAGCGGGTGACATAGGCTGCGCTGCGATCAACCTTGGTCGGGTCTTTGCCGCTGAATGCACCGCCGCCGTGGGGCGACGCGCCGCCATAGGTATCGACGATAATCTTGCGCCCCGTCAGCCCGGCGTCGCCGTCAGGCCCGCCGATTTCAAAGGTGCCGGTGGGGTTGATGTAATACACCGTCCCGCGCAGCAGCACCGGCGGGATGATGTCGGCCACTACCTTTTTCACATAGGCTTCAAGCTCGGCCTTCTTGGCCGGGTTGTTCTCATCATAACCCGGCTTGTGCTGGGTCGAGACGACCACCGCAGTCGCCGCCACAGGCAGCGAGCCTTCGTAACGCAAGGTCACCTGGCTTTTGGCATCAGGTTCAAGAAACGGCGCAGCGCCTGAATGGCGATCAGCCGCCATGCGTTCCAGGATCTTGTGGCTGTAATACAGCGTGGCAGGCATCAGATCGGGGGTTTCATCGGTTGCGTAACCGAACATGATCCCCTGATCGCCTGCGCCTTCGTCCTTGTTTTCGCCCGCATCCACGCCTTGCGCGATATGCGCCGATTGGCCGTGCAGGTTGTTTTCAAACCGGAAGGTTTCCCAATGGAAACCATCCTGTTCGTACCCGATCCGCTTAACCGTAGCGCGCACGGCGGCTTCGATTTCGTCCTTGGCACCGGGGGCCCATTCGCCGTTTTCGTAAACACCCTTGCAGCGGATTTCACCCGCCAGCACGACCAATTGCGTCGTCGTCAGCGTTTCGCAAGCGATCCGCGCTTCGGGGTCTTTTGACAGAAACAGATCGACGATGGCGTCGGAAATCTGGTCGGAAACCTTGTCCGGGTGACCTTCGGAAACGCTTTCGGAGGTGAAGAGATAATCGCTGCGCATGGTTTCCCCGGTGCTGAAAGAGCGGTGTCTCGCTGAACCAAGCCCCTTATGCAGATATAAGGAAACCTTTATGTCCGGCTTTGTGCGGCATCGCCCTAGCCGCGCGCGCGGGCCAGCGCAAGCACTCTCGGCAGGCTCAGCCCCAGCGCGATCAGCCCCAGCGCCCAGACCAGTGTCAACCAGTGGCCCGCCCGCGCAAACAGCGTCGGCGCGCGCGCAGGTGGGACAAACCCTTCCAGCTTGTCCGCTTTATCCGGACCGATGCTGGCACGCACAATGCCATTGGCATCGATCACCGCGCTGATCCCGGTGGTGGTCGAACGCAGCACCGGCAAGCCTTCCTCAATCGCGCGCATCCGCGCATGCGCCAGATGCTGCGGCGGGCCCCAAGTACCAAACCAGCCATCGTTGGAAGGATTGAAGATATAATCCGGCCGGTCGGCATGATCGACCACCGCGCCCGAAAAAACGATCTCGTAACAAATCTGGATGCCCGCCTTGCCGTGCACGCCAAGGTCAAGCGTGCGCGGCCCCGGCCCGGGCGCGTAATCGATCGCTCCTGCTACCAGCCGCGACAGGCCCAGCGGTTCAAGCAACGGGCGCATCGGCAGGTATTCGCCGTAGGGCACAAGATGCGCCTTGGCGTAACTGGCGGTGATGTCGCCTTTGGCGTTAAGCGCAATGACCGAGTTGCGCGCACTGACTGCGCCTTGGCTACCATCTGCGCGCGCGCCGATGTTGAGGTTGACGACCCCGGTAAGCAAAGTCGATTGCGGGCCGATCACCCGGCCCAGCCGCTGACGGGCAGACGCAGGGTCGCCCCCGGCGGTCATTTGCAGATAATACCGCTCGGGATAGCCGGGCTCAAGATAATCGGGGATCGCGCTTTCGGGCCACAGCACAATCCGCGATTGGTTGGCACCGGGCGCGGTGAGCGCCGAGATTCGGGCGAATTGTTCCTCGAACTTCGATCCATCATTGATTTCGCTCTGCCGGAGCAGCGGCTGGACGAGGGTGTAGCGCACGCCATCGGCCACAACGGGGGCAGCGCCCGGCAAGTGCATCGCCGCCGCAACTGCAATTATGCTTGCGCCTGCCGCCAGCCAGCGCGCTTCAACCAGCGTCCATAATAGCACGGTTGCAACCACCAGCGCAGCGCCCGAAAGCGCATAAGTGCCCAGCCACGGCAGCAGTATCGCAAGCCCCGGCCCTGCCCACCCGCCCAACAGCATCATGCCCAGCGGCGGCCACGGGTAACCAGTGAAGAACGTGCCGCGCGCCCATTCGGCCAGCACCCATGTGCCTGCCAACACCAGCCCGAACGCCCACAGCGGCGCACGGCGCGCGATCAGATGCGCGGCCAGCGCGGCGGCGGCGGGGTAGGCGGCAAGGTACACACACAGCAGCGGAACCGCGGCCCAGCCGAGCATTTCGGGCATTTGCGCCTGATAAGTAAACGCGGTCGCGATCCAATTGTTGGCCAGCGTCAGATGCGCCCAGCCAAACCACCATCCGCGCGACAGCGCGCTGCGCCAATTGGGCGCGGTGTGGAGCAGCCACACGAACCCCGCCAACGCCGCAAGGCCGATGGGCCACAAGTGCAATGGTGGATAAGCGCAGGCGGCAATCAACCCCAGCGCAATCGCAGCGAGCGCCGGGTAACGTTGCATCAGCGCGGAGATAGCAGCCATTGGCGCGCGCATCGTTCCAGGTTCTGTCACGGACACGAACCGCGCCGCGCGATCAATCAGCCGACCGTCTCGAGCGTGCCGTCACTATCGCCAGAGCTGCCACGCGCCGCATCTTTGCGAAGCGACGGGGGAAGGATCGAAGAATCGATTCCATTGCCACCATCATCGGCGGGTTTGCGCGGTTTGCGCGCGCGCGGGGCAGGCTTTTCGGCAGGTTTTTCTACGGCGCTTTCAGCAGGCTTTTCCCTGCGGGGGGTAGCGTTACGAGAGACGGCGCTGCGGGGGGCAGCGCTCCGTTCTGGTCGCTCAGTCGTGCGCTCGACGGGGCGCTCGACGGGCCGCTCGACGGGGCGCTCGACGGGGCGCGCGGCGGGGCGCTCTGCGGCGCGCTCGGTGTTTCGCTCGGCGTTTTGCTCTGGGCGTTCAGCACGCTGCGGACGTTCAGTCCGTTGCGGCCGTTCGGCGCGCGCGCCGTCGCTGCGATTATCCTCACGCGGACTGCGCGGTTGGCGGCGGGTGTTTTGCTGGCGCGGCTGCTCATCAGCCCGTGCCCCGCCGCGATCATTCCC
>JBBRFG010000036.1:0-20233 GCA_038224685.1 Sphingomonadales bacterium
GCGCGGCGAGCTTCTTGGCGGCGGTAGGCGCTGTCGGCCCACACAGTGCTGGCGGTGTTGGTGGGATCGAGCAGGTCATCAAGCATCTGGCTGTCGTGCACCGAGGCGCTGGTTACCGCGAACCGGCGTACCAGCTTGTGACGCCGGTCGATGCAGATGTGATTCTTGTAGCCAAAGTGGGACCCCCCCCTGCTTCTTCGTCCAGCGCGCGTCCTTGTCCTTTTGACGGTTCTTCGTAGGCCGTTGCACCCACGCCGCGGTGGTTTCGCCAGCCTTCACCTTCGCAGTGTCATCCCGCGAATTGCGCTGCCGCGGCGCTGGGACGATGGTCGCATCGATAATCTCACCGCCCATCGCCAAATAACCCCTGGCCTTGAGATAACCATCAAACAGATCGAACATCCGCGGCCTTCGTTGGCGCCACAAGACCTGACTCAAGCAGCACCAGCGGGGTCCACGTGCTGAATGGCGAGCAGCGCAAATTCTGGAAAGTTATGACCGCTGTGGCTGGCCATGTGCCATCCTCAACAAAGCGCAAGAACACGCATCAGCTGTTCATTCGGTAGGACCGGAATTCCGCTATTTCGCGGCCAGAACGCACCCGTATTTCCGTAGATGAAGCGCCCT
The DNA here is from genome assembly GCA_038224685.1 of Sphingomonadales bacterium. GTDB lineage: Bacteria > Pseudomonadota > Alphaproteobacteria > Sphingomonadales > Sphingomonadaceae > Erythrobacter. The sequence goes on from JBBRFG010000036.1 coordinate 628, forward strand.
GTTACCGGTCGCCCGAGCTGCTCGAAGCGGGCGACCATCGGCGGAATGGGGTTGTCGGGATGCGGCGCCACGACCACTGCCCCGTCGTTGAAAATATCCGGCATGCATTCATGGCTAAAAAAGGCAGATCGTCGGTCGAGCTGTTCCACGACGACCGATAGGTCGCGGGCCGAACTTTCGAGGTCGACGTCCATCCAAAGGAGCGAGAGCGGCTGAGGCCGGTAATTGGCGAAGGTGTCTGAGAAGAAGCCTTTGTGAAAGTGGACTACGTCCAGCACGCCATAGCGGCCGATGTTCTCTCGAACCTCTTCAAGGCTGCCGGCATATTCGCCAGGCAAATACCCCGACCCCGGAGACTCCGGTAGCCCTTCAAAAGAATCGTAAATGTGCATCTCGGTCCTGAGGGCGTTGCAGGCATAACTCAGGATCGAGGAACTGAACCCTTTGAAACACCCGAACTCCGCAAGCACGCCGGCCACGCCGTAAGACTGGTTGACGTAGAGCTGGTGGGCGACCGAGAAGAGCTCACGGATCGAGTTGGGTTTGCAGTGGAAGTCGTTCCCGTCCGGACTGGCGCTATGATTGACGGTTGGGAAATAGGCCTCGACGAATTGGCTATGTGCCCACACCCCCTTCAAGAAGCGGGCATAACTTGCGATAGCGGGCACCGAGCGCAGCTCCGGGTCGCACATCATTTCCTTCAATCTGTCGATGTACTCGCTCTCACCCTCCCCGAAGGACAAGGTTGGCCAAATCGCGAGAAGGGCCTGCATTACGCCCCTGGGAATGCCGCTCACGAAAAGCGGGACCGCCCCGTTGTTGAGCCGTTGCAGCAGCGCCGCTCCAGCCATAGACAGATTCCCCACGTTGGCCAGGTCATTGTCACTGCCGGGTCGACGAAGCTTGATTGCAACTTGCGTGATCGCATCGGAACGCAAGGCGCTCTCCGGCACGGTAAGTATGAAGCCGCTATGCGTTGCGGATGAGGCGGCGGGAAAGCTGCGGCCGACATCGGGGCGAGGACGCTTGGGTCTCGTCGCCGCGACAACCTTACCTTCGACCCTTGCAACGACTTCGATCTCGTCTTTGCCGAACGCCCATCCTGATAAGCGTCGACCGGCTACGACATCGATATGGCCACGCGCGCGCTCTTCGCGACGCTTCGACAGCGCTCGCTTGACAGCTCTCGGTATAAGGTCTGTCACTTTGCCCTCTCCCTACGTAAACCGACCATGCGGCGAAGCGTGCCAAGCGCGCGCTTCAGCTTGCCGGACTTTGGTGGCCCTGCCTCCATCAAAGGCAAGCTTTCGCCGAGATATGAGCTTTGGCCCTTTTTCCCGGTTTGGACGTCCAAAAAGGTGCTAAGCATCAAATAGCCACGCTGCAAGCTGTGATCGCGATGGGCAAGCTCATGAAATTGACGCATGTTGAACCCGGCATAGCGCTCCGCGTGAAGCCGCGTAAGCACCGCAATCTCAGCATCCGCGGCACGGTGGCGCGAAACACGACCAACTCGGCGATCCCGTAATCCTTCAAGACCACCTACGTCATATCGGCTTCGAAGACGCAAAAAATAACGCAGGCTGCAACCAAGGAACAACTCAAACGGCACCGCTGCATTGATCGCTACCAGCGGATCGCCATGCGCGTCCACGCCAGCATACCGGTGCTCAAGTTCGAAAATCTAGGCTGCCTCATATCAAAATCCCCACTTCTCGCGACCACCGCGCGCCAACAATGACTCCGATTTTAACTGCTCAGCGAAGAGCTATTTTTCGAGTTGCCTAAAGAAGCATAATGTCGGCAGATGGCAGGATTTAACCGCGACTATCGAGGGTATGGGATTGGTTATGGTAAAGCCTATTTTTAACACGTAAATTGTTGCTCTTATCGGAGACGCTGGCGGACAGGGTGGGATTCGAACCCACGGTAGGCTTACACCTACGGCGGTTTTCAAGACCGCTGCCTTAAACCACTCGGCCACCTGTCCTCAGCCGCATTGGCTAATGCCCGGCGGCGGTGTTGTCACTAGCGGTGCCGCCATTAAACCGGCTTTTGCGCAAAGTCATCCCACTTCGGTTGTTGGGTATTCAGTCAAGGTGTGACATCGCTGCCAGGATGATTCCCCGATTGCTCCCAGCCGCAGCCGCTGCCCTCGTCATTGCCGCCATTGCCGTGGTCGGTGCGCCGCCAGCCAATGCGCCTGCCGCAGCGCAGGGCTCGACCACGGGCGCTTTATCCTTTGATGCCTATCTCGAACTGCTAAGGTCGCGCGCGCGCAGTGAGGGAGTGAGCGAGGCAACGATTGACCGGATGACCGCCGGCATGACCCCAAATGCTCGCGTCATCCAGCTTGACAACAATCAACCCGGCAGCGCCACAACCCGCGGCTACCCGCCGATGTCGAATTACATCGCTACCCATGTCGATGCTGCGCGAATCGGCGGCGGGCGGGCGGTCTATGCCCAGCATCGCGATCTGCTTGCCCGGATTGAACGCGAATATGGCGTGCCAGGGCCGATGATTGTCGCCATTTTTGGGCACGAGACCAGCTATGGCCGGGTCAAGGGCGACTTTGACCTTGCTCGCAGTCTTGCCACGCTGGCATGGGAAGGGCGGCGGCGCGAGCTGTTCGCGGGCGAGTTTGTGGCGTTGATGAAGGTTGCCGACAGGGGCTTTTCGCGCTCCCAGCTAGTCGGGAGCTATGCCGGTGCTTTCGGTAACCCGCAATTCCTGCCCAGTGTCTATTTGCGGCTGGCCACCGATGGCGATGGGGATGTGCGCGCCGATATCTTCACCAACCGCGCCGATACCTTTGCCTCGATCGCCAATTATTTTCGCGATGCAGGATGGCGGCAAGGCCAGCCTTGGGGCGTGCGCGCGTCGCTGCCTGCGGGCTTTGATACCTCGGCCTACCGAACCCGGATTAGCGCGCCGCTATGTCCGCGCGTACACGAACGTCTGAGCCGCTGGATGACCGTGGCCGAATGGCGCAAGTTGGGCGTGTCGGCACAGCGGGCGCTTGGTGATGACGTCATGGTGTCACTGTTTCAACCCGATGGCCCCGGCACACCTGCTTGGCTGCTAACCGGCAATTATCGGGTGATTTTGGAATATAATTGCTCCAGCTATTACGCGACGAGCGTTGGGTTGCTGGCTGACGAAATCGTGAACTGAGCGGGCACGCGCCTCGCCAAGCGCGCTGGGTGGTTCTATAGCAGTTCCCGTTATGGCTGTTAAACTGCAACCCCGCTTTAGCCTGCTCTCAGTGGCTGTAGCCGCCGCCGCGCTTGCGCCGCCAGCGGACGCGCTTTCACCGCCAACCGAAAGGATTGTGCCCGCGGTGCCATCCGCCGATGATGCGCCGGTGGCTGTGCTGGTCGATTTGTCGAGCGGTCAGGTGCTCCATGCCCGCAACCCTAACCGGCGGTTCGTGCCGGCATCCGTCACCAAGGTCATGACGCTCTACCTTGCGTTTGAACTGATCGAGGCGGGCAAGCTTGATCCGGCGCAAGTGTTTGCGATGAGCCCGGCTGTTGCGCGCGATTGGCGGCGCACCGGTTCGACCATGTTCCTTGATGAAGGGGAGCGCGTGAGGGTGGATGATCTGCTGCTAGGTATTGCCAATGTATCGGCCAATGATGGCGCAGCCGTGCTGGCCACTGGGCAAGCGGCTTCTATCGCAGCGTGGGCGACGGAAATGAACCGCACCGCCCGCACGCTCGGCATGACCGGCAGCCATTTTGGCACTCCCAATGGCTGGCCTGATGAAGGGCGCACTTTCACCACCGCACATGATCTGTTGACGCTAGCCCGGGCCTTAATCGCGCGCCATCCCGACAAATTCGGTTATTACATTGGGCGAATGGGGTTTGATTACAAAGGTATCGCACAAATCAATCATGATCCGATGATCGGGCGGATCGCGGGAGCGGATGGGATCAAGACTGGGTTCACCAACGAAGCGGGGTTTTCCTATCTCGGCACAGCGCAGCGCGGCGGACAGCGGTTGGCATTGGTTCTGGCGGGGGTGGAAACGGGGCGGCTGCGAGGGCGGCTAGCGCGCGCCTATATCGAATGGGGTTTTGGCGCGTTTGATCGCCGGCGTCTGTTCGATCCCGGTGCAATTGTTGGCGCGGCGCGGGTGCAGAATGGTTCGGCACGGGACGTGGCACTGGCGGCGCGCGGACCGGTAAACATCAATTTACCGCGTGGCAGCACGAGCGAAATAACAGCTTCGATCCGGTACGAAGGCCCGCTGCGTGCCCCGCTGACCAAGGGCGAGCAGGTGGCAACGCTTGAAATTACCGGATCCGGGGTCGCCCCTGCCAGCATCCCGCTGTTCACTGTGGACGCAGTGGGGGCGGCAGGCCCGCTTGATCGGATGATCAACGCTGTCGCTGGGCTGTTTTTATGACGACGGCGGCCGGCGCATTTATCGCGTTTGAAGGTGGTGAGGGTGCCGGCAAGTCGACACAGGCGCGGCTTTTGGCCGAAGCCCTGCGCGCACGCGGATTGAAGGTTGTTACCACTCGCGAACCTGGCGGGACAGTGGGCGCAGAGGCTATCCGCCGCCTATTGCTCGCTCCTCCAAGCGATAGCTGGACGCCTGAGGCTGAGGCATTGCTGTTCGCCGCAGCGCGGGCTGACCATGTTGCACGGCTGATCCGTCCGGCGCTTGCTCGCGGGGAATGGGTGGTGTGCGACCGCTTTGTTGATTCGAGCCGCGCCTATCAGGGCGGCGCAGGCGGACTTGGCGATGCGGCGATCCTTGCGCTCCACACATTTGGCAGCGCCGGGTTGCGGCCTGATCTGGTGATCCTGCTCGAAGGCGACGAGACCGCGCTCGCTGGACGTCTTGCGGCACGTGATGGGGCGCTCAGCGATGCCATCGGCGGTCGCCCCGCCGCTTATCACCGCGCAGTTGCCGCGGCTTTCCAAACACTGGCGGAACGCGACCCGCAAGGGTTTGTGCGCCTCAATGCTATTGGCGATCCGCAGGCCGTGCACACGCAGGTGATTGGTGCAGTTATGCCGCTTTTGGACGCGCGAAAAATATGACTCGCTGGCCCAACCATACCGAGGCGTGGCGGCAATGGCGCGATGCGCTGGCTGGCGAACGTATGCATCATGGCTGGCTGCTGGCGGGCAAGGCCGGGCTGGGTAAGCGGGACTTTGCGATGGAGGCGGCGCGCGCTTTGGTGGCGGAACCCGGCGTGCCTCAGCCGCACGGCCACCATCCCGACATCATCGTGCTCACCTATGGCCCCAAAGATGACAAAGGCGAAAAGGCGCAGGCTGAAGGCAAGCCCTTTGATCTGGCGCGCAGCATCCGCATCAAGCAGATCCGTGCGATGCAAAGGCGTTTGATTACTCGCCCAACGTTGGGGACACGCCGTGCGATCATCATTGACCCCGCCGATGATCTGGAAAAAGCCGCCGCCAACGCGCTGCTCAAAAGCCTCGAAGAACCCCCGGTCGGCACGTTTTTCCTGCTGGTCACTCACCGCCCGGCCCGGCTGCTACCGACCATCCGTTCTCGCTGCCGCAGCTTGCGGTTTCCGGTCTTGAGCGATGGCGAACTGGCGACAATGCTGGAAGACCAAGGCGTACCGCCTGATCCGGCTGCGATTACAGCGGCTGAAGGATCGTTTGGCGCCGCGCTAAGGTTCGCCGCACAGGATCTGGCCCCTGTTGCCGGAGCGATCACAGGGCTGATTTCGGGCGCGGAAAATGGCCTTGCTCGCCGAGGCGAACTGGCACGGCTGATCGGCCCGCGTGCAACCCGCGAACGGGTGCAGGCCGTACTTGATCTGGCGCAGGCGCTGGTTGCGCGCGCGGCGCGTGAAAACGACGATCCCAATCAACGTGCCCGCCTGATCGACGCGCATGGCGCGTTGGTGGCTCTGGCCGCCGAGGCACCGACCGCCAATTTTGATCCCGGCCTGCTTCCGTTCGAGATCGGCAGCTTGCTTGTCGCCGCTGCCCCGGCTAGCGAACCGGCCTATGGCTGACCTCGACCCGCGTCCCTATTATATCACCACCGCGATCAGCTATCCCAACGGGCGGCCGCATATCGGGCACGCTTACGAAGCGATAGCGGCAGATGTCATCGCCCGGTTTCAGCGGCTTCAAGGCCGCCGCGTGCGGTTCCAGACTGGGACTGACGAGCACGGGTTAAAGATGGCGCGCAAGGCCGAAGAACAGGGCCGCACGCCGCATGAACTTGCGGACGAGATGTCCTTTTATTTCAAGGCAATGTGCGATGGCTTGAATGTTTCTTATGATCGTTTCATCCGCACGTCAGAGCCTGATCACCACCGCGCCAGTCAGGCCATCTGGCAGGCGATAGACGCGGCTGGTGACCTTTACCTTGATCGCTATGAAGGCTGGTATTCGGTTCGAGACGAGGCCTACTACGACGAAAGCGAACTGGTTGAAGGCGAGGGCGGAGAAAAGCTCTCTCCGCAAGGCACACCTGTCGAGTGGACGGTCGAAGAAAGCTGGTTCTTCCGGCTTTCAAAGTATCAGGACTATCTGCTTGAATTGCTACGCACTCCCGGATTTCTTGAACCGGCAAGCCGCCGTAACGAGATGATCGCCTTTGTCGAAGGCGGCCTGCGCGACCTATCAGTCAGCCGAACCAGCTTTGATTGGGGCGTAAAGGTGCCGGGCAGTGATGGCCACGTGATGTATGTGTGGGTTGATGCACTCACAAATTACCTCACAGGTCTCGGCTATCCCGATGATATTATAGAATTCTGGCCTGCCGATTTGCATTTGATCGGCAAGGATATCGTGCGGTTTCACACGATTTACTGGCCGGCATTCCTCAAAAGCGCCGGCCTGCCAGCGCCCAAGCACGTTTTCGGCCACGGCTTTTTGCTCAATCGCGGGCAAAAGGAATCGAAGTCGGTGGGCAATGTCACCGATCCGGTCGAACTGGCTGAACGGTACGGGGTGGACGCCCTGCGCTACTTCCTGATGCGGGAAGTCGCCTTCGGACAAGATGGCAGCTATTCGCCAGAAGCTATTGTGCAACGAGCCAATGGTGAGCTTGCCAATGCGTTCGGCAACTTGGCACAGCGTACGCTCGGCTTTATCGCGAAAAACCTCGATGGGTATCTTCCCGCGATCCGGGGCCATGCTGAAGCTGACAACGCGCTATTTGCGACAGTCGACCGCGCAATCATGACTGACATTACGGCTGCGTTTGAAAATCTTGCTTTGCAGCAGGGCATAGAGGCTTGGCTGCAAGCCGTATTTGCCTGCAACGCTTACATCGATAGCGAGGCCCCGTGGACGCTGCGCAAGACCGATCCTGAGCGAATGGAGACTGTACTGGCGACACTGTACATCTGCATCGCGCAACTGGCAGTGGCGATCTCGCCCGTGATCCCCGCGAGCAGCAGCAAATTGCTCGACACGATGGGCGTTTTGCCGGGATTGCGGACTTTGGCGGGCATCGGCAGCCCCTGGTACTCACCGCTGGCTGAAAGCGATTACCAGATCGTTGCACCAGCACCGCTGTTCCCGCGGCTCGATTTGCCCGTTGATGAGGCTGTAAGCGCCTGATGCTAATCGATAGCCACTGCCATCTCGAATACAAAGGCTTGGTCGAGGATCAGGCCGGTGTGCTTGCGCGTGCGCGCGGGGCGGGGGTGGGGGCGTTCCTCAACATTTCGACCCGGCAGAGCGAATGGGATCAGGTGGTCGCCACCGCTGTGCGAGAGCCGGACGTGTTCGCCAGCGTTGGCATCCACCCGCATGAAGCTGATGCCCATCACGATCTCGGCCGTGCAGTGCTGCTTGCAGCGACCGAGCATCAGCGCGTGATCGCGATTGGCGAAACCGGGCTTGATTACTTTTACGACCATTCGGATCGGGACACCCAGCAGCGGCTTTTCCGAATGCACATTGATGTCGCGCGCGAAACGCAGCTTCCGCTTATCATTCACACTCGCGATGCCGAGGACGACACGTTTGCCATTCTGGCTGATGAAATGGCAAAAGGGGCGTTTCCGGCGCTGATCCACTGCTTCACAGCCTCGGCCGATTTCGGCGCCAAGGTATTGGAACTGGGCCTGACGATTTCACTATCTGGCATCGTAACGTTCAAGAATGCTAAAGCGTTGCAGGATGTTGCCAAGACCGTTCCTGATGACCGGCTGCTGGTGGAAACCGACAGTCCGTTCCTTGCTCCCGTTCCGCATCGCGGGCGCGTGTGCGAGCCATCTTATGTTGCTGATACAGCCGCGTTTATCGCGGGGCTCCGATCGGTTGATACGGAGGCGCTGGCAGAACAAACCACGGCAAACTTCGCGCGATTGTTCACAAAGGCCACGCTGTGAAGCTGATCATGCTCGGCTCAGGCACGTCGACCGGGGTGCCGCGATTGGGCGGGCCGGATGGCATGGGTGATTGGGGCGAATGCGACCCCGAAGAACCGCGCAACCGCCGCACCCGCGTTTCGATTATGGTTGAAAGCGCCGAGGGCAAGCGGTTGCTGGTCGATACATCATCCGATTGCCGTGCGCAGCTGCTCGCCAACCGGGTAGGCAGCATCGATGCAGTCTTCTGGACACATGACCATGCCGATCACTGCCACGGCATCGATGATCTGCGAGTGCTGCGATATGGCCGCGCTGGACCAATTCCGGGTTTTGCCGAAACAGAGACCGTCCGGCGACTACGGCAGCGGTTCGGCTATGTGTTTGCCGGGCAGGAAGGCTATCCGACGATCTGTACACTCGACACCCTAGACCGGATGAGAATGATCGCTGGATTTGGGGTGGAATGGTGCCAGATGGCCCACGGCCCGGGTGAAACCACCGCCTACCGGTTCGAAGCCGATGGCAAGTCTATTGCCTATGCAACAGATTTCAGTGCGATTTCCGATGAGATGGTCGATCTTTTTTATGGGGTCGACATACTGGTCAGCGATTGTCTGCGCCGCGACCCGCATCCAACCCATGCGCATCTGGCCATGTCGATTGAGCTTGGCGAGCGCTGCAAAGCTGAACAAGTGGTGTTAAGTCATCTCGACAAAAGCATGGATTACCGCAGCATTTGCAACGAGGTGCCTGATTTCGTAACAGTCGGCTATGACGGTTTGGAGATAACCGCGTGAGCCCCGACATGCTGCTGCCGGTCATCACTAGCGTGGCGTGGTTGGTTCTTGCATGCGTTGGTTTGGCCTCTCACCGACTGAAATGGGGTCAGGTGGTCAAGATGGCGCTGGCTTGGATCGTCATTTTCCTCGGTCTGTTTTTGTTGGTGCAATGGTTCATTGTCGCGCAGGACACTGCCAGTGGACTGATTTAACTTTTACATAATATATATTATCCATCTTGAGGATCGAGATGAGCGACGCTTTACAACAGTCCCCTATCGCGAGACTTCTTGCCATCATGGCTCGCTTGCGCGACCCTCAGTCTGGATGCGAATGGGATCTGGCGCAAACCTTTGCCACGATCGCTCCTTACACCATCGAAGAAGCCTACGAAGTCGCTGACGCCATTGAACGCCGCGACATTGCGGACATCAAGGACGAGCTTGGTGATCTGCTGTTTCAGGTGGTGTTCCACGCACGCATCGCTGAGGAAGCTGGCAGCTTTGACTTTGGCGACATCGCCGATGCGATCAGCTCCAAGATGGAAGCCCGCCATCCGCATATCTTCGGCGATGCTGGCGGCGCGATGGACGAGGCACGCTGGGAAGATCTCAAACAATCAGAACGTACGGCCAAGGGCGTCACCAGCGCGCTCGACGGCGTAGCACAGGCACTGCCTGCGTTGATGCGTGCGCAGAAACTCCAGAAGCGCGCCGCGCGCACTGGGTTCGATTGGTCCGATCCATCAGGTTCTGAAGCTAAGATCGCCGAGGAAATTGAGGAACTCAAGACCGCCCAATCCAATCAGGAAAAGGTCGAGGAAGCCGGCGACTTACTGTTTGCTGTTGTCAATTACGTTCGCGCTCACGGCATTGCTGCGGAAGACGCATTGCGTGCCGCCAATGCCAAATTCGAACGTCGTTTCCGCGGTATGGAAGCGCTGGCTGGTGGCGATTTCCCGAACCTGTCACTCGAATCGCAAGAAGAGTTGTGGCAGGCCGTTAAGCGTGCCGAGACGTCTCAATAGCTTATTGAGAAAGGCTGGAAAACTGCCCCAATTCCTTGGGGTTCAGCCGCACGGTGAACCGGCGCATCGGGCCATCCTCGCTTTCACCGCCATCTTCCACCGCCATCACGTCGCCATGCGCATGGAGCCAAGCGATCCGCCTGCCATCGCGCACCGGTAGCATAAATGTCACCTCGCGCGCGCCGCCGGTCAACATCCGCGCCAGCTCATCATACAGTGTTTCGAGCCCTGCACCGGTAACAGCCGAAAGCATTACTGCCCCCTGCCCTGCTCCAGTTTCGTGCAATTCTTCAACATCCACAGCGGCTAACAGATCACACTTGTTCCAGATTTCGAGGATCGGGATCGAACTTGTCCCGGTTTTTGCATCCACAACGCCAAGTTCACCCAGAATGTCGATGACCTGCTTTTTCTGTGCCGCATGGCTAGGGTTCGCCATGTCGCGCACGTGGCAAATCACGTCAGCACCCGTCACTTCCTCCAACGTGGCACGAAAAGCCGCCACCAATTGGGTCGGCAGGTCGGAGATGAAGCCCACCGTGTCCGACAAGATCGCTTTCTCCACCCCAGGCAGGCTGATCGCTCGCATCGTGGGGTCGAGGGTGGCAAACAATAAATCTTCTGCCATCACGTCTGCGCCGGTCAGGCGGTTGAACAGGGTCGATTTGCCCGCATTGGTATATCCAACCAGTGCGATGACTGGCCACGGCGCGCGTCCGCGCCGTTCGCGGTGGAGCGTGCGGGTCTTGCGCACCTGATCCAGTTCGCGCCGCAACCGGCTCATTCGCTGGCGGATCATGCGCCGGTCAGCTTCAATCTGCGTTTCGCCCGGCCCGCCAAGAAAGCCAAAGCCGCCCCGTTGCCGTTCCAGGTGAGTCCAACTGCGCACCAACCGGCTTTGCTGGTAATCGAGGTGCGCCAGTTCGACTTGCAACCGGCCCTCGGCGGTCGCCGCGCGTTCACCAAAAATCTCCAAAATCAAGCCGGTCCGGTCGATCACCTTGCGTTTCAATGTGTCTTCAAGATTGCGTTGCTGAATTGGCGTCAGCGCTCCGTCAACGATCACCAGTTCGGCTTCGAACTGTTCGCACCAAACCGCGATATTCTGGACCTGGCCCGACCCAAACAGGGTGTTGGGCTGCATCTTGCGCACAGGCAGAACCGCTGTGTGGGCAATCTTGACGCCAATCGCCAAAGCCAACCCCTCAGCCTCAGCCAGACGTTCTGATGCATCGAGATCATACCGCAACGCGCGAATGTCCGGGCATAGCACCAGTGCCCGCGCACCGCGGGTTACCTCTTCTTGAAGATCGCTATCAAAGCTCAGTCGCCGGTTCCGTTATCTTCGCCGTCATTATCATCGCCGACACTGAGATCGACCGGCCCACTGGGCTGGATGGTTGAAACGGCGTGCTTATAAGCGAGTTGCACCGCACCATCGCGTTCAAGCATCATACAAAACAAGTCATATGCCGCGATCCGGCCCTGAAGCATCACCCCATTCACCAGAAACATTGTGACCTGCACATGCGCTTCCGCCACACGACTGAGAAACACATCCTGTAATTGCTTCTGCTTTTTGCCGGGAGGCTGGTTGGCGAATTGCTCCGGGTCGAGCGACTGGCCCGGCATAATCGTGCTAATGGAATGTTTGTAAACCAACTGCGACTGACCATCACGGCGCAGCAGGATCGAAAAATTGTCAAACCAGGTCACAATTCCTTGAAGCTTTACGCCCTTTACCAAAAACATGGTGACAGGAATCTTATTTTTACGCAGCAGGTTGAGGAATGCGTCCTGAAGACTGCCCTGACGCCCCGACGATCCGCCGCCTTCGCTAACCGGCGGTTCGCTTGGCGCGGCGGGACGCGAGACCGCACGGGGGGTGAGCGTTCGTCCGTTGGACATGGTCTTGGCTCCTGTTTTTGGCGGGCGCTGTTACGACCCGCAGGTGTTGGGCGGTCGCCGTATTCAAAGCACGGACGGTTGCCATTGCTCATAATGGCGACTGCGCGGCCCCGCGACAAGGCTTGATTTCCTCGGAAGTTCCCGCTCGCGCCGGATCATTAATCGTCGCCGTTGCGGCGGTCAGCCATTCCTAAGAGCTTGAGTTTGCGGTGTAGGGCCGAGCGCTCCATCCCGATGAAGCTCGCGGTTTTTGAAATATTGCCTGAAAACCGCCGGATCTGGACCGCTAGATACTCACGCTCAAAGCTTTCGCGCGCTTCGCGCAGCGGCACACCCATGATTGCTGATAGGCTGTCTCCAGTCATTCCGATTTGCCCGCCGACGATCTCCGGCGGCAGCATGTCAGGTTCCACTGTGCCCAGTTTTTCGCGCGGGGTCATAATGATCGTGCGTTCAACCACATTGCGCAACTGACGGACATTGCCGGGCCAGTCATAAGCTTGCAGCGCAGCCATTGCTTCGGCTGAGATGTCGGGCGGGGCCAAGCCCTGATCGTTCGAATAGCGAGTGAAGAAATGTTCGGCCAAGGCGGGCACATCCTCACGCCGCTGGGCAAGCGAAGGCAGCACCACAGGCACAACATTGAGGCGGTAGAACAGGTCTTCCCGGAAACGTTTTTCCGCCATCTCGACTGTAAGATCGCGAGTGGTTGACGATACCACCCTAACATCCACCCCAATCTGGCGCGTTCCGCCAACGCGCACAAAGCTCTGGTCGGTCAACACCCGCAGGATCCGCGCTTGCGTCGACAAGGGCATGTCGGCGATTTCATCGAGATACAACGTGCCGCCATCGGCAAGTTCAAGCAGACCGGGGCGCACCTGCTTACCGCCCGCTTCCTCGCCGAACAATTCCTGTTCGAACCGCTCAGGCGTGATCCGCGCAGAATTTACGAGCACAAATGCACCTTCGGCCCGCGAACTCCATGCGTGTAGCAGACGCGCAGCAACCTCTTTGCCCGCGCCGGGAGGGCCGGAAATGAGCACCCGGCTGCCAGTGCTCGCGACCCGCTTAAGCGTCGCCCGCACGCCATTGATCGCGGGCGAGTTCCCGGTAAACTCGGCGTTGCCCCAACTGCCTTCACGAAGGCGGCTGTTTTCCCGCCGCAATCGCTCAGTCTCGGTCGCGCGTTCAACCAGCAGCAAAAGGCGTTCAGCCTCGAACGGCTTCTCGATGAAATCCATCGCTCCGCGCGCCACTGCCGCCACAGCGGTATCGATATTGCCGTGACCCGAAAAGATGATGACCGGCAAGTTCGGCTCGCGCAGTTTGATAGCGTCGAGCAGTTCAAGCCCGTCCATCGCGCTGCCGTGAAGCCACACGTCGAGAAGAACCAAACTCGGGCGGCGTTCGTCAATCGCGGTCAATGCGGCAGTGCTATCGGCAGCGGTACGACAGGCATAGCCTTCATCGCTAAGCACGCCTGCCACCAGATCGCGGATATCGCGTTCATCGTCGACGATCAGGATTTCTAGCGCCATGAGCACAGTCCTCGGGATGAGAGTTTAGGATGCGACAGGCGCCCGCTCACGCGGCACCGCCATCGATAGGTTGGGGGTTGCGGGCAAAGCGCAAAGTTACGCGGGTGCCGCCGCCCGGCGTGCTGGCAAAGCTCATGTCGCCGCCATGTTCGTCAAGGATCTTGTTGACAATGGCAAGGCCAAGCCCGGTGCCCTTTTCGCGCGTGGTTACATAGGGTTCTGTAATGCGTTCACGGTCGGATGGCAGGCCAACGCCATTGTCATCAACACTGACAATAATTGCATCGCCCGCATCGCGCAGGGTTATTGCAATGTCGCCGGCATATTGGCCCAAACCTTCGGCCGATCTCGCCTCGATCGCTTCGACCGCGTTCTTGAGCACATTGGTCATCGCTTGGCCGAATTGATGGCGATCACAGCGCAATTCGCGGTCGATCAAATCGGAAGCTGCGATATTAAATGCGATGCCCGAGTGTGCGACTTCTTGCAGGAAAACTGCCTGACGCACGAGAGCAAGCGCGTCTTCATCGCGGAAAACCGGTTTTGGCAGGCGCGCGAAGGATGAGAATTCGTCGACCATTTTTTTGAGACCGCCCACCTGTCGCACGATGGTGCTGGTGAGTTCGTCAAACAATTCGCGGTCCTCCTCCACCACCTGCGTCCGGTAACGGCGCTTTAAACGTTCGGTCGCCAACTGGATTGGAGTCAGCGGGTTCTTGATCTCGTGCGCGATCCGGCGGGCGACATCCGACCATGCTGCCTGTCGCTGATCGAGCAGTTGGCGGGTGATATCTTCAAAGGTGATCACGTGGCCGTTGGTGCCGGGAGCGATCTTGACGGCCAGCGTTAGCAACTCGGTGCCTTTGCTGTGGGTGATGATCGCTCGGGTTTTGCGTTCGGTAATCATCCGGCACAATTCGGGCGAGAGTTCGTCAAGCGCGTGGCCGATCATGCTGATACCGCTATCGGGCGCGAGCAATGTCTGCGCTGACGAATTCACCAACGTCACAAGGCTTTTATCATCAACCGAGATGATCCCTGCGGTAACCGATTCCAGCACAGCTTCAGTAAAAGCGCGGCGATCATCGATCTGGCGATTGGCGCTGACTAGCGCCTGCGTCTGCCGTTCAAGTTGGGCGGTCATGCGGTTGAACGCGCGGTTGAGCAGTCCAATCTCGTCCGCCCCGGTGCGCCCTTCTAGTCGCAGCGCGAAGTTGCCCTGCCCGACTTTCCGTGCGGCGGCGACGAGATTGGTCAAAGGCTCCACCTGCCGATCAGCAAACCGCAACGCGAACCAGATCGCTACGCCGACCAAAAACAGGCTGGCTGCCACCAGCGCCACGTTGAACCGCAATTGCAGGGTGCGCGCGCTGCCGGTCAACCGGTCATAAGCGGTAACGATGGATTGCGCCCGCGACCACGAATTGAACATCGTTTCTTCGGTCGTGCGCGCGTTGTAGAGGAAAATTCCGCTCTCAAGATCAATAGGGACAAGCGCCTCGATCCGTTCGGGGCTGCCGACAACGACTGCGAAGGTGCCTTGATCGAGCTGCGGCAGCGCCGCGCGACTGAATTCCAGCGGGCTGTTGTCTTTGGTCAGGTTGAGGATCGCAGCCGTGCGCAAGCTGCCGTCGGGCATTCGCTGTAATACCGCACTTTCAGAAATTTCCCGCGCCTGCGCCTGATAGAGATAAAAATCTGGGAAATCGCGATCACTGATCGGCATCCGAGCAAGCGTATCGCGCATATCGGTTGCCATCGCGATAGAGTTTTGTTCAACTTGGCGTTGATTAGCGTCGTAATAATTCTGCGCGAGCGCGTTGGCGTTCTCCATCAATCCGCGCGAATCGTCGGAAAACCAAAAATCGACTCCCGTTTGAAACTGAAACGCGGCGAATCCCGCTACCAACAATGTCGGCAAAGCGGCAACCATCGAAAAGAAAAACACCAATCGGACATGCAATCGCGCCGTGCTGCCCGCTGCGCGTCGCAGTGCCAGACGCCGCCCGATCAGCACCAACAGCGCCATCGCTGGCACCAATGTCGCCATTAACAGCACCGACACTTGGATGGTCGGCAGCAGGTCTCCGGGCGTATCGGGCCGAGTGAAAGCAAAATACGTCGCGGTGACAGCAGCGATCAATGCCACAACAGCGATACATTCAAGCCACAGATAGACGTTGGCGCGGCGCGCGGCGACCATGAACCTGCGCCACCAGCGCGGCGAAAGCCGATGGGTTGTGCTCATGGCGCTAGGTGTGGGGAAATCCATCGTTGCCCACTTACAACAATGGTGTGGTAAATATGCAAGGATAAATTGCCGAGCCGTTGATCTGACACGATTTCAAAGCGGCGATCAGGCCCAAACGTGATCAGGTTGGCGAAAAACGGTCCGGTTCCAGACCCAGCTCGCCGATCCGTTTGCGCAACGTATTGCGGTTGATGCCAAGCAATTGCGCGGCGCGCAGTTGATTGCCCCCGGTGCGCCCCAGCGCATATTCAATCAGCGGTTTTTCAAACGCCGCCAGCGCGCGGTGATAGAGCGCGCCGGGCGGCGGTGTTTCGGCCACAAGCCAGTTGGATAGCGCAGCGGCAAAACCGCCCTGCCCGCCGGTCGCCATCGCGTTCACAACCGCAATCTCCGGGCCGATGATGTCGGTGACATTGGCCGCATCGATCCGTTCCTCGCGCGCCATCAGGGCAAGGCGGTAAACGACATTGCGCAATTCGCGCACATTGCCCCGCCAATTGCGCTGTTTGAGCCGCTCGATTGCATCGGGCGTAAGGTGGCGCCGCGGCAGGCCGTCCTCGGCTGCCAGCAAGAGGAAATGCTGCACCAGCGCGGCAATATCTTCGCGCCGTTCACGCAGCGGCGGCAATTCAATTGGCACCACGTTGAGCCGGTAGAACAAATCTTCGCGGAACGTTCCGGCGGCAATCATCGGGGCCAGATCACGGTTCGTGGCAGCGATGATGCGCACGTTGACCGCGATTTCCTGGCGTCCGCCAACCCGGCGGATGCGCCCCGATTGCAGTGCGCGCAGCAGCCGGGTCTGCGCCTCAGCGGGCATATCGCCGATTTCATCGAGGAACAGCGAGCCCCCATTGGCCTGTTCAAACTTGCCAATGGCCTGCGCAATCGCACCTGTAAAAGCGCCCTTTTCATGGCCGAACAGCTCGCTTTCGACCAGATCGGCAGGGATCGCCGCCGTATTCACCGCAACAAACGGCCCGGTGCGGCGATTGCCAAGTTCGTGGATCGCTTCGGCCACCAGCTCTTTGCCAGTGCCGCTTTCGCCAGTGATCAGCACTGTCAGATCATTACGCAGAACGCGCGTAATCATCCGGTAGACCCCCTGCATCGCTGGACTGCGGCCGACCAACGGCATCCGTTCGCTTTCCGCCCCGGAAAAAGCGTCCTCACCCGCGTCCGCCGTCGGTGGGCGCAATCCTGCGGCCTGACGCACAGCGTGCACCAGTTCATCAAGATCGAACGGCTTGGGGAAATATTCGAACGCATCGCTCTCGCTCGCGCGCACGGCGGTATCGAGGGTGTTTTGGGCCGACAGCACGATCACCGGCATATCGGGCGCACGCGCGCGCACCGCAGCCAGGCTGGCCAGCCCATCACCATCTTCAAGAATGACATCGGTCAGCATCACCGAAAATGTGCGCCCTGCCAACTGCCGGTCACGCGCGGCGATATTGGTACAATGGACAATGGCAAAGCCTTCGTCCTCCAGCGCGGCAATGATCACTGTTGCGATAGCGGCGTCATCTTCGATCAGCAGGACTGGGTCAGTTGCGGGACGGGCCATCAGCTAAGCCTTAACTGGCGATTGCGGCAAATGCAGCCGGAAATGGGTGATCGCGGCGCGGGTATCGCGGTCGTGGCTGATATTGCCAGTCATATCGCGCACCAGCTTGCGCACCAGCGCGAGGCCCAGACCCTGCCCCGATGGTTTGGAGGACACAAACGGCTCAAACACGTGATCGCGCAACGCAGGATCAATGCCCGGGCCATTATCGGTGATGGTAATTTCAATCGGTAGCGGCACGGCAACGCCGTGATGGATTGCGCTGAACGCCAGCCCGCTGACGTAGCGGGTCTGGACGATAATTTCTCCGTGCGCACCGCCTATGCAGGCCGCATCACGGGCGTTGGAAATCAGGTTGATCAACACCTGTTCCAATGCATCACGGTTGGCCAACACCGGGGGCAGTGATGGATCAAATTCCTCGCGGATATCAACCGTACCACGCGCCGTGCCTGCTGCGCGCATCGTTGCTATTGCGGCGCGGATGGCTTCGTGCGGGTTGCAGGCACCGACCGGCCCAGTACGAGTGCTGCCCAATTGCTGCATCCGATCAATCAGGCGGGCAATCCGGTCAACCTCGTCGGTGATCATCTGGGCGAGTTTTTTGTCAGCATGGGGCAGTTTGCGCGCGGCCAACTGCCCGGCCCCGCGGATCGCGGCGAGCGGGTTCTTGATTTCGTGCGCCAACACCGCCGGCGCGCCGAGCATGGCGCTGCCACCGGAAGGATGGGCAGCATCATCGTGACCGATCTGCGACATCGTGATCACTCGCCAACCGGGAAACCCGCTTAGCGGGGAGGCGGTGAGATTAATCCGCACCTCCCCCGTCCCCACTCTAATCGCCAGATCGCGTGCCACCAACGCGCCATCGCCCCCGGATAGGCGCGCCTCGACGCGGGTATCGAGCGGGCCGATCCGATCGACTAACAGGGTGCCGATCAGCCGGTTGGCGCTGGTGCCAAGCAGGTTTTCGGCGGCATGATTGGCCTCGGCAATCCGGCCCTCTGCATCAATCAGCAACAAAGCGAATATCAGCCCGGCAATCTGCGCGCCCGTATCAGGCCGGAGCTCGGCGGCGCGGGGTGTCGCTGGCGAACCGGGGACCGCTGTTCTGGCCAAAGGTCAGGCCGCCTGCTGCAACAGATGCGGGGCGTAGAACCGTTCGATCTCACCCAGCACCTGATCGGCATCATCGATGAAATTGGCTTTGTGGCGGAACTCGGCCGAACCATGCAGGCCTTTGGTGTACCAGCCCAGATGCTTGCGCGCCATTTTAACTCCGGTTTCGCGCCCATAATGGTCGAGCATCCGGTGGTAATGTTCCACCAGCAGCGCGTATTGTTCGTCCATGCCCGGCGCGGCGCGGGCTTCGCCCGTGCTCCACCAATGCATCACCTGCCCCAGCAACCACGGACGGCCATAGGCACCGCGCCCAATCATAAGCCCATCAGCGCCTGATTGGGCCAGCGCCTTGGCCGCATCGTCGATGGTGCAGATATCGCCATTGACGATCACCGGAATGCGCACGGCGTCTTTTACCTGGCGCACGAACGCCCAATCCGCGCTGCCCTTGTACATTTGGTTGCGGGTGCGGCCATGCACGGTGACCATTTGCACGCCGATATCTTCGGCCATGCGGGCCAGATCAGGCGCATTGAGGCTATCGTGACACCAGCCCATTCGCATCTTGACCGTCACAGGCACTTTCACCGCTTTTACAGTTGCTTCCATCAGCCGCACCGCCAGCGGAATTTCGCGCATCAGGGCGCTTCCGGCGAGCTGCCCAACAACCTTGCGGACCGGGCAGCCGAAATTGATGTCGATGATCGCCGCGCCGTTGCCTTCCTGCAACTTCGCGGCTTCGGCCATGCTTGCCGGATCGCAGCCGACCAATTGCATCGAAACAGGTTCTTCGATCCGGTCCCAAGCGGTTTTCTGCAGGGATTGCCGGGTTTCGCGGATGGCCGCCTCGCTCGCGACCATCTCGGTCACATTGAGGCCAGAGCCATAGCGCCGCACAAGCGTGCGGAACGGCATATCGGTCACCCCGGTCATCGGCGCGAGCATGACCGGTTCGGCAATCGTGACCGGACCGATAGCAATCGGCTTGATCGCCGGGGGGGTGGGAAGCGCGGTCATGAGAATGTGTGCCTAAATAATGGGCAGCGCATAGTGGATTGCCGAAAGCCCGTCCAGACCT
>JBBRFG010000037.1:0-19966 GCA_038224685.1 Sphingomonadales bacterium
GCCAAAATATCGCTCGCCGCCGCCTCGCCAAACACGAAGCATTCGAGCAAGCTGTTTGACGCCAGCCGGTTTGCGCCGTGCAGCCCGCTTTCGGTGCATTCGCCCGCCGCCCACAGGCCCGGCACATCGGTGCGCGCAGCCAGATCGACCACCACCCCGCCGCAGGTGTAATGCTGCGCGGGGACGACCGGGATCGGGCCGGTGGTCATGTCGATCCCGAGGCCGAGCAGCTTGTCATAAATCATCGGGAAATGCCCGCGCACAAACTCGGCGGGCTGATGGCTGATGTCGAGATGCACGTAATCAAGGCCAAACCGCTTGATCTGATCATCAATCGCGCGCGCCACCACATCGCGCGGGGCGAGTTCCATCCGCTCAGGATCGTAATCGACCATGAACCGGCGACCGGTTTCAGGGTGGAGCAGGTGTCCGCCTTCGCCCCGCACGGCTTCGGTGACGAGGAAGTTCTTCACCTCAAGACTGTAAAGGCAGGTCGGGTGGAACTGCATCATCTCCATATTGGAGACGCGCGCGCCCGCGCGCCACGCCATCGCGATGCCATCCCCGGTCGCACCGCGCGGGGCGGTTGAGAATTGATAGACGCGGCCCGCGCCGCCGGTCGCCAGCACCGTGGCGCGCGCGACATGGCGTTCCACCCGCCCGGTCGCTTCGTCAAGCGCATAGACACCCCACACCCGCCCGGCAGCGGAAAAAGCTTCGCGATGGCGGTCGGTGATAAGATCGATGCATGTGCGCCCAGGCAGCAGGGTGATGTTGGGGTGATCCTGCGCCGCTTTGACCAGCGCCGATTGCACCGCCCAGCCGGTTGCATCGTCAACGTGGACGATCCGGCGGTGCGAATGGCCGCCTTCGCGTGTCAGGTGGAGCGAATCGGCATCGCGGTTGAACGGCACGCCCAGCTCGCACAACCGGTCGATCGAGGCTGGCGCGCGTTCGATTACGAATTCGACGGTGGTCAAATCGTTCAGCCCCGCGCCCGCCACCATCGTATCGCGCACGTGGTTATCGAACGTGTCGCCGGTATCGAGCACCGCGGCAATCCCACCCTGCGCCCAAGCGGTCGATCCGCCGGTGAGTGATCCTTTGGCCAGCACCAGCACCGTGCGCGTCTCGGCCAACGCCAGCGCCGCTGTCAGCCCCGCTGCGCCAGAACCAATCACCACCACGTCATGCGATGGTCGCATATCATCCTGTTTCGCCATTATCGCGCAATGCCGCGCGATTGGGCCGTGAGCAAGCGCGATGGACTGTCACACAGCTTTAAGCCAAACGACGTAGGGGCGTTTGCGTGGCCGGGGTGCAAGATCGCACTGCCAGCCGCTGTTGTATCGGGACACTTGCGCAATGTCGGCTATTTCCGTTGTCGGGTGCCTGATCGGACGCGACAAACCAGTTCGGCGCGAAGTCGTATGGGATGGGCGCATCTATCTCGGCAATTGCCGCCACGGCGCGGTGCCGATTATCCGCAGGGGACGCGCAACAACTGGCGCAAACGCGAAGAGCCGCCAGCCTGATCTGCATCATTTAAAAGGCGTAACAATCCAGATCGGCGGCGACCGTTACCGTGCCTGAATACCCCGTGCGGATCGCAGCAAGATTGGCAGCAATGGGCGCAAGGCTGCGCTGCATATTATGGGTCAGCACCAACCGCGCAGGGGCCAGCGCCCCCGCCAGCGCGCCAATCTGTTCTGGCGTGCGGTGCAGTCCGCGCGGCTGCCCTTCGGCGCCGTTGATCACATGGTGCGCGAACAGGATCACCGGTTTGCTGCCCGCCAAATCAGCGGCAAACCGCTGCGACTGCGCGCTTTGATCGCCGGTGATCACCGCCGTCTTTCCCTGCCATTCGATCACATATCCCAATGCCGGGGCCGGGCCGTGATGAACGGGATGCGCGATCACCGCATAGTCATCGGCGACATCAAGCCTTGCGGGCGCAGCGGTGCCTGCGGCTGTGGCAATGTCACGCGGGGTCAGCGCAAGCTTGCTCTCGCTGCCATCGATAAAACCGCCATTATAGGCAAACGCACCAGCATCTTTGCCCAGCAGCCGCAGCAGAAATTCGCCCGTGCCGGGGAACCGCTCGCCGCCATCGGGGCCGATCACCGGTAGCGGGGCGGTGCGCGGTTCAAACCCGCCAGAATTGAGCACGCCTGCCAGATCGCCGGCATGATCCGCGTGAAGGTGGGTGAGCAGGATCGCATCAAGGCTGGCAAGCCGTCCGCCCGCCTCGGCAAAGCGCAGAAAACTGCCCGCGCCCGCATCAATCAGCAGCCGCGGGGTGCCATCGATCCACAGCAGATATGATGTGCCCGCACGCCCCGTCTCGCCCGCCCATTCGGCCAGCGGGCCGCCGCTGCCCAGCACTTGCAATGCTGCGCCGGTGGCCGGGCATGCAGCGGGTTGTTCACCGCGCGGCAAAGCGGCGGCTTTGCCAATCGCCGGACGATCAGCGGCGAGGGGTGCAGCGCCGGTTTGGCCTGCGATGCAGCCGGTGGTTGCCAGCACCGCCATACCTGCCAGTCCGATAATTCCTGTCATTGCGGGTTTCATATCTATCACCTCTCGCTGCACTATTCGGCGGTGCGGGTCAGTTGCACGAATACGTCTTCCAAGTCAGCTTCGCGGGTGGTCACATCTTCGATGGTGAGGCCTTGTTGCTGTAAGATCGCAAGCACTTGGCCAGCGCTCAGGCGGTCTTTGTCATAGGTCACCTCAACCCCGCGCGCGCCGTCCCAGTGGGTCCGCACAAAAGCGTCATGCGCAGGCGCAGCGGGCAGATCAGCCGCCGCAGTAACCGCGACGATTTTTTCGCGCGCCATGTCGACCAATTCGCGGGTCGGCTTGTTGGCGATCAGCTTGCCGTGGTTGATGATGGCGATCCGGTCGCACAGCTGTTCGGCCTCTTCGAGGTAGTGGGTGGTCAGCACCACGGTCACCCCGTCACGGTTCAATTCGCTGACCAATTCCCACAATTGGCGGCGCAGTTCAACATCGACCCCGGCGGTCGGTTCATCCAGCACCAGAATCGGCGGCGAATGCACCATCGCCTTGGCCACCAGCAGCCGCCGTTTCATCCCGCCCGACAATGTTCGGGCATAGGCGTCGCGCTTGTCCGCCAGCCTGACCGCCTCAAGCAGCGCCTCTGAACGGCGCAGCGCGGCGGGAACGCCGTAGAACCCGGCTTGGTTCTCAAGAACTTCGTAGGGCGTGAAAAACGGATCGAAGACGATTTCCTGCGGGACAATCCCGATGGAACGACTGGCATTGCGGCGGTTGCGATCAATGTCGAAACCCCAGATATCCACGCTGCCACCGGTTTTGTTGACCAGCCCGGCCAGGATATTGATCAGCGTCGATTTGCCCGCGCCATTGGGGCCAAGCAGGCCAAAGATCGAACCTTGCGGCACATCGAAACTGACCCCGTCCAGCGCCAGCTTACCTTCGGTCATCGCACCCTTTGCGCCCTTGGCCGGGGCATAGCGTTTGACGAGGTTATCAATGCGGATGGCGGGCGGCGCTGTCATGGCCCGACGCTTAGGGCAAGCGCCCCCTGCGCAGCAAGCCAAAGCGAAGGCAATTGCGCTTGGCCAGCGCGGGCTGTATCGGCAGAGGCATGAACATCCCCCCGCCTGAAACCCTGCTGGTCGATACGCGGCGCGTAAGCTGCGACGGTGCCAGCGCCATTCGCGGCGGCAGCGGCTATCGCCCCGCCGCGCTCGGCCACCCGCGCGTTTATCTTGAAATTGATGAACACGGTTATGTCGATTGCGGCTATTGTGACCGGCGTTTCGTGCTGCGCGGCGGGCTGGCCGATGGCATTATTCAAACAGATTTGCCGGGTGCCGCCGCCGGAACCAACTAGGCGCGCAGTGAGTTTGATCAGGGTTGGTTAAGGCGCGTTGTAGCTTAAATTCAATTATCACGAATCGGAGATTGCGCGATGTCTCACTTTTACCGTTCATTTGCCGCTCTGGTCCCGCTTGCGCTTGCCAGCCTCGGCCTCAATCCGCTTGGCGCGCAAAGCACTCCCGATGTTGAAACGCAGGCGCAAGCCGACGCGCCGATGAGCAAGGGTGAAAAGCGGCTCGCCAAACTGCTCGAAGGCCGCGTTGCGGGTGAGCCTGTAAGTTGCATTCGTACGCTCCCCCAGCAGCGGAGCCAAACAATTGATCGTACCGCCTATGTCTATGGTTCGGGCAACACCATCTATATTCAGCGCACAAAGGCGCCCGATCAGATCGACGATAATGACGCGATCGTGATCACGCGCTTCAATCCGACCAGTCTGTGCAGGGTGGATATCGCGACGACCATCGATCCGTTCACCGGCATATTCACCGGCGCGGTGTTTTTCGATGATTTCGTGCCCTATACTCGCGTAAAGGCCAAACAGCCCAACGAAGGCTGAGGCGGCTCGGCCCGCGCCGCAATGCCGCGAGCGGAGAACACCGACGATTACCTAGCCATCCGCGCCCGCCTGCGATCAGGCGCGCGCTACCACCTGCATTCGGGCGATGATCGCTTCAGCCTGTGCCATGATCCGGTCGATCAGTTCCTGGCAGGTGGGAATATCATGGATCAGCCCGGCCACCATGCCGCAGCTCCATGCGCCCCGGTCCATCTCGCCATCCATCATCACGATCGGATACACCCCGGCAACTTCGGGCAGGATATCCTCGATGGTGAGGGCATCGCCCAGTTCGCGCTCCTTGACCAGCAGCCGTTCCACCGCCGCGTTGGTCAACACGCGCTCGGTGTTGCGCAAGCTGCGCATCACCAGCCGGGTGTCGAGTTCGGACGCTGCAAGGATCGCCTGTTTGACGTTATCGTGCACCGGCGCTTCCTTGGTGGCGATAAAGCGGGTGCCCATGTTCATCCCCTGCGCGCCCATCGCCAGGCTGGCGACCAGACTGCGGCCATCGGCCATGCCGCCGCTGGATACGAAGGGAATCTCCAGTTCATCGGCGGCGCGCGGTAGCAGGATGAAATTGGGCACGTCGTCCTCACCCGGGTGGCCGCCGCATTCAAACCCATCGACGCTCACGGCATCGCAGCCGATGTCTTGCGCTTTAAGGCTATGGCGCACGCTGGTGCATTTGTGGATCACCTTGATCCCCGCGCCTTTCAGCGGCGGGAGCAGATCGACCGGATTGCGCCCCGCTGTTTCCACCACTGTCACCCCGCCATCGATGATTGCCTTGACCAATCCGGGATAATCGGGCGGGGTCAGGGTTGGCAGGATCGTCAGGTTCACACCGAACGGTTTGTCGGTCATATCGTGGCAGCGCGCGATTTCATTCGCGAGCTTTTCGGGCGTGCCCAGCGTCAGCCCGGTGATGATCCCCAGCCCGCCCGCGTTGGAAACAGCCGCCGCCATTTCGGCCAACCCGACATAATGCATCCCGCCCTGAATGATGGGGTGCTGAATGCCGAACATTTCGGTGATCGCGGTCTTCATGGCGTTATTTCTCCCAGAACGTGGTGTTTAAGCTGGACACAAGCCCAGTTTTCCGACGGGTGCAAGCCCGCTTTTGCTATTCACGCAGGCCGTAACGTCAGCGGCGCGACCTTATCCCTGATCCGAGCGCGGCTTGACCAAAGTCAGCACGATCCCGCCCAGAATAAACGCACCCCCGGCCAACAATCGCCAGCCCAGCGGTTCGGATAGCAGCACCACCCCGCCCAGCGCCGCCACAAGCGGTGTGGCCAGTTGCACACTCGCGATTGCGGCCAACCCAAGACGCGGGATCACCTTGTACCAGACGACATAACCCAGCCCCGATGTCAAAACCCCGCTCACCGCCGCCAGCATGGCGCCTTCACGCGATGGGATGACCGGCCACGCGCCAGTGCCCGCATCCCACCACAACAGCGGCACCATCAGCGGCGCGGCAAGCAGGAAACTGCGCGCAGTGCGCCCAGTTGCATCGCCGGCTCCCCGGCCGATCAGGGTATAGGCCCCCCATGCAGTTCCGGCGATCGCCATCAGAAGCGCCGCCATGGGGTCAAGCACTGCGCCGCCGGGGGCAAGCAGCACGACCAGTCCTGTCATGGCCAGTCCCAGCCCTGCCCAGCCAGATCGGGATAGAGCATCGCCGCCAGCGTATCCGACCAGTAAAATCGTCGCCTGAACCGATGCGAACAGGATCAGCGCGCCCGTGCCTGCGCCGATGCTGAGATAGGCAAACGAAAACCCGGCAACATATACCGCCAATGCCAGCGCTCCCGAAATATCGCGCAGCGTCGGACGCCGCCCGATCACCGGCAGCAGGATCAAAGCGCCCGATGCAAGCCGGATCGCCGAAAATGCGCCTGCGCCAATCGCGCCATCGCCCAGCGCCGCACGCGCCAACAGCGAATTGCCGGCAAAGGCGGCAATCGCGAGGCTCGCCAGCACGAGTGTGACGACGGCGCTGCGCATTAACGCCGCGGCTCAGCCGCGTCAGGAGCGCGTGAAAGCGAGCGTGAAGGTAACCGGCACCGCAGGCGTGATCGATGGCAGCTGCGCCAATGCCCGCAGTTCGCCCAGTTCATCGGTCAGGTCGAACATGTCGGTCGAGATAATCACCGGCGCGGTTGGCACCGCGATCACCCGGTCGGCCGATACGCGGGTAACGATCACTTCGGTCTCGATGTCTTTTTCGACGCCCTTGAGCGCGACCGTTGCCTTCATCGGCCGGGTGATCGACTGGCCCACTGCCAGCCCGGCGAACGCTGCCGGGTCAAGTTTGGCTGTTACAACCGCCTTGGGATTGCCTGCGACTTCGAAGAAAATCTCGCGCATCCGTTCGTTGCGGATATCGACCCCGGTGTTGACCGAGGCCAGATCGATATCAAGCGTGGCGGTACCATCGGCCGCCACGCTGCCCGACAGCTTGTCGAAACGGTTGGCTTCGGCAATCTCGCCCGCCTTGATGCTGACATAGGCAAGCCGCGAACCCGCCGGATCAAGCGTCCATGTGCCGTCTGTAACAGTCGCGGCTGCGTCGGCAGCATCCTTGGGCGCGACGGCCGCTGGCTGGGTGCAGGCAGCAAGGCCAAGTGTGATCAGCGCGGCAACTGCGATGGGACGAAGGGTATGGATCACGGGCACGAACCTCTTATGCGATAACAACAGAATCAAACGATATGCGATTTGGCGCGCCGCTGAAAGGGGGGATGCTGGGATTATGCCGTCCGCGCGCACACCGAGCGGCGGACGAACCAGCCGCCAGCCGCCAGTACGAAGCATGGCAACCAAACGAATATCAGCTCGGACTGCATGGTCACCAACCCGCGCGCGGAAAAGAAATCCGCCCCTATCGGCGAAACGCGAATCGGCGTGACCGGCGCAAAGATCCGCGCATCGCTCACGGGCCAGAACAAGGCGCTGCCAAGCCCGCCGCTGGTAAGGGTATCAAGCAGGCCGTGACTGGCCATCGCCAAAGCGAGAAACGCGAACGCCGCGATGCTGCGCGCCCCGCGCCACAGAAGCGCTACCGCGCCCGCCACCATCACCGCAAACGCCAGCGCATGGGTCGCGCCGCGATGGCCCCACGGATCGGCATAGTCCACGCCGAGCGCCACTCCGATCACATCGGCATCGGGCAATATCGCGAGCGCTGCCCCTGCCAGCGCGAGTTTCAAACTGATCCGCACGCCGCCCGCCGCAGCGGCCACCGCCAGCGGAACAATCGCATGGGTCATTATTGTCGGCATCGGCGTTCCGGTGCGTGCGGGCGCATCATTCCCACTCAATCGTGCCCGGCGGCTTGCTGGTGTAATCATACACCACCCGGTTGATGCCCTGCACTTCGTTGACGATGCGGGTCGAAACGCGGGTCAGGAAGCTGGCGTCATAGGGGTACACATCGGCGGTCATCCCGTCGGTTGATGTTACCGCGCGCAGGGCGCAGACATTGTCATAGGTGCGGCTGTCACCCATCACGCCGACAGTTTTGACCGGCAGCAGCACGGCGAACGCCTGCCAGATTGCATCATACAACCCGGCGTTGCGAATCTCTTCGAGATAGACCGCATCGGCTTTGCGCAGGATGTCGCAGCGTTCCTTGGTCACTTCCCCGGGGATGCGGATCGCCAGGCCGGGTCCGGGGAACGGGTGACGGCCGACGAACGCGGGGGGCAGGCCCAGTTCGCGCCCCAAATCGCGCACCTCGTCCTTGAACAATTCGCGCAAGGGCTCAACCAATTGCATGTTCATGCGTTCGGGCAGGCCGCCGACATTGTGGTGACTTTTGATGGTGACGCTTGGCCCGCCGGTAAAGCTGACGCTTTCAATCACGTCGGGATACAGCGTGCCCTGCGCCAGAAAGTCCGCCCCGCCGATCTTGCACGCCTCGGTTTCGAACACATCGATGAACGTCTTGCCGATGAATTTGCGCTTGGCCTCGGGATCGGTCAGACCCGCAAGGCCCGACAGGAACAGGTCTTCGGCTTCGACGTGCACCAGCGGGATATTGTAGTGATCGCGGAACAAGGTAACCACCTGATCAGCTTCGTTCATCCGCATCAACCCGTGGTCGACGAACACGCAGGTCAGTTGGTCGCCGATGGCTTCGTGGATCAGCACTGCCGCCACCGCCGAATCGACCCCGCCCGATAGGCCGCAGATCACCCGCTTGTCGCCCACCTGCGCACGGATCTCGGCGATTTTGGTTTGGCGGAATTCAGCCATGGTCCAATCGCCCGCCAGCCCGCAGACATGGCGCACGAAATTGGCGATCAGCCTGCCGCCATCGGGGGTGTGGACCACTTCGGGGTGGAACTGAGTGCCGTAAAACTTGCGTGCTTCGTCGGCGATCACGGCAAACGGCGCGCCATCTGATGTGGCGACGATTTCAAAGCCGGGGGCAAACTGCGTCACCTTATCGCCGTGGCTCATCCACACCTGATGCCGGTCGCCCACCAGCCACAGCCCATCAAACAGCGCGCATTCGGCAGTGACGGTCAGGAACGCGCGGCCAAATTCGCCGCCTTCGCCCGTTTCATGGCCGGGACGCACTTCACCGCCCAACTGCTGCGACATGACCTGTTGGCCATAACAAATGCCAAGGATCGGCACACCGGCATCAAACAGCATTTGCGGTGCGCGCGGGCTGCCATCGGCGGGCACGCTGGCGGGTGATCCTGAGAAAATGATCCCCCTGGGCCGCATCCGCGCAAACGCCGCTTCGGCCTGCGTGTACGGCGCGATTTCCGAATAGACCCCGGCTTCGCGCACGCGGCGCGCGATCAACTGGGTCACCTGACTGCCGAAATCGATGATCAGGATCGAATCAGGGACAGCGGAAAGGCCTGCCTGCGGGTTTGAAGGATACGCGCTCATCGCCGCGAATTACGGCAGCCCACCCCGCACTGTCCAGCACTGCCGAACGCTGTGCGAGTCATTTCGCAGTGCAGCAATTTTTTCGGCTTTTGTTTGAGCCGGTTGCGAGAAGTATGCGCGGTGGTCAGTGCGATCTTTGCAACCATTCTGACCCCCTTCGCTGCACATTTATCTTGTGCATTGCACCAGAGTTTCAAACAGCAACCAAATGCCGAATAACGGCATCGCGATTCTGATATCCTCTGTCACTCTCGAAGTATTTGTATGCGTTTTGTCCTTCCCCTGATCGCTCTCGCAGCCGTCACCGCTCCCGCCCTCGCAGCTCCCGTGGCTGACAACACCGTCACCGTCAGCATTGCATACGGCGATGTCGACCTGACCAGCGCCGAAGGTCGTGCCGCGCTTGAGGCCCGGATCGAAGCCAAGCTGCGCAAGGCCTGCACGCTCGAAGGAATAGCGCGCTACGCCCGCGGTCGCAGCGCGATTAACGGCAAGTGCGTCGCCGACGCCCGCATCGCTGCTCTTGCCCAAGTCGAGCGTGTTGCCGCAGCGGCCGGACGATCGCGGCCAACGCAACTTATCGCGACTACCAAGCGGCCGCCAGAGCAATCCGGCGGCCGGTTTGTTTGTGGGCCCCGTTATGCTTGCAGTTTATGCAACTTCCATAGGCGTTTTCGCATTTGAATTCGATTCTATCGAACACCACCTACTGATCCAAGCGGTGGGTTGCCGGGCCCCTCTCCCCCAAACCGGCGCGCTCCTGAAGGAGACCGCCGCCCGGTATGCGCAGGCCCAATACGGCCCCCATGCCTGCCTGCAAAACCCGGCAGGGTTGGTTGGAGCCCCTCCCCCCGCTCAACCAGGCCGCTCTGCCGGGTCCGCAGCAAAAGAGACGCGGCCACCGCCCCTGTCCCCCATGGAATGGTGGCCGCGTCTCAAACTGCGCCGCATGCCCATGTGAGCCGCCCTGCTCGGATCATCGCCTTTTTCGATTGCTGCAATGAGTTATTTTCAATCTCTTTGTTAATTGAAAGTTACGCATGGCTTGTTAAATGATGCTCACGTCTAGCCGGTCCCTCTCAGGCCAGCTGGGCTGCCCAACCACAACGAAATAGGGAATTTTGAACCATGCGTATGATCAGCGAAAAAGCTGTCGCCTTTGTCCTCGCGCTCGCCATGAGCGGCGCAGCATTCAACACAATATTCGTCTAAGGCCTCAGCCTCGGGCGTTATATTACGCGCGTGGCTAGCCAGAAACAGATTCGGCCCGGCTGCGCATCAGGGTGGCCGGGCCGATCTGTTTGTGATGTGCGCTATTGCACCCCGCCCAGTTGCGCTGCTTGTTCGCGCAGTTCGCTCTTCAACAGTTTGCCGATGTGGCTGCGCGGCATTTCGGCAATCGGGTGGAGCGCCGCCAGCCGCTGCGTCTTGCCAAGCCGCTGGTTCACCGCCGCCATAATCGCTGCGCAATCAGCCGCGCCAGCTTTCAGCACCACGAACCCGACCGGGCTTTCCCCCCAGCGGCGCGATGGCAGGCCGACCACGGCAGCCTCAGCTACACCCGGCTCCTTGCTCAATTCCGCCTCCAGATCGCTGGGGTAGATGTTAAATCCGCCCGAAATGATCATGTCTTTGGCGCGGCCCACCAATTCGACAAAACCGTCTTCGTCCACCCGCCCGATGTCCCCCATCCGCATCCATGCCTCACCTGTAACAGGGTCGATCCATTGGGCTTCGGCAGTCTTGTCAGGACGGTTTTTGTAACCGCTCATCATCGTCAAGCTGCGCCCGATAAGATGGCCTGCGGTTCCCGGCTGCACTTCGCGGTCCTCGTCATCGACGACTTTCAGCTCGCTCCCCGGCGAGGGGCGGCCAACTGTGTGCAGCTTGTCGGGAAATTCATGGCAGGCCAGCAAACACACCACCCCGCCTTCGGTCATGGAATAAATCTCGATCAGCCCGCCCGGCATCCGGCGCAGCACTTCGCGCTTCAGCTCTGGCGGGAACGGCGCCGAGGTGCAGTATTTGAGCGCGAGCGCCGACAGATCAAAATCATCGAATGCGGCAAAATCCATCAGCCGCTGATACTGCACCGGCACCAGCATGGTGATGGTGGTGCGGTCAGCCGCCGCATGGTCCAGCCAGCGCGCGCAATCGAATTTGCCCATCACCCGCACACAGCCGCCTGCCAGCAGCACGGGCAAAAACGCCACCATCGTGGTGTTTGAATAGAGCGGCGTGGACGCGAGCGAGCGCACCGTCAGCCCCGCGCCGAGATAAGACAGCGCAGTGGGCGCAAACTGCCGCCAGCGCATCTGGTGCGAATGGACGATACCCTTGGGAATGCCGGTGGTGCCGCTGGAATAGATGATGTTGAACGGGTCTTTGGGTTCGGACGCGAACGCCGGCGCGCGGCTGCCGGGAGCGGCCATCCACTGATCAATCGATTCCAGTGGTACGCGGGTCAGATCAGCGAGGAAATCCGGCCCCAACTCCGCCGCCTTGGCCGCATCGATGAACACGTGCGCTGCACCCGAATCGCGCGCCATGCCTGCAAGCTGTTCGGCTGAAGCGCTGGTGGTCAGCGGCGCTGCGACCCCGCCCGCGCGCACCGCGGCGAGAAACACCAGCGCATATTCGACGCTAGATGTGCCCAAGATCGCCACCGACTGCCCGCGTTGCAGCCCGGTCTCAACCAACCGCGCGGCCAGCCGCTCGACCAGCCCGACCAGTTCGGCCCAATAAACCTCGCGCCGATCATCCACCAGCGCCAGATCATCACCCCTGATCCGCGACCATTCCATCAGCATGTCGGGGAACGCACCGAACGGTTCGGCAAGGCGGGCGGTCATCATGTCGTGGTTCATGCCGCCATGCATAATCACGCGCCGGTTTAGCGCAAGCCGCAGCGCATTTCCGCCCTGCCCGCCGAACCGCCTGCCGGACTCGGTTGCGCTTTGGTGGAAAAGCCCCGCTAGCGGCCCTCCCGCAGTTGGGTTTCGCAGCCTTAGCGTCTATATGGCTGCGATGAACGATAACACTAATGAAACACCCGCACAGGCACCTGATGCGCTCCCCGCAAAAGTCCGCCAGATGGGCGAATATGGCGCAGATTCGATCAAGGTTCTCAAAGGTCTGGACGCTGTGCGCAAACGGCCCGGCATGTATATCGGCGATACCGACGATGGCAGCGGCCTGCACCACATGGTGTTCGAAGTCAGCGACAACGCGATTGACGAAGCGCTGGCGGGCCATTGCGACCTCGTGCTGATCGAATTGAACCCCGATGGCAGCGTGTCGGTTGAAGATAACGGACGCGGCATCCCGACCGGCATGCACACCGAAGAAGGCGTCTCGGCGGCCGAAGTCATCATGACCCAGCTGCACGCAGGCGGGAAATTTGAAAACACCAGCGAGGATAACGCCTACAAGGTGTCTGGCGGCCTGCACGGCGTAGGCGTGTCGGTGGTGAATGCCCTGTCTGAATGGCTGGAGCTGGTGATCTGGCGCGACGGCAAGTCGCACTGGATGCGGTTTGAACACGGCGATGCGGTCGCCCCGCTGGTGGAGACAGGCGATGCCCCCGCTGTGGCCGATAATGGCGACAATGATGGCTTGAAAAAAGGCACGCGCGTGACCTTCAAGGCCAGCCACAACACTTTCAAAAATGTCACGGAATTCGATTTCGACAAGCTCGAACACCGTTACCGCGAACTGGCGTTCCTCAATTCAGGGGTACATATCAAGCTGCGCGATTTGCGCCATGAAGAGGTGCTGGAACACGACCTCTATTACGAAGGCGGGATTGCCGCCTTCGTCAAATATCTTGACCGCAACAAGCAGCCGCTGATCCCTGAACCGATTTCGGTCAGCGCCGAGAAAGACGGCATCGGCATCGATGTCGCGTTGGAATGGAACGATTCCTATTACGAAAACGTGCTCGCCTTCACCAACAACATCCCGCAGCGCGATGGCGGCACGCACTTGGCCGCATTCCGCACGGCGTTGACCCGCACGCTCAACAATTACGCCGAACGATCGGGGATGCTGAAGAAAGAAAAGATCAGCCTGTCGGGCGAAGACATGCGCGAAGGCCTGACCGCGATTGTCAGTGTGAAACTGCCTGATCCCAAATTCTCCAGCCAGACCAAGGATAAGCTGGTCTCGTCCGAAGTGCGATCACCGCTCGAAGCGTTGATGAGCGAGAAATTGAGCGAATGGCTTGAAGAAAACCCTGCCGATGCGCGGTCAATCATCCAAAAGGTGATTGATGCCGCCGCCGCCCGCGAAGCCGCGCGCCGCGCGCGCGAAATGAGCCGCAAGGGCGCGATGAGCATCGCCTCGCTGCCCGGCAAGCTGGCCGATTGTCAGGAACGTGATCCCGCCAAATCCGAACTGTTTCTGGTCGAAGGCGATTCCGCCGGTGGCAGCGCCAAGCAGGGTCGCGATCGCAAAACGCAGGCAATTTTGCCGCTTAAAG
Organism: Sphingomonadales bacterium; assembly: GCA_038224685.1. GTDB lineage: Bacteria > Pseudomonadota > Alphaproteobacteria > Sphingomonadales > Sphingomonadaceae > Erythrobacter. Next base: position 13,827 of record JBBRFG010000037.1, read on the forward strand.
GCAAAATCCTCAACGTCGAACGCGCGCGGTTTGATCGGATCATCAGTTCGAAAGAAGTCGGCACGCTGATTCAGGCGATGGGCACCGGCATCCGCGATGAATTCAACCTCGACAAGCTGCGCTATCACAAGATCGTGATCATGACCGACGCTGATGTTGACGGCGCGCATATCCGCACGTTGCTGCTGACCTTCTTCCACCGCCAGATGCCCGACATCATCCGCGCCGGGCACCTGTTCATCGCCCAGCCGCCATTGTTCAAAGTCGCCAAGGGCCGCAGCGAGGTTTATCTCAAGGATCAACCCGCGCTCGACCGGTATCTGGTTGATGCGGGCCTCCAAGGCCGGACGCTGGAGACCGCTGGCGGGGCGCGCGGCGGCGATGATTTGCGCGGGCTGGTAGACGGCGCGTTGCGATTGAAGAACCTGCTCGCGTTTGTGCCGCGCCGCTATGATAGCGGGATTGTGGAGCAGATGGCGCTGGTCGGCGCGCTGGAGCCGGGTCTGGCGGGCAAGGAATTGACCGCAGCGCTTGACCGCGCGGCCGGACGGCTTGGCGCTGGCGACCGCGAAGCACGCTGGCACGCCGCCCAGCGTGGTGATGGGACGGTGGTGTTCAAACGGGTGTGGCGCGGCGTGACTGACGTGCACGAAATTGATGCGCGGTTCCTATCCGGCACCGAAGCGCACAAGCTGCACGGTCTCGCCGCAGCGCAGGCCGATGCCTATGCCACCCCCGTCCGGCTGGTGCGCGCAGGCGGCGCGGCTGACGAAGCCGAAGCAGAGCTGGCTGCCGCTTTGGCTGGCGATCCGGCCGGCGATGATCGCTTCGCCGGGGAGGCCGAACAGCCCGCCGCGCCCCCGCCGTTGCCGCAGGACGATGGGATCAGCCGCCCGACCCAGCTGCTCGATGCGATCTTCGCCGCCGGGCGCAAGGGCCTGTCGATCAGCCGCTACAAAGGTCTTGGCGAAATGAACGCGGAACAATTGTGGGAAACCACGCTTGATCCCGACAACCGCGCACTGTTGCAGGTCAAGGTGGAGGATGCTGACGTCACCGATGAAATCTTCACCCGATTAATGGGCGACATCGTCGAACCGCGGCGCGAGTTCATTCAGGAAAATGCACTGAATGTGGCCAACCTCGACGTTTAGCCCCAGCGAGAGACGCGCAAATGGCACAGCCCCACCATACCGATGAACTGCAACATGCCAGCTTCCTGATCATCCTGGCGGTGGTCAGCGTGCTGATGGTGGTGATCGTCTGGCCGTTTGCTCAGCCTTTGCTCTGGGCCTTGCTATCAGCGATCATGTTCCAGCCATTGTATTATTCCATGCTCAAACGACTACGCGGGCGGCGCAACGCAGCGGCGGGGGTTTCGTTGCTGATCATTTTCTTCGTCCTGATGGTCCCCGCCCTGTGGATCGGGACATTGGTGGTGCAGGAAGCGATCACGCTGATCGCAACCCTGCAACAAAATCCGCTTGATATCGCCGTTTTGTACGATTCCGTCTACGCGATGATCCCAAAGGTCGGACAGGAAGCGGTCGACCGCAGCGGTTGGGCCAATGTGGCGATGGTGCAGGCTCGGGTGCAAGACCTGCTAACCCAAAGCGCCGGGATGATCGCAGGACAGGCGCTTTCGATTGGCAGCGGGGCGTTGAGCTTTGCTCTCTCATTCGGCGTGGCGCTGTATGTGATGTATTTCTTATTGCGCGATGGAGGCCGGATCGGGCGCACGGTGCTGCGTGCGGTGCCAGTGGAAAACGCCATTGCCGTGCGTTTGGCAGACCGGTTCCTCGGCATTGTGCGCGCAACGATCAAAGGCACCGGCGTGGTCGCGCTGGTGCAAGGCGTGCTTGGCACAATCACGTTGATGATCGCAGGCGTGCCATCGGCGTTGTTGTTCGGCGTGATCATGGCGATTTTCGCGCTCGTGCCGGTGATCGGTTCGGGTGCAGTGTGGGTGCCGGCAGGGCTGTATCTGCTGCTGATCGGCGAATACTGGCAGGGCATTTTCGTGCTGTTGACCGGCTTCTTTATCATTTCATCGGCTGACAACGTGCTGCGCCCGATTCTGGTCGGGCGCGACACCGGCATCCCCGATTGGATCATTCTGGTCACCACGCTGGGCGGGATCAGTCTGGTCGGCCTGTCAGGCATTGTTCTAGGCCCGTTGGTGGCCGGACTGTTCCTTGCCAGCTGGTCGATCCTGCGCGAGCAACGCGAAGAGGACGAGGAAGCCACGCGCGAAGATTCCATCACTGTTGCTGCGTCGGGCCATGTGACTGATCCGGCCCGCAATCCCGCCGGCGCAGGCTGATCGCAGTGCGGTCGCTCGTCACCCCCGGCAGCCAGGGCGAAGCGGTTGGCCGGTTGGTGCTCGCCGGGTTGGTGGTGGTAATGCTGCCGAGCCTGCCGTTCGGTGCCTATTTGATCTATCCCTTCGCGATCCTCACGACATGGTTCCACGAAATGGGCCATGGCTTGACCGCGCTGGTATTGGGGCAGCGGTTTGAACAACTGATGATCTTCGCCAATGGTTCGGGCGTCGCGCAAAGCCAGATCACGGGCGATGCCTCGCGCTTTACCCTCGCCGCGATTGCTGCGGGTGGCCCGCTCGCGCCGAGCATCGTTGGCGCGCTGCTCATCGTCGCCAGCGCGCATCCCCGATTGTGGCGTCCGATGCTGTGGTTGGCGGCTGCCACAATCGGGCTGAGCGTGCTTATCTGGGTACGGTCCCCGGTGGGATACACGATGCTACCGCTGGTCGCGGCGCTGCTCGCGCTTGTGGCATGGCGCGCCTCGCCAGGCTTTGCGCGCTTTACGCTGCAATTCCTCGGCGTGTTGGGGGCGATGAGTATGCTGCGCGATTTCGACTACCTGTTCACCGAGCAGGCGGTCATCAATGGGCAGCAAATCTTGTCGGACACCGGGCAGATCGAGGCCGCGCTTGGCCTGTCGCATTGGTTTTGGGCCGGATTGATCCTGTTGGCATCGGCGCTGATGGTCGGCGCAGCGCTCAAATACGCACTCGCCGAAAAACGCCTGCGCCCGCCGCCGCGCAAGCTTCCGGCCAATGTGGTGCAGTTCAGGCAGGACTAGCCGCTGACGCTTGTGGCAGTCCCGCGTCGCTGCCGCGCACGTTAGGAACCCTGCATGGACACATCCGAAATCGCCGACCGGCTGGCCATTGCCGAAACCCTCGCCCGCTATTGCCGGGGCATTGATCGCTGCGATGGCGCGGTGCTGGCCACCGTATTCACCGCCGACGCACGGATTGATTACGGCGACGGGGCCAAGTCGCCGGCTGAAACGATCCCGGCCCTGATGGCAGGGCTTGGCGCGATGCGGCTGACCCAGCACAATATCTCCAACACGGTCATCCAGATCACCGCCCCCGCCGCCGCCAAGGCCGAGACCAACTGCGCCGCGCTCCACCTGATCCCGGCACCCGGCGGCGAAATCGAACTGGTGGTAGGCGGGCGTTATCTCGACACATTGGTCAAACAGGACGGCGCATGGCGGATTGCAGCGGCGCGGCGCGCGCGGGGCGGACGATCCAGCACCGGGTTGGTGGGGTAAGGGGTAGACCCGCCCCCACCTCCGTTCGTCCTGAGCCTGTCGACGGACCGTTCTTCACTTTTGAAAAATTGCGCAAGCCGAAGAAAAAGCAGCCCTTCGACAAGCTCAGGGCGAACGGATATTGAGCAAACTCTTACGACGCAACCTTTAACGTGTTCACCCCGGCAGCATCCGCCCCCGCCTCGCCTGACAGGCCGATAAACATCGTGTCCACGATCCGCGCCAGCTTCTCCTCTGACAGCTTGTCGCCAAGGTGGACCAGCGCATCGGGCAAGGTGTAGTTGGAAATCATCTGATTGATCAACGACAACGCCTCATCAATCGATAGCCCCGCGAAATAGCCTTCGGCCTGCGCCTCGGCGATCAGCTCGCACAGGTAGTGATCGGCCAGATCGACGTACGATCGCACCCGTTCAAAATTGGCTGCGCCCATTTCGCACAGGATAGTGAAATGCTCGGGATCGTCGCGAAACCGGCTTTGCGAGATGACAAACCGGCGGCGGAAGAATTCGTACATCTTGCGCGGCGGCGGCAGAGTGGTGGCCAGCACCTCCTCCATCACGGCGAGCTGCGGGGCGAGCCAAGTCTGCGCAACCGCATCAAACAGATCGTCGTAATCGGCAAACAGCGCTTCGAACCGCGCGCGGGTCAGCCCGCTTTCGGCCATCGCGACGGTCAACGGAATTTCCTGACCGCGCTGCTTGACGAGGTCGAGCACATGGCGTGCGATCCGCTCGCGCTCTTCCTCACGTAAGGTCGGGTTGAGAGCCATGGTCGCTGCGCCTCCTGATTGGGCGCAACATAGGCGAAGCGGGCACAGGCTTAAAGGGTGCGGGCGTACTTTTTGTGCGGCGCGGCAGTGCGGTTGGTCGAATAGTCCCGCCGCCGCCGCGCACTCAGGGCTTGGGCGGCAGCGGGAAAAACGCCGAGGTGCGCCGCTTGTATTCGGCGTATTTGTCGCCCTTTGACTTGTCCAAACCCTTTTCCAGCAGCGTCACGCCCGACCACTTGGTCAGCGTGAAACTGAGGAACAGCGGGCCAATGATCGTCGCCGCCCCATATTCCCAACCGGCCGACGCGCAGGCCAGCCAGATGCCCCACCACGCGGCGAAATCGCCAAAATAATTCGGGTGGCGGGTGTAACGCCACAGCCCGGTGTCCAGCACCTTCCCGTGGTTGGCAGGATCAGCCTTGAACCGGGTCAGTTGCCAATCGCCGACCCATTCGAAAAACACGCCGACGCTCCATAAGGCAAAGCCGGCCCATGCCAGCGGCGGGATTGGGGCAGGCGCGCCGCTGGCCAGAATACCGACCTGCGCCGGGCTGCTCACCATGAACAGCAGCACCGCCTGCATCAACCACACCCGGGTCAGCGCAGCGCGGGCGAAATTTCCGGCCTCGCGATCCTTTTTCAGGATCATTTTGTAACGCTTGTCCTCGCCTTCCTTCCACCAGCGCAGGAACAGATAGAGGCCGAGGCGGAAGCCCCAGGCGGCGGTCATGATCATGATCAGCGTGGCGAGCTGCCCCGGCCCGCCGCCGACATGCAGCCAGCTCGCCACGGCCAGAATGCCCATCCCCGCGCCCCAGAACGCATCGATAAAGCTGACGTCGTTGATTTTCACGCTGATCGCCCATTGGAGCAGCACCAGCGCCAGCAAGATCGCGGCGTTTACCGCCAGCAGATCAAACATCATTCTTTCCCGCAATAATGCCCTGCGCCTGCTGTTCGAGCACCTTGAAGCGGTCGTAATCGGGCAGTTTGGACCGGAACCATTCGGCGATTTTCAGCAAATCCTCGCCGTAATTGCCGGTTGGCATCATCGGCGGGCCGAAGCTGATGATCTTGCGGGCGTTGTCAGCAAAGGCCGGAACAATCGGGACGTTGGCGGCACGGGCGATGTGGTAGAACCCTGATTTCCACCGGCCATCCGACTTGCGCGTGCCTTCGCACGCGATCACCAGCGCCAGTTCATCGCGCGCGGCGAATTCGGCGGCGACCTGTTCGGTGGCGTTGGCTTTGGCGGTGCGATCAACCGGGATACCGCCCATATCGAGCATGAAGTTGCGCATCATCCCGGTGAACAGCGTGTGCTTGCCCATGAAATTGGGCTTCACGCCTTCTTCATGCGTCGCGCCGGTGAAGAACACGAAATCCCAGTTGGTGGTGTGCGGCGCGCCGGCCAGCACGTATTTCTTCAAATGCTTGGGCAGCGGGGAATCGATCTTCCAGCCGCGCGCATACCAGATCGCAAGGATGATCCGGCGCACGATGCGCGAGGCCAGCGTCGGTGTTCTCGCCTTTTGGCGATGATGGTTGTGCGACAATGTGGTGTCCCTCTCTCACGTTCGTGTCTGCCCGCAATCGGGGGAGTTACGCAAGGGGGGGATTGGGGGTTTCAGACCGCCAGCTAAATCCAGATTTGCTTCCACGTCACGAAATCAGGATTGGAATTGCCATCTCTGTAGCTGCAAAATGCACGGATCACTTCATCACCACTATACCAATAGATGGCCTTTGGTTTGAGCCAAAACGCAAACCAAGGGCGGCTCTC
>JBBRFG010000038.1:0-19873 GCA_038224685.1 Sphingomonadales bacterium
TAGCGCACGCTATCAGCGCCATAGGTCGGGTGCAGCAGGTCAGACAGCATCCCGAAGAACAGCGGCCCCAGCCCCAGCCCGATCAGGTTTTGAAAGAACAGCAGGCACGCGGCCGCAATCGCGCGCGCGCGCAGTGGCACCAGCCCTTGCGCCGCCGAATAGGTTGGCCCGTAATAGAGTGAATTGAGCATCGTCGGCAGGAACAATAACGCCAGAGCCATCGGCCACGTCGGTGCTTGATAGGCCGCCAATGCCAGCGGCACTGCCAAGGCCATGCCGATTGCAGGTGCGCTCAGCACATGACGACGGTTCTTGGCGCCAAACCGATCAGCCAGATAACCGCCCAGCCAAGTGCCCACAATGCCCGCAACCCCGGCAATAATCCCGAACCACAAGCCCACCTGCCCCGGCGTCAAACCATGGGTGCGCTGAAAGAAGATCGTCGTCCATGTGGTTTTGCCATAAGAAAGGAACGCCGCCGCTGATCCGGCGACCAGCAACAGCACGAACGCCCGCGACAGCATGACTTCGCGCAGCGCTTCTTTGATCGGCAGCACTTGGGGTTGGTTCTGACTGCGCAAAATTGTGGCGGCATCTGCATGGCGCGGGTCTTTGATCACGAACCACACCACCAGCGCCATTGCGATGCCCGGCAGCCCAACAATCACAAACGCCTCACGCCACCCCACGTAATCTGCCAGCGTGCCGCCGATGATCATGCCCAGCAATGTGCCCACCGGGATGCCGAGTGAGTAGAATGCGAGCGCCGAACTGCGCTTTTCAGGGGGCACCAGATCGCTAATCAGCGAGTGCGCAGGCGGAGTGCAGCCCGCCTCGCCCACGCCCACTCCGATCCGGGCGATCAACAATTGTGCGAAGTTTTGTGCAAGCCCGCACAGCGCGGTCATTACCGACCATACCGCCAGCGCGATTGCGATAACCTTGGGCCTGCTGGTTGTCCCGCGATCGGCAAAGCGCGCAATTGGGATGCCCAGCACGGTGTAAAACAGCGCGAAGGCCAACCCCGTCATCAGCCCAATCTGCGTATCACTAAGATCAAGATCACGCGCAATCGGCTCGGCCAGGATGTTGACAATCTGGCGGTCGACAAAATTGAAGACGTAGACGATCAGCAGTACCCACAGGGTGACCCTAACCGAGCGGACGGCGGGCACGCTGCCTGCGGTGGTTGCCATTTGCTAGTCCTCCTCAAGGTGGCGGTTTGTCAGCCATCCCGCTTATGACGGTATATGCCTTTGCCCGCACCGCAATGACGTCACTCAATACAATAGGTGCCCGCGTACCTCCGCGACCCATGCGGCTTCATCGTGTGACGCCATCACGTCGAGATCGCTTGGTGTCGCTGCGGCATCGTCAACCCATTGGCGTAGTGATGGCCCGCCATTGATGACGTCAATCGCGAGGCGACCAAGTTCATACTCGTACGGGAAATCGCGCCACAGCGGATAATCCGGATACAGCCGCCGAATCGCCTTGAATGCCAGCGCTTGTAACCGCCACGGTTTGAACGCGTCATGATTATAGAACCCACTTTCTGCATGGATCATCAGCGCATTACACAGTTTTCCTGCATGTTTGTGGAAAGTCGGTTCGAACCAGCATTCGCGGATTGCGCAACCCGCCAGCCATTCGGGCGCGAGCTTGCGCATGACTTTCAAAACGCCGCCTGCATCGATGTCCGGTGCGCCAAACAACACCTCCAACGGCCGCGTTGTGCCGCGACCTTCTGATAGCGTCGTGCCTTCGAGCATCACAGTGCCAGCATAGCAACGGGCCATGTTGACATTGGCGGCATTGGGCGAAGGATTGATCCACAGGCGTGACGTCGGCCACCCATTCCCGCCATCGTCATGCGGCTGCCAACCTTCCATCGCCGCCACCTTGTAAGTGACGTCAAGACTGCAATGCGCGATAAACCAGTGGCCCATTTCCCCCATCGTCAGCCCGTGGCGCATCGGCATTGGGGCACCGCCCACAAAGCTTTCCTGCCCCGGCACAAGCAAGGTGCCTTCGACCGGACGGCCGGCAGGGTTGGGGCGATCAAGCACCCACACTTCTTTGCCCGCTTTGGCTGCTTCTTCGAGCAAATAGAGCAGTGTGGTGACAAAGGTATAAATTCGGCAACCCAGGTCTTGCAGGTCAAACAGGAATACATCCGCGCTCGTCATCATCTGCCCGCTGGGGCGGCGCACTTCGCCGTAAAGCGAGAAGATCGGTATGCCGTAACGCGGATCCATCTCGTCCGCCGTCTCGACCATATTGTCCTGCTTGTCACCCTTCAGCCCATGCTGCGGGCCAAACGCGCTGGTGATGTTCACCCCCGCCGCGATCAGCGCGTCCAAGCTGTGGGTGAGATCTGACGTCACACTGGCGGGGTGCGCCACTAAGGCGACCCTGCGCCCCTTAAGCTGCGCCAGCAGTTGCGGATCGGCCAACAGCCGGTCAATTCCTGTCTTCATGGGCAAGGGGCGTGGAACACCGGACCCGCAAAGGCAATGGTATTTGCGCTGCTTGTGCGTATAATGTCCCGATGGATTGGAACACGACCTTTATCGCCGCTGCATGGGCCATTATCCTTGGCGGTGTTGGCGGCGCGCTCACCGACATCGGCCCGTGGTACCGCGATCTGGCCAAGCCGCGCTGGCAACCGCCTGATTGGCTGTTCGGCCCGGCCTGGACGACAATCCTGGGCCTTTCCGGCTGGAGCTTTTACATCGCGCTAAAGGCAGCGCCTTCGCCTGAGGCCCGCACGGCGGTGTTCGCGCTGTTTGGTGCCAACTTCGTGCTGCATTTTCTGTGGTCGCCGTTGTTTTTCAAATTGCGCAGGCCCGATTGGGCGTTGGCGGAAAACGTGTTGCTCTGGGCGTCCGTCACCGCACTGATGGTCGTGCTGCCGCGTGTGTCGGGCGATAGTTTTGCAGACTGGCTCAATGTGCCCTATTTCATCTGGGTCAGTTTTGCGTTTGTGCTCAATGCCATGATCGTGAAACTCAACGCACCGTTCGGGAAGCAATCCGCGCCGTCTTAACGATCCACAATCAACTGCCGGTTGGCCTCGGAGTGGAACTCGGGCGGTCCGGGCGGAAAGGCGAGCGCCCAGAATTGCTTGCCGCCATCAGCATGTTCGACAATCGCATTGAGCGCGACTTGCGCCGGGCTTGTCAAGTCGGCAGAAATCGACGCCTTGAGCACCAGCCCGGTTTCATCCTGCGAACAGGCAACCGCCATCGCCGCCACCGGCGCATTGCGCATACCTTCGCGGAAGGAATCGAAGTCGTATGCTGCCCAACGTGCTGATGGCGAGAGGTTGAATTCGCGGTAGAATGTCCCGCCGATGGGTTGCCAGAAAATCTCGAAACAGGTGGTCTGCCACAGATTATCGGTGCGGAGCGAAGGTCCGGGCGGCGGCAATGTGATTGCGCCTACCCTCCCATCAAGCCGGAATTCAACATCGCAGCCGCCTGTCGTGGCGGTGATGTTGGCAGTGACGGCGCGGATTGGGCCGAGATCGCAGGTGCGGTGGAGCATCAAGGGAAGCATCTCTCCCTTTTGGCGGCTCATCCCTGCCCCGGCAAGCCACTTCCCGTCAGCCGTGCCCCCTGTTATGCGCCCCAAAACGACAGGACACCCATGAGCACTTTCAACTCTGCCCTTCTCCGGTTGCTGGATGACCGTGGTTATATCCACCAGATGACCGACGCAGCCGGGCTTGATACCCTGACGGCTCAGCAGATTGTGCCCGGCTACATCGGGTTTGACGCCACGGCACCATCGCTTCACATCGGCAGTCTGGTGCAGATAATGATGCTGCGCCGCTTACAGCAGACCGGGCACAAGCCGGTTGTCGTGATGGGCGGCGGCACCACGCGGATCGGCGATCCCACCGGGCGTGATGAAAGCCGCAAGATGCTGACTGATGCGACAATTGAGATCAACATCGCATCGATTCGCTCAGTGTTTGACAGGCTTCTGACGTTCGGGGATGGACCAACCGATGCCGTGATGGTCAACAATCATGATTGGCTGGGGCAGCTTGGTTATATTGAATTGCTCCAGCAGGTTGGCACGCATTTCACCATCAACCGCATGTTGAGCTTTGATTCGGTGCGGCTGCGGCTTGAGCGCGAACAGCCGATGACCTTCCTCGAATTCAATTACATGATCCTGCAAGGCTATGATTTCCGGCACCTGTCGCACACCATTGGCGTGCGATTGCAAATGGGCGGCAGTGATCAGTGGGGCAATATCGTCAACGGGATGGAGCTTGGCCGCCGGATGGACGGTGCTGACCTATTCGGGCTGACCACGCCGCTGCTGACTACCGCCGACGGCGCAAAGATGGGCAAGACTGCGGCAGGCGCGGTATGGCTGAACGAAGATCAGTTGCCGGCGTATGATTTCTGGCAATATTGGCGCAACGTTGATGACCGCGACGTTGGCCGGTTCCTGCGACTGTTCACCGATCTGCCGGTCGATGAGATCGTCCGGCTTGAAGCGCTGCAGGGTGCTGAAATTAACCTAGCCAAGGCGGTTCTCGCCAATGAGGTCACTCGGTTGGTGCGCGGCGATAATGCCGCAATCCGCGCCGAAGCGACCGCGCGCGAAACATTTGCAGGCTCTGGCGCGGGCGAAGACTTGCCCAGCCTTGTCACAGGACCGGATGGCATTCGCATCGCCGCACTGTTGACCGAAATTGGCCTTACTGCTTCGAATGGAGAGGCAAAACGCAAATTGGCCGAGGGCGCGGTCAAGCTTGACGGTGAAACGATTACCGACCCTGCATTCCTCGTGCTGCCCGCCGAGGGTCAGATCTTGCGCCTTAGTCTTGGCAAAAAACGCCACGCCTTGGTGCAGCGCTGATCGGGTCAATCATGGGCTTTACCAAATATCAGCCTTTCTGCTTCATCCCCTAGGTTTGAACCCGGAAACAGGGAGGGCCTTAAGGCGTGGCTGGCGGAGCAAATCTCAGTGTAACTGACCTGCGGCGCGGTGCGCGGCACCCGGTAGATTTTCCGGCCATCGTCGAGCATTTCGCGCATGGCGACCTGCATCTGCATGTGTGTAATCTGTCAGCCCACGGATTTATGATCGACGGCGGCACGCAATTGCAACGCGGTGACCGCATTATCATACGCTTGCCAGTTGTGGGCCGGATCGAGGCCTATGTGATCTGGACCCGCGATGACCGCGCTGGTTTCCAGTTTGAACGGATCATCCGGCTTGATGATTTTGTGACTATCATCGACGAACTGCAGCCAAACCCGCGCTTGCGCCGCCCGCGTTAGCGCGCTTGGCAGCCGCGCCCCCGCCTGCCATGGCATCGGCGTGATTGACCCTACCTCCCCGCTACAGATCGTCGATTTTCGGCGCTATTGGCTTGCCCGCTTCATTTCGGTGTTCGCGACCATGTCGATGGTGGTGCTCATCGGCTATCAATTGTATGAAACTGCGCGCGCTGATTACGCAATGAGCGTGGCCGAGGCCTCGTTCCAGCTTGGGTTGCTGGGACTGGCACAGTTTATCCCGCTGTTTCTGTTGACCCCGCTGGCAGGCCTTGCGGCTGATCGGTTTGACCGGCGCCATGTGGCCGCCTTTGCCAACGGGATCGATGGGTGTGTTGCGGTAGTGCTGGCCGTGATGACTTGGCAAGATGCACTCAATATCCCGATACTGTTCGGCCTCGCCGCGGCACACGGGGCCGCGCGCGTATTTGCCGGCCCGTCAATGAGCGCGATTGCGCCCAATATCGTCCCGCCTGCCATGCTGCCGCGGGCTATTGCGTTGTCGTCGATCGCTTGGCAGACCGCCAGCGTTGCCGGGCCAGCGTTGGGCGGGTTGATCTTTGCCCGGGCTGAATGGCTGCCACATGCGCTTTCAGCCGGCCTGCTGCTGGCTGCGATGGTATTGATCATGACGGTGCGCCCGATCCGCGCCAAGCACGAGGGTCCACGCCTCAAACCCTTGCGACAGATTGTCGAAGGGCTGGTCTATGTCTGGCGGGAACGGTTCCTGTTGGGCTGCATCACGCTCGATCTGTTTGCCGTTCTGTTAGCGGGCGCAACCGCGCTATTGCCTGTGTTTGCGCGCGACATCCTGTTTGTCGGCCCCGAGGGATTGGGGCTGATGCGGGCAGCACCGGCGCTGGGAGCGGCGAGCGTGGCGCTATGGCTATCGTTCCGCCCGCTAGAACGCGAAGTCGGCATGAAGATGCTGTGGGCCGTCGGGGCGTTCGGCGCGGCGACTATCGCCTTTGCCTTTTCGCGCAACTTCATCCTGTCGCTAGCGATCCTAGCGGTGATGGGCGCGGTCGATATGGTATCGGTGTTCATCCGCAGTTCGCTCGTGCAATTGTTCACGCCAGATGACAAACGCGGACGGGTCTCGGCGATCTCGGGCCTTGCGATCTCCGCATCAAATGAATTGGGCGAGATGCAATCGGGCCTTGCTGCCGCTATCCTGGGTGCAACCGGAGCGGTTGTATTCGGCGGCGCGGGTGCGATATTCGTGACAATGATCTGGGCGTGGTACTTCCCCGAACTGCGCCGCGCGCGTTCATTCGAGCCGCAAGCGCTCAAGAAAGAGGTGACGACATGAAAGCCGATTCTATCCTTGCGACCATCGGTGCGACGCCGCACATTCGCATAGCCCGGATGTTCCCCGATCACGAGGTTTGGATAAAGTCAGAACGCGCCAATCCGGGCGGCTCGATCAAAGATCGAATCGCGCTTGCGATGGTTGAAGATGCTGAGGGCAGCGGCGCACTTCAGCCCGGCGGGACAATCGTTGAGCCAACCAGCGGCAACACCGGGATCGGCCTTGCGATGGTTGCGGCGGTCAAAGGGTACAAGCTGGTGCTGGTGATGCCCGAATCGATGTCGATTGAGCGGCGCCGCCTGATGTTGGCTTACGGCGCGAGCTTTGATCTCACGCCGCGCGAAAAAGGTATGAAGGGCGCGATTGAACGCGCGCAGGAATTGGTCGAGCAAACCCCCGGCGGTTGGATGCCGAGCCAGTTCGATAACGCCGCCAACCCGGCGATCCATGCCAGGACCACGGCTCAGGAAATTCTGGTCGATTTCGCTGATACCCCGATTGACGTGATGATCACCGGTGTCGGCACAGGCGGGCACCTGACCGGCTGTGCAGAGGAACTGAAACGGCACTGGCCCGCGTTCAAAGCCTATGGTGTCGAACCCGAAGCATCGCCTGTCATCAGCGGCGGCCAACCCGGCCCGCACCCGATCCAGGGCATTGGCGCGGGCTTCATTCCCGGCAATCTTCACACCAGCGCCATTGACGGAGCGATTACCGTTGGCGCGGAAGAAGCCAAGGAAATGGCCCGCCGCGCTGCAAGCGAAGAAGGCATGCTGGTGGGCATTTCATCAGGCGCGACGTTAGCGGCGATTGCCAAAAAGCTGCCCGATCTTGCAGTGGGCAGCCGGGTGATGGGGTTCAACTATGACACCGGCGAACGGTATCTGTCGGTTCCCGATTTTCTGCCGGTGGAATAGGCATTCTTCTTAACCGGCCTACCCCTATGCCCAATCGCGGTCTGCCGGGCATTTTTCCTGCGGCTCGGGAGAACCGCGATGAAATTTGTTTTGCTAGAGTCGCGCGGCGGCAATTATCTTGTCGTGGCACAAAATATCGCATGGCTGCGCACGGGCGAGAATGGCCAGACCAATGTCGGGATGGTTGGCAGCAACGCGCTTTTGGTCAACGGTTCAATTGAGGAAGTCGCCGCCAAAATCCTTAACGACTGAGTAGGTTCCGCTTGCAGTGTTCCGGCCCAATTGCAAGTGCGGGCCGCCATACCGCAATATCACGACCCGCCAGCCATTCGACTTGCTGCGACCAGATAGCAAGGCCGCTGGGCAGTTGCAGCACAGTTAAGCCGCAGTGGCGAAAGCCTCAGCTGTAAGCTTCATCATGTTCTCGCTCCCCGCTTCAAGCTTTCGGCGCAGCGCGCCTGCATCGGGCAGAAAGCGTTCGGCATAATAGTTTGCCGAGACCAGCTTCGCTTCGTAAAATGCCTGATCATCCGAAGCACCGGCCAGCTTGTTCAGAGCGACTTTGGCCATCTTCAACCAGAAAAAGCCGAGCGTCACGATGCCCATGATGTGCATGTAATGATGCGCGCCTGCACCAAGGTGGTTCGGGTTAGCCATTGCATTCTGCATAAACCACATGGTCGCCGCTTTCTGCTCGCCAAGCGCCTTTTCAAGCCGTTCGGCCACGTCCTTCAATTCGGCGACCTGCTTGCCTGCAGCGATTTCCTCATCGATCATCGCGAAAAACGCTTGAATTGCCTTACCACCATTCGACGCCAGCTTGCGACCACACAGATCCATCGCTTGCACCCCGTTGGCGCCTTCGTAGATCATCGCGATGCGGCTATCGCGGACGAACTGTTCCATGCCCCATTCCTTGACATAGCCATGTCCGCCGTAAACCTGCTGCATGTTATTAGCGATGTCATAGCCCTTGTCGGTGCCGTAACCCTTGATCACCGGGGTCATCAGGCCGATCAGCATATCGGCATATTCACGCTCGTCTTCGGTTTGGGCCTTGTGGCTCAGATCAACCTGCAACGCACCCCACAAACACAGCGCCCGCATACTTTCAGTGAACACCTTGGCATCCATCAGCATCCGGCGCACGTCCGGGTGAACAAAAATCGGATCGGCCTTGGCAGCCGTATCCGCCGGGCCGGTGAGCGCGCGTCCCTGACGGCGGTCAAGCGCGTAAGTCACGGCGTTCTGATAGGCGACTTCGGCCTGAGCATATCCTTGAATGCCCACTCCAAGCCGCGCAGCGTTCATCATGACGAACATCGCGGCGAGACCTTTGTTTTCCTCGCCGACCATGAACCCGGTGGCCTCATCGTAATTAAGCAAGCAAGTGGCGTTGCCATGAATGCCCATCTTCTTTTCGATGGAGCCGCAAGTGACACCGTTTCGCACGCCCGGATTGCCATCGGTATCAAGCAGGAATTTGGGCACAATAAACAGCGAAATACCCTTGACGCTATCCGGCGCACCCGCAGTCTTGGCCAGCACGAGGTGAATGATGTTGCTGGTAAGGTCATGTTCGCCAGCCGAGATGAAAATCTTGGTCCCGGTGATTGCGAAAGAACCGTCGTCATTGGCAACCGCTTTGGTGCGGATCATGCCCAGATCGGTGCCGCATTGCGGTTCGGTCAGGTTCATGGTGCCCGACCATTCGCCCGACACCATCTTCGGCACGTAGGCCGATTTTTGATCGTCGCTACCCTTGGCCAGAATTGCCGAAATCGCGCCTGCTGTCAGGCCGGGATACATCGCGAACGCCTGATTGGCGGTGCCCGTGTATTCTTCTAACACAAAGCCGAGAACGTGCGGCAACCCCTGCCCACCAAATTCTTCCGGCTGGCCAAGCGTGCCCCATCCGCTGTCAACATAGGCCTGATAGGCCTGCTTGAACCCCGGAGGCGTGGTGACGCTGCCATCTTCATGCCGGGTGCAGCCAAATTCGTCGCCCGCTTGATTGATCGGCGCGAGCACCTCAGCGCAGAACTTTCCAGCTTCGTTGATCACCGTCTCAATCATGTCCGGAGTGGCGTTTTCAAAACCGGGCAGGTTGCCGTAGCTCGCCAGATCAAGCACTTCGCTGACAACGAAACGGGTATCACGGGTCGGGGCAGTATAGGTCGGCATCACATAATCCCTTGGGTGTGCGTGGTTGGTTTATCGGTGCTTCTTGCCAGCTCAGCGCGGTTCGCTCTTTTGGATTTCGGCAACGAATTCGGTGAGTTCGTTGATCGACGAATCAATATCGGCGCGTTGCGCATACAGCTTGGCAATATGCGCCCGGCATTTTTCAATCGTGACGCGGCGCTGTTCAACCCGGCCATCATCAAGATCATACAGATCGATCATCTCGCGAATTTCAATCAGGCTGAAGCCGACATTCTTGGCCCGCATAATCCACGCAAGCCGGGCGCGGTCACGCTTTGAATAGACCCGGGTCAAACCAACCCGCGCCGGGTTAATCAACCCCTCATCCTCGTAAAACCGCAGCGCGCGGGCTGTACAGCCGAATTCGGATGTAAGATCCGAAATCGTGAACTGTTCGCGTGCGAGTTTATCGAAGCGATCAAGATGCGCGCCGTTACGGCGAGGCTCAGCTGAGTTTTCTGCATCAAGCTGTGCAAGGGTGGTCTGTGCGGAAGCGGTGGCCATGCAAACCCTCTACCTTCCCTTTACGTGAGCGTCAAGGATTGACCTTTACGAGAACAGGCCCGCTCTCACCGTTTTCTATGCGGCGGTAAAAGCAACTGCGTGCGCCAGTATGACACGTCGGCCCGGCGGGGCGGGCGTGAATTACCAAGGCATCCTGATCACAATCGACCAACACGCCCTCAACCACCAGAACATTGCCCGATGTCTCGCCCTTCATCCACAAACACTCGCGCGAACGTGACCAGAAATGTACGCGACCGCTTGCCAGCGTTGCATCAATTGCTGTTTGATTCATGTGCGCAACAACCAGCACCTCTGCCGTGGCATGATCGACTACGACGGCAGTCAACAACCCTGTCCTATCGAACTTTGGCGCAAACACGGTGTCGGATTCGCGCGCCTCGGGGGTCGGCGGGGTAATGGTCACATCATGCTCCGTGGAAATATGTGGATCCTAAGCAGGCCCATTTCGATGGCTCATGCTTCTGATGCATCGGTTTAGCGATAATTGTTGCCCGTTCACAACAGAGCAACGCAAAAAATGCGCCCGGCGGCGGTTTCGTCTTCCGCGTTGTGCAACACAGTGAAAGAAGAACCTCGGAACTTCCGCGAGGGATTCTCCACCGAGCTTGCGCGCCGCCCGGCGCGGCGTTCAGGGGGTAATCGGAACGCAGATTGGCATGGGGGTGCCAGTGCGACCGATTGAACGATAAGGGATAGGATCCCGGCGACCAACTTAGGGGATGGTCACCAATGCCCGCAAGGGTGGATCCAAACCGTTTCGTCACGTGGCGCCCGAGGCTCATAAGGCCTCGGGCGTTATGTTTTGGCTTAGTCAATGTGGTCAATCCGCCCCGGATAAGTCTGCACCCGTGCAAAGCACGCCACGGCCATACTGGCGACTTTGCCTTGCCGTAACGCTGCAAGGCAGCTGCGGCTCGTAGCGCCGCTGGTGAGCACGTCATCGATCAGCACGACATGACGGCCTGCCAAAATCGCTGCTTTGGCTGGGTTCATGATAATCGCTCCGGCCAGCGCGCGGTCGCGTGCCTCGCGCCCCAGCCCACCCAAGCTCGGCGTGCGTTTACAGCGGATCAGGCCATCAACCAGCGCTTCGCCCTTACCCATCTGGGCCAGCTCGGATGCAAGCAACGCGGCCTGATTAAATCCGCGATGCCATAGCCGCCAGCGATGCAGCGGTACCGGCACCAGCAACGGCGGCAGTGCGCCGCAATCACCCGCGTCGGGTAGCCGTGCCGCAATCATCCGGGCCAGCAATTGCGACAGAGCAATCCGCCCGCCATGCTTGTAGGCCAACACGAGCTTGCGCGAGGTATCGTTGTAATAGGTGGCCGCAAAGACCGGCACCGCCGCGCCCTCATCTGCCTCGCCCGAAGGAATATCCAGCGTGCCCCAGCATTCAGCGCACAGGCCCTGCTGATTGGCGATGGCAATCCCGCACGCGGGGCAGCGCGGCGGATAGACAAGGTCTACCACCGGTTGAATTCCCAGGAAAAGCTGTGCAACCGACGCCATCCCATCAGCTTCGCATGGCTTGTGCTGTTGAAGCAAGCGCGGCAAAGCGTTTGTTTATGAGCAACCAGCAAGTCCCTTCGATCTTTGACGAACAGCGCCGGGTGCAGCGGGCTTTGCGATCAGAGCGACGCAGAAGCAAACAGCCCGATGCGGCGACTTTTCTGATCAATGACATCGCCGACGACATGATCGAACGGCTGAGCTTTGTTCGGCTTGCCCCGCAACGCGCGTTGGTGATCGGCCCCTGCACCGAGGCGCTGGTGGTGCACTTTGCCAGCGGCGGCGCAGCGCCGACCCATAGCGTGGTAGCCAATCCTGCTGAGCCGCTGCCCATCGGCGGCTATGATTGCATTGCGGTGATTGGTCAGCTTGATGCGATCAACGACTTGCCGGGCGCGCTGATACATTTGCGTCATGCGTTGTCCCCAGGCGGCTTCGTGATTGCCAGCTTTGTCGGCGGTGCGAGCTTGCCGATGCTACGCGCTGCGATGCTCGCGGCCGAGCCGGATCGTCCAGCGGCGCGCATCCACCCGCTGGTGGACGTGCGCGCTGCGCCGCAATTGATGCAGCGCGCAGGGTGGAAAGACCCAGTGGTCGACACCCACACCTTAACCGTGCGCTATTCCAGTCTTGACCGGCTGGTTGGCGACCTGCGCGATCAGGGGCTTGGTAATGCGCTGGCCCGCCCTGCCCCGCCGCTTGGCAAGGCTGCGCTCGCCCGCGCCCACGCCGATTTTGCCGCCCGCGCCGATAGCGGTGGCAAGACCGCCGAAACCTTCGAGATCATCACCCTTACCGGACGGCGATCCCTGGCTGGCACCTAAGCGTTCAGCGCCGCCTGCGCAGCGGCTAACCGTGCAATCGGCACGCGGTAGGGCGAGGCGCTGACGTAATCGAGGCCGACCCGCTCGCAAAACGCAATGCTCGCTGGATCGCCGCCATGTTCTCCGCAGATGCCCAGCTTGATGTCCGGGCGCGTCGCCCGCCCGCGTTCGGCGGCGAGCTCAACCAACTGGCCCACGCCTTCGATGTCGAGACTGACAAACGGATCGCGCGGGAAAATCCCCTTTTCGACGTAGACGCTGAGAAACCGCGCCGCATCATCACGTGACACACCCAGCGTGGTCTGCGTCAGGTCATTGGTGCCGAAACTGAAAAACTCGCCCTCCTCGGCAATCTCGCCCGCCATCAAGGCCGCGCGCGGCAGTTCAATCATTGTGCCGACGAGGTATTCAACCCGCGTGCCGACTTCGGCAAAAACCGCCTCCGCTACGCGGTTTACCAGCGCACGCAAGATCGCCAATTCGCGTTTGGTCGCGACCAGCGGGATCATAATTTCGGGCAGCGGCGCTTCGCCCGATGATGCCTTCACCGCGCAGACTGCTTCAAAAATCGCCCGCGCCTGCATTTCGTAGATTTCGGGATAGGTGATCCCCAACCGGCACCCGCGATGGCCCAGCATCGGGTTAAACTCGTGCAACTCGCCCGCCCGGCGCTTCAGGTGATCGACCCCCAGCCCTGTGGCATCGGCCAGATCAGCAAAATCCTCATCCGCGTGTGGCAGAAATTCGTGCAGGGGCGGATCGAGCAAGCGGATAGTGCAAGGCAGCCCCGCCATCACTTCGAAAATCGCAGTGAAATCAGCGCGCTGTTCGGGCAGCAGCTGGTCCAGCGCGCGCCGTCGTCCGGCCTCGTCATCGGCAAGGATCATCTGGCGCACCAGACTGATCCGGCTTGCTTCGAAAAACATATGTTCGGTGCGGCACAGCCCGATACCTTCCGCGCCGAATTGCCGCGCCATCCGGCAATCCGCTGGCGTTTCGGCGTTGGTGCGCACCCGCATCCGTCGCAGCTCGTCTGCCCACACCATCAAGGTACCAAAATCGCCGGCCAGCTTTGGCTCGACGGTCGGCACGATTCCGAGCATCACTTGCCCGGTCGCCCCATCAAGGGTGATGGCGTCGCCTTCCTTCAGTTCGTGCTCCCCGATCCTCAGCGTGCGCGCCGCGCGGTCAATCGACACTGCACCCGCGCCCGACACGCACGGGCGGCCCATGCCGCGCGCCACCACCGCAGCGTGTGACGTCATGCCGCCGCGCGCTGTAAGGATGCCTTGCGCTGCGTGCATACCGTGGATGTCTTCAGGGCTGGTTTCGACCCGCACCAAAATCACCTTCTCACCGCGACCGGCCCATTGTTCGGCCGTATCGGCATCCAGCACAATTTTGCCCGCAGCTGCGCCCGGCGATGCGGGCAGCCCTTTGGTCATCACATTGCGCGGTGCTTTGGGATCGAGCGTCGGGTGCAGCAACTGGTCCAGTGCCATCGGATCCACCCGCCGCACCGCTTCGCGGGTATCGATCAGGCCTTCATCGACCATATCCACCGCCATTTTCAGCGCAGCCTTAGCAGTCCGCTTGCCCGACCTTGTTTGCAACATCCACAATGTGCCGCGCTCCACCGTGAATTCGATGTCCTGCATATCCTTGTAATGCAGTTCAAGCAGATCAAACACGCGGGCCAGCTCGCCATAGGCATCGGGCAGCGCCTCTTCCATGCTGGGTTGCTTGGCCCCGGCGGTTTCGCGGGCGGCGCGGGTTAGATATTGCGGCGTACGGATGCCCGCCACCACATCCTCGCCCTGCGCATTGATCAGGTATTCGCCGTAATACGCCCGTTCGCCCGTGGCCGGATCGCGGGTGAAGGCCACTCCGGTCGCGCTGGTTTCGCCCATATTGCCAAACACCATCGCCTGCACATTAACTGCGGTGCCCCAATGTCCGGGAATGTCGTTCAACCGGCGATAGACCTTGGCCCGGTCGCTATCCCAGCTGTCAAACACCGCGCGGATTGCGCCCCACAATTGTTCGTGAACATCCTGCGGGAACGGGCGGCCCAGCTCTGCTTCAGCAATGCCCTTAAATTGGCCGACCAAGGCCTGCCAATCTTCACACGACAATTCAGTGTCGCTGTAAAACCCGTTGTCTTCTTTGACGATTTCGAGCGCCTCTTCAAACAGGCCGTGATCCAAGCCGAGCACCACGTCGGAATACATCTGGATGAACCGGCGGTAACTGTCCCACGCAAACCGCGCGTCGCCCGATGATTGCGCCAGCCCTGCGACGGTCGCATCATTCAGCCCGAGATTGAGCACGGTGTCCATCATCCCCGGCATAGAAACGCGCGCGCCAGACCGCACGGATACCAGCAAAGGATCGGCTGCATCGCCAAACTGCTTGCCCACAGTGGCTTCGACATGGGTGAGCGCAGCGGCGATTGCGGCTCGCAACTCACCAGAGAAGTCCGCGCCATCTTGCAGATAACGCACGCATTCTTCGGTGGTGATGGTAAAGCCTGGCGGCACCGGCAGGCCAATGCTGGCCATTTCGGCCAGGTTTGCGCCCTTGCCCCCGGCGATGGTTTTATCCTTCTGGCGCGGGTCGGAATGGTCGGCATTGCCGCCGAAAACATAGACCGTCTTCAATGTCATGGCAGTTCCCGGCAAGTGTGGTTAGGCGGAAAGGATACGGCGAGCAGGCGGGAAAATCATCCCTCAATCCGGCTGAAATCGGCGACCCGGTGCACCGCATCGCGAAACCGGGCGAGCAAGGCTAGACGAGCGGTGCGCTTGTTCGCATCTGCATCGTTGACAATCACCTCTTCAAAAAACTGGTCGATGGGCGCGCGCAAGGTGGCCAGCGCAGCCATCGCATCACCGAAGCGTTCGGCCTGCACCGCCTCGGCCGCGCGCGGGGCAGCGGTGGCGAGCGCGTCGATCAGCGTCTGTTCGGCGGGTTCGGGCGTGTAGGAGAGGTGCTCGGCCGCGGCATGACGCTCGGCCATCTTGGCCGCGATCACCGGAGCGAGATCGGGATCGTCGACCATCGCCAGCGGGTCTTCCTCGCCGGTCTGCGAAATCTCCCCCTCGATCCCGTGCCAGTCCTCTTTCTTGAGGATATTCGCCGCGCGCTTGTAGCCTGCGAGGAGGTTGGCGCCGTCGTCAGTCGTTAAGAAATCTTGTAACGCGTTTGCTGTTCGATAAAGAGACAGGACTGTGTCACACCTAGAATACAATGCAGCTTCGATAAAATCAGTGCGCTTGCCTTCTGCTTTGAGTTGATGCTGAATTCTAGTCCCGAATAAATGAATAAGCTCCGCCGACAGCTTCAGCATCCCTGCATAAATTAGGTGTTCCGGATTTAAACGCTCATCCCTTTGTGTGGCGCGGTTCTTTGCTGCCAAATACAACTGAAAATTGATCTCGTCATCGGCTATCGCAGCCGGACGAAGAAGGCTTGCACCGTGTGCAATAAGGGAATCGAAAATACTCAAGCTCAGCTCATTTTTTAAAATAAGTGCATTTGAGCCAATTGCCTGCCTGCGAAGAGCATAAGGATCTTTTGAGCCCGTGGGCTTCTCACCAATCGAGAAAAATTCAAAAATGGTGTCCAGCTTGTCCGCGAGCGATACCGCCACTGTCACCGGCGCGGTGGGCACATCATCGCCCTGCCCGACCGGCTTGTAATGATCGCGGATCGCGTCGGAAACTTCGCGCGGCAGGCCTTCCTTGGTCGCGTAATATCCGCCCATAAGGCCTTGCAATTCGGGGAATTCGCCGACCATTGCGGTGACCAGGTCGGC
The DNA here is from genome assembly GCA_038224685.1 of Sphingomonadales bacterium. GTDB lineage: Bacteria > Pseudomonadota > Alphaproteobacteria > Sphingomonadales > Sphingomonadaceae > Erythrobacter. The sequence goes on from JBBRFG010000038.1 coordinate 16,419, forward strand.
CTTGCACAGCCGCGCGGCCTGTTCGGCTAGCGCGGGATCACCACCGACAATCCCCTCCTCGCACAACCAGCGCGCCAGCTTGGCGACGCGCTCGACCTTGTCGGCGACCGTGCCGAGCTTTTCGTGGAATGTGATCCGCTCGAGCCTCTTGGCATGATCACCGAGCGTTTTCTTCTGATCCTGTTCCCAGAAAAACTTTGCATCAGAAAGCCTTGCAGCCAGAACTTTGCGATTGCCGTCGATCACCACATCCATATCGCGGGGCGAAATGTTCGCCGTACAAATGAAGGCGTTGGCGAGCTTGCCGCCAGAGTCTTTGGCCGCATCCTCACACACGAAATACTTCTGGTTCACCCGCGCGGTGAGCTGGATGACCTCGGGCGGGACATCCAGAAACGCCTCATCAAACCGGCCGAGCAGCGTCACCGGCCATTCGGTCAGGCCAGCGTTTTCGATTACCAACCCCTCGTCCGGAACCAACGTCAGGCCAGCATCGGCGGCGACCTTCGCTGCGCCGTCGCGGATAATGGCGGCGCGTTCTTCATGGTCAACGATGACATGAGCGGCGCGCAGTTTTGCAGCGTAATCATCCGCGCCGCCGATGCTGATCGCGCCGACGTGATGGAACCGGTGGCCAAAGGTTTCACGGCCCGACACTATGCCATCAACCGCGCACGCCACCACCTGATCATTCAGCAGTGCCGCGATGCCGGACAGTGGCCGCACCCAGCGCAAGCTGTCGGTCGCAATTGAAGCGGCACCCCAACGCATCGATTTGGGCCAGCCAAAGTCGCGCACAATCACCGGGATCGCTGCGGCCAGCACATCGGCCATAGCCCGGCCCGGTTGTTCGATCACCGCAAAATAGGTCAACCGGCCTTTGACGTCACGTAGCACTAAAGCTTCGCGCGCTACCCCGGCCTTGCGGCAGAACCCTTCGATGGCGGCATCAGGCGCGCCTTCGGGCGGGCCTTTGGCTTCCTCGATCACCGCGTCGGTCGCCAGCGGCAATCCACGCGCGATCAAGGCAAGGCGGCGCGGGGTTGACCAGATGGTGATATCAGGAACCGCAACGCCCGCGGCATCAAGCTCACGCCGAAACAGTTTGCCCAGTTCAGCGCGCGCGCCTGCCTGCATCCGGGCGGGGATTTCTTCGGATCGCAGTTCGAGCAGGAAATCGCTCACAGCGTCCACCCCGGATATTTCGCTTCCCATTGCGGGGTCATCTTTGCCGCGTGCGCTTCACACGAAGACCGCGCCAGATCGCGCACCCGGCCCATGTAACTGGCGCGTTCCTGCACCGAAATCACGCCGCGCGCCTGCAACAGGTTGAACACGTGGCTCGCTTCGACCGCCTGTTCATAGGCGGCCAGCGGCACAGCATTGGACAACGCATTGCGGCATTCCGCCTCAGCTTTGGCAAACAGATCGAACAACGCAGCGGTATCGGCAACCTCGAAATTCCATTTCGACATCTGGCGTTCGTTTTCGAGGAATACGTCGCCGTAGCTGACGCCCGCATTGTTAAATGCAAGATCATAAACATTATCAACGCCCTGAATATACATTGCGAGGCGTTCGAGTCCGTAGGTCAATTCGCCCGCAACCGGCTTGCAATCAAACCCGCCCATCTGCTGGAAATAGGTGAACTGGGTCACCTCCATCCCATCGCACCAGACCTCCCAGCCCAGCCCCCATGCGCCGAGCGTGGGCGATTCCCAATCATCCTCAACAAAGCGGATATCGTGCGCAAGCGGATCGATGCCGATGGCGCGCAGGCTGGCGAGATACAAATCCTGAATGCCCGGCGGGCTTGGCTTCAGGATCACCTGATATTGGTAATAATGCTGCAAGCGATTTGGGTTTTCGCCGTAACGCCCGTCGGTCGGCCTGCGGCAGGGCTGCACAAAGGCGGCATTCCACGGCTCTGGGCCGAGCGCGCGCAGGGTCGTCGCGGTGTGGAACGTGCCCGCGCCCATGCGCATGTCATAGGGTTGCAAAATCACGCACCCCTGCGCGCTCCAGAAATCATGCAGCGTCAGGATCATGTCCTGAAACGAACGCGCGGGATCGCGCGGTGGGGGAGTGAAAGAAAAGACGGCGGCCATGGCGGCTGGCAATGGCGGAACACCCCGAAAGCGTCAATGCCGCAACGCAGCAGAGGTGATCCGGCCCCCGCAGCATGTTAGGTTGTAGTGACACAAAGTCAGGAACGCTTGACACAGTCAGCGAATCACGACATATAGTCAGGACAACCTTACATAAGGCGTGCTCCAATGACTGCCGAAAAGCGAACCAAAATCTATCTCGCGCAGGCGCATGTCGGCGCGCTTGCCACGATCGGCGTTGTCTCCAGCTTCGCCCTCGGTCTGCCCGATTTCGTCAAGGGTCTCAGCATCGGGCTGATGATCATCCCGTTGATAGGGATGCTGATCCGCCGCTTTCGGGACGAGTATATCGAAACGCTGTGGCAATCGGGCACATCGCTCGCATTCGCGGCAATGGTGTTCGGCTTTTTGATCCTGCCGGCTTTGGAAGGCTTTTACGACGGCCTTACCGGCAATGAGAATGGGCGAGATATTCCCGCCGAAGTGGCTGGGTTTGCAGCGATTGTCGCCTTCTATGCCGGATTTCACTTCCGTTGGCTGAGAGGCCTACGATGAAAAACCGCCTCAAGGTCCTGCGCGCCGAACGCGACTGGAGCCAGGCGGAACTCGCCGGGCGGCTCGATGTCTCGCGTCAGGCCGTCAACGCCATCGAAACGGGCAAGCATGACCCCTCGCTCCCCCTCGCCTTCCGCATCGCGCGACTGTTCGACATGACAATCGAAACCATCTTCGACGACGGAGAAATCGCATGACCCGCGACAAAAACGCCGACCCCGGTCCGGGCGAGGCCCGCAACCGCAAGCGCCTCCGCAAGCAATTGATTTATTTCGGCGTCGCCGTCATCATCGGCGGCTTGATCGGCGGGGCGACGGGCTTCTTCGACCAGGGTGATGGCAACATCTTCAGTGGTGGCTGGCAGAACCTCAAGCTCCCTCCAATGATCGCCATCGTGCTCGCCGCGGGCTGCTTTGCCGGCCTGCTTGCCCTGCCACTCTACGGTTTCCGCATGATCGACGACTACAAACGCGAACGGAACCTCATTTCCTTCACCGGCGGCTGCCTGTCGGTGCTCGCGGGCTATCCGATGTGGGCGGCGCTCCATGCCGGAGGCTTTGTCCCGGCGCCCCATGCCTTCGGAATGTTCGCCATCGCCTATGTCTCGATGATCATCTCCTTCCTCTATGCGCGCTGGCGGCTCTGATCTTCAAAAGGTCGTGTCAGAACGCTTGTTTGCCCACTTTCAGTCCCCCATAAGTTCACCAAGTCCGTGAAAGGAATCCCTATGAAACGCACCTCTCTTTTTACCCTTGCCGCTGCCCCGTTTGCTCTGTTCGCATCGAACCCTGC
>JBBRFG010000039.1:0-19868 GCA_038224685.1 Sphingomonadales bacterium
CTCGTCAAGATGCGCGTCGGTGGCGAAAGCAATGCCTCGATCCGCAAGATCCTGCGCAAGAGCCGCGAAGATTACCGCGCGCTGCGCACCAACCGCATTGGCGGCATCGGCACGCTGATCGCCAAGAACCTGAGCAAGCTGCCGCAGTTCTTCGGCTGAGGTCGCGGGCCGCGCGCACGGCGGCTCGCCGTAAAGCGCCAACAAAAGACTGGAGTGTTCCCACTGTCCACGCCAGCAGCGGAGCCAAGCTCAACGCTGATGGCGTATCTGGAGCGGGCGAAGGGATTCGAACCCTCGACCCCAACCTTGGCAAGGTTGTGCTCTACCACTGAGCTACGCCCGCTCGAGCGTTTCAGGACCGGTGCTCGAAAGCCCCGGACCGGAGAAGAGGCGCGCCGTTAGCATGGGGTTTTGGACCCCGCAAGCGGGAAAAGCATGCCGATCGACACTCGGCGCGGACATTTGGTGCGGTTTCGACAGCAGGCGCAAGCTGCCTGCAAAACCCTCTTGCCGATCGGGTGCGCCTTCCCACATGGTGAGCTTAAACCCGTCGTGGCGGCGGGCATGCAACCATGCGTGTTGACCGGAGGACCCATTGGCAAGTCTTGGCCTGAGCATCGACGAACAGAAGGCGGTCGATCGTTTCCGCAAGGACGTGGTCGAACCGTCGATGACGTCGCTGGTGATCCTGGATTTCTGGGCCGAATGGTGCGGGCCATGCAAGGCGCTGACGCCTCTGCTCGAAAAAGTCGCTGCCGAATATGCCGACAAGGGCGTGGTGCTGGCCAAGATCAATGTTGATGAGGATCAGTTCATCGCCGCACAGTTCCAGGTGCGTTCGATCCCGACGGTGTTTGCCATGTTTCAAGGCCAGCCGGTTGCTGATCTGACATCCGCACGAACGGAAACACAGCTCAAGCAGATGCTTGACCAGCTGCTTACACAACTGCCGGTGCAGGCTGGCGGGGGCGATCCCGCCGCTGCGCCGCCGAAGGGCCCTTCGCCCGAGGAAATTGCGCAGTTCACCAAATTGGGCGAAGAAGCGCTGGCCGCCGCCGATCCGCAGCGGGCGGCGGGCATCTTTGCTCAGATCACCGAATTTGCGCCCGACAACGCGCTCGCCCACGCCGGGTTGGTGCGCGCGCTGGTGCAATTGGGCGAAATCACCGAAGCCGAGCAGGTGATGGCGGTGATCGATTCCGATCCCGTGCTGGCGGCTGATCCGCTGATGGGCGCAGCCCGCAGCGCGATTGAACTGGCAGGAACCCGGGTTGATGATAGCGAATTGGCCGCGCTGCGCGCCGCCGCCGCTGCTGCCCCTGCCGACATGAACGCGCAGTTTGCCTTTGCCCAAGCCGCCTTTGCGGCCAGCGCGCGCGACGAAGCGGCGGACACGCTGCTCGCGATGGTCGCATCCGATCGCGAATGGAATGATGGCGCGGCGCGCGCGCAATTGCTCAAAATCTTCGAAGCCACCGGGCTGGAAGACCAATGGGTGGTCGCCGTTCGCCGCCGCCTATCGCGCGTGTTGTTCGGGTAAGGGCGCGCAGCATGGCAAAAAGGCTCTCGATTTTCCCGCTGACTGGCGCGGTGCTGTTCCCTGGGATGCAGCTGCCGCTCCATTTCTTTGAACCGCGCTACCGGGCGCTTGTGAGCGATGCGTTGATCCGTGATCGCCAGATCGCGATGATCCAGCCGCAACGATCCGAAGATGGTGCGCCGCTGTTCACGGTCGGTTGCGTCGGGCGGATCGGCGAAGTGCAGGCGATGGAGGATGGGCGTTACAATGTCATCCTTGAAGGCGTGGCCCGGTTTCGGATGCTGCGCGAACTGGATGTCACCACTGCGTTTCGCCAGATCGAAGCCGATATCTATGACGAGGTCGAGGATGAAACCCTGACCCATGCCCAGCGCGGCGGATTTGAGCGTGAGGCCCGGCGGTTTGCCGATGCGCAGGGTTACAGCGTTGATTGGAGCTCGGTTGAGCGGCTGGATGATCGGTCGCTGATCAACGGCGTATCGCAGATCGCGCCGTTTGATCCGGCGAGCAAGCAGGCGCTGCTAGAGGCCGAATCCCTAACCGAGCGCTGCGAATTGCTGGTGCAATTGATGCAGTTTTTTGGCCGCACCGACGGCAGTGAAGAAATCACGACCCTACAATAGCGTGGCCCGGTTGATCATGTTCAACAAACCCTTTGGGGCGTTATCGCAATTCACTGATCGCGGATCGGAGACACTGCGTTCGACGCTGTCCGATTTCATCACATTGAAAGGCGTCTATCCCGCCGGGCGGCTTGATCGCGATAGCGAGGGGCTGTTGCTGCTGTGCGACGATGGGCGCCTGCAAGCACGGATTGCCGATCCGCGCTACAAACTGCCCAAAACCTATATGGTGCAGGTTGAAGGCGACCCGCAGGAAAGCGATCTGGAACGGCTACGGCAGGGAATCCTGCTAAAGGACGGGATGACGTTACCCGCCGAAATTGATCGTATCGCAGCGCCAGACCTGTGGCCGCGCGATCCCCCGATCCGTCAGCGCAAGGCGATCCCCGATTGCTGGATCAAAGTGACAATCCGCGAAGGGCGCAACCGGCAGGTGCGCCGCATGACTGCGGCTGCCGGGTACCCCACCTTGCGGCTGGTGCGGTGGTCAATCGGCGACTGGACCCTTGCCGGAATCGCGCCCGGACAGTTTGTGGAAACCGAGGCTTAGCGCTATCCAGCCATTCTATTCGTCAAGATTAAACCCGGCGCTGCCTTGGTTGAACAGTTCGGTAATCAGCGCCAGCGTCGCGGGTGAACAGTCTGGCGCGACCGTCAGCCCAGTCTGCGCGCAAATCTGCTCAGCGAAGGTTGCCGCGTCTCCGGTGCAGGAAAACCCGCGCCCGTCGGCGAACAGCATAACCGCTGATGCGCCTTCGCGGATGAAGGAAAACCGGCTGGCGGGGTTGCGGATCAACGCCATGCCAGCGGCCAGATGTTCGCGAATACCGTGTGCATCAGCCGGAACGTCTGGCCGCCAGTCGATATCGGGGTTTTTGGGGCTGGTGCTGTATTGACCGAACCAGCGGGCGAACCGGTTTTGGTCGAGCAGCGTTTCGGCCATCATGGCGTGGAGCTGCGTGATCGCCTCCGCGCTGATTTCGCCCGGATTGTCCTGCTGCGCCAGATGCGGGTCAGCGTAGCGATCAAAATCGGTCAGCTCTGACGCCGCTTCGTCAGCCCAATCTTCGATCAGTTCGCGGCGCGATGGCGCGCGAAAGCCGATTGAATAGGTCATGCAATCATCGCCAACGGCGATCCCGCGATGGGCGACGCGCGGGGGGACATAGAGGATATCGCCGGGTTCAAGCACCCATTCGGCCGCCGCGCGGAAATCTGCCAGCAGGCGCAGGTCGTCATGCGGCAGCAAGGCGGTGGCTTCATCGCACAGCTCGCCCAGTTCCCAGCGTCGCCGGCCAAGTCCCTGCACCAAAAACACATCGTAATGATCGAAATGCGGGCCGACCCCGCCGCCGTCCACGGCGTAACTGACCATCACATCATCGATCCGCCAATTGGGCACAAACCGAAACGGATCGAGCAGAGCGGCAACCGATTCGCAGTGATGGTCCACCGCCTGCACCAGCAGCGTCCAAGGGTTTTGGCCCATCTGTTCAAACCGGCTTTCGGGAAACGGGCCATGCTCCAATCGCCAGGTGCCGGTGTTGCAGACGACGATGCGCGATTCGACATCGGGTTCGCACGCCAAGCCCGCCAATTCATCGGGCTCGACCGGATTGGACCAGCTAGTCCACGGCGAGCGGATCAACAGCGGTTTTTGCTGCCAGTATTCGCGCAGGAATGCGGCGACATCGAACGTTTGCAGCTGCATCGGCGGGCTGGTCATGCGCGGCCAGCGCGCGCTGCTGTGCGCCCTGCCTGCGGAGCACTGCATAAGCGCGGTTGTCGGTAGGCAATCATCAGTGTTCACTCCGGCTCGCGTTGGCGGCGTTGCTTTGTTGCGCGGTTGCCGAAACCCCGAACATAGCCGGGCTTCGGGGTCTGGCGGTAAGGTGAGACCGCTCTACCCGAACAAGCGTCCCGCCACGGCGTCCAGCCTCGCCATGACGGCTGGATCATGTTCATCTGGCGCGGTGATCACCGCGTCATCCAGCGCGGTATCGATGGGCGAGCGGACGCGGCTTTTCGGCAGCGCGGCGATGAAGTTTGACACCATCGCACGCGCCACCGCGCCGTTGGTTCCCATTTGCGCGATCACCTGCGCCACATCGACAGCGTCTCCGTCGCGCCAGCAATCATAGTCGGTCACCATGCCGACCAGCGCGTATGGCAGTTCGGCTTCGCGGGCCAGTTTGGCTTCGGGCATAGCGGTCATGCCGATCACGTCTGCCCCCCATTGGCGGTACATCCGGCTTTCGGCGCGGGTGGAAAACTGTGGGCCTTCCATTGCCAGATAGGTCGCGCCGACTGCGACTTTGCCCTTGGCTTTGGCGACTGCTTTGGCGGCCATATCGGATAGGCGGGGGCACACTGGATCGGCCATCGATACATGGGTGACAAACCCGCTGGTAAAAAAGGTCGACGGGCGGTGCACGGTGCGGTCGATGAATTGTTCGACCACCGCAAACCGCCCCGGCTCAAGCTCTTCACGCAAAGACCCGACAGCGGAAATCGCCAGGATATCGGTGCAGCCGGCGCGTTTCAGCGCATCGATATTGGCACGCGAATTCAGTTCAGTTGGCGTGATCGGATGCCCGCGGCCGTGGCGGGGAAGGAAGCGCACCTTCACATCGCCAATGCGTCCGCACAGGATCTCGTCCGAGGGATCGCCCCACGGCGTTTCAATCGCAATCCACTGCGCATCCTCGATGCCGTCCATGGCATAGAGCCCGGATCCGCCGATAATTCCAATGCACCATTCGCTCGCCATCTGCGCCGCTGCCCTCTGATAATCGTGGGGGTGGGCTTAGGTCAGGTCGAAGCGCGTGGGCAAGGCCTTGCGGATCATTGTTTCCGCCGCCGCATAAGGCCCGGCAATCGAAGGGCGCGCCTGCATCGCGGCAAAATGCGCGGCGAGGGCGGGCCAGCGCTTAAGCGGGGTTTCCGCTACCAGCGAAACCTGCATCAGCACCGTCGCCACCGTGATGTCGGCAATCGACAGCGCATCGCCAGCAAAAAATTCGCGCCCATCCAATCGCGCTTCGAGCACATCGAACACGGGCGGCAGCTGATTGGCCCAGCTATCGCGCGCTTTGGCCAGATCGGGCTGTTCGCCTTTGCTCGCCGCGAAAAAGATCGGGCGGAAGATGCCCAAGCCGCCTGCCATCGCCAGCGAGGTATCGGCATATTCCTCGATGAACAATGCCTGGCCCAGCGCCATCGGCGCGGCGGGATAGAGCGCGGGGGCAGGGTGCTTGCGCTCTATCATTGCGCAGATTGCGCTCGAATCGGCGATGGTGCCTGCGACGCCTTCTTCGGCTACCGACCGGTCGCGCAGCACTGGGATGCGTTTCATCGGGGAAATATCGCGGAACCACTGCGGCGGGTCGAACACGTTGACTGCCTCGACTTCGTAATCCACGCCCTTTTCGATGCACAGGGCGGCAACCTTGCGCACAAACGGCGATACCGGGCTGCCATAGATAACCAGATCGGGGCGGGAATCGTTCATCGTTGGGTTCCTTCGCTTTGCGCGCGTTGCCGTCTCCATAAGGCGGCGCTGGAATAGCGCAATTGCTATGGAGCGCAGCAGCGGCGGCGGTTTCGGTTGATTTTTGCCGCCGCCCCGCCTAGGCGCGCCGCTTCGCGTGCCGTTAGGCAAGTGATTCCGTGCGGGAGCCCTCGTGATGCACGCAGCAAGGGCGCTGGACCGCTTACCATGACCGGCGAGCCAATGGTTCGTTGGAAGAGTGCGATAGGAGTAAGGCCACATGGCCAAGAAAGTTGAAGGCTATATCAAATTGCAGGTGCCTGCGGGCTCTGCCACCCCGTCGCCGCCAATCGGCCCGGCGCTGGGTCAACGCGGCGTAAACATCATGGAATTCTGCAAGGCGTTCAACGCCTCCACGCAGGAAATGGAAAAGGGCATGCCGATCCCGACCGTCATCACGGTCTATGCTGATCGCTCGTTCACGTTCATCACCAAGACCCCGCCTGCATCGTTCTTCCTCAAGAAAGCAGCCGGGCTAAAGTCGGGTTCCAAGGAGCCGGGCAAGATTTCGGGCGGAACCGTCACCCACAGCCAGATCAAGGAAATCGCGGAAACCAAGATGGCTGATCTCAACGCGAATGACATTGATCAGGCGATGAAGATCATCGCCGGCAGCGCCCGTTCGATGGGCCTAGACGTGGTGGAGGGTTGAACCGATGACCAAGATTTCCAAAAAAGCCAAAGAACTTGCCGGGCTTGACCGCGAAAAGCTGTATAGCGTTCATGAAGCACTCACGTTGCTGCGCCAGTTCAAAACCAAATTCGACGAAACTGTCGAAGTGGCGATGAACCTTGGTGTTGATCCACGTCACGCCGATCAGATGGTGCGCGGCATGGTGTCGCTGCCTTCGGGCACGGGCAAGGATGTCCGCGTCGCGGTGTTTGCGCGCGGCGACAATGCTGAAAAGGCACTGGCTGCCGGGGCCGACAAGGTCGGCGCTGAAGACCTGATGGAAGACATGCTGGCCGGTAACCTCAATTACGACCGCGTGATTGCATCGCCTGACATGATGGGCGTGGTTGGCCGGTTGGGCAAGACGCTGGGCCCCAAAGGCCTGATGCCGAACCCCAAGCTGGGCACTGTCACGCCGAACGTCGCGCAAGCGGTCAAGGACGCCAAGGGCGGCCAGGTCGAATACCGCGTCGAAAAGCAGGGCATCATCCATTCAGGCATCGGCAAGCTGAGCTTTTCGGACGACGCATTGAAGGCCAACTTCAAAGCGCTGACCGAAGCGGTGGTGAAGTCGCGGCCCTCGGGTGCAAAGGGCAAGTATGTGCGCAAGGTCACCATGACTTCGAGCATGGGCCCGGGCCTTAAGGTTGACCTTGCCGAAGTCGATGGGGCGTAATTTGCGGGAGGCGAGCGCATCCGCGCTCGCCGTTCCTCGCTCACGCGACCTGAAGGTCGCATCGCTGCGGGCGGCCGGTCGGCCTTGCAATCCCTTTGGGATCGAGGTGGCCCGGTTGGCCAAAAAGTGATTGAGTGGATGGGTCGCAAGCGGCGAGGCTTCCGGCCCATTTGCTTGTGCGGGGTTCAGGCCCGCAGCAACGCGCGGATCCGCCCGAGCGCCCCTGACCGCGCGGCGAGTGTTTTGGCCTGCAATACGCTGGCGTCAAACGCGCCGCGCGCGCGTATCAAGGTGTGGTTGGCTAGTGTGGGACGCAGCAGCATCAGGCTCGAACAGGCGGCATATCCGGTGCCAAACAGTTCTTTGTGCGCGCCGTCGCCCTCGGTAAAATCGAACCAGCGGTAGCGCCGCTCGGCGAACAATCGTTCTAGCGCGTCGATCTGCAAAACCGTGCCGGGTGACAACCGCGCCCATGCCGGATCATAGCCAAGGTGGGCATAGACCAGCGTTGCATCCGGTTCTGGCCCAACCACCGGCAACGCCAGATAAGCAACAGGTTGCCCGCCAGCATGGAATAGGAATGCGCGCATCCGGTCCGCTTCGGCTGCCTCCTGCATTACGCGGCGCGCCACTGGCCCGGCGGGCAGCCCGGCATCAAGCAGCCGCGCCTGATAGGTTTTGGCCGACAAGGGTAGGGCGGCATCGAGGAAGGTTGCGATTTCAACCGGTGTGCGGTGTTCGCTGATCCTATAAGCGCCCGCCTCGTCTGCCAACTTGCGCGCTTTGCGCCGCAGGGTGGAACGGGTTTTGGCTGAAAACCGCGCCATGTAAGCGTCAAAGCCGGTCTGCATGTCGATATAGTGGCGGCGGTAATCCTGCCGTCCGCCTGCCAGATAGCCGGGCCATCGCGCACTGACATCGGCCAATGCCTGCGTCGGCGCGGATAGCACCCGTACCCCGTCGCGCCCGCTTTCCGGCGCGTCAGCCAGCTTGGCCGTCAATACATGGGCAAGCCCAAAGCTCCATGACGTCAGCCGCCGTGGCACACTGATCAGGCGGCGCGATCCGATGGTGAAGTCAATCGCGGCGGTATCGGGCGCGGCCATCATCAGCCGCCGTTACTTCGCGCCGTAAAGCGTGTTGGCAACGAATTGTTCGGCCAATCGCAGGCCGGTGCGCATCGCGCTGGCTGGCAGCGGCTGGCTGCGCGGCTGTGTGGCGGCAATCGGCGGCGGATTGTCTGCATAGGTGCCAGTTTCAACCCCGCGCATCGCGGCCAGCGCGCGCACCAGCCCGGTAAAGCGCCGCCGCACGATCGGGTTCACCGCCAGCTTGCGGCGATTGATCAATTCGAACGAATGGCTGACCAAGGTAAAACTTTGCCGCCCGCTATCGCGCGCATGGCAGATGGCGGCGAGCATTTCTGCCAGTGTCAGTGCGGTGATCTGGGCATGGCGCTGACCGCCGCGCAGGGTGCCGATGGTGCCCACAGGCACTTCGATCACGCCCATATGTGCAACCGGATCGCGCACCTCTGGCCCCAGGCTGATCCGGCACAGGCCACTGGTCAGCGCGGGGCAGTGGCTCGCATCATAGGCGATGCCGATCTGCGCCAGCGCGCGCAACGTGTCGTCATTGGCACCGTAATTGCCGGCGCGAAAGGCGACTGGCGCGGGTGCCCCTGCGGCAATCAGCGTGGCTTGGGCGTAAGCCAACAGTTCGCATTGCTCATCAAACGGGAAATCGGCAATGCAAAGGCCGGTGCGCCGCGAAGCCAGCGGATGGGCCGCGCCAGCCAGACCCAGCCATTCCGTATGGCAATGCAGTTGAACGTCCTGACCAGCGGCGATGATCGGGCCAACGATATCTTCAATCGCAGCGACACCCCATACCAGCGCGGGCATTGGATCGACAAGGAACACCGCTTTTTGCCCATATTGTTCAAGCAATTCGAGCTTGTGGCTGATGCCCGCCGGGCCATTAGGGGTGATGCAGCCAATCGACCGGGCAAAATTTTCCGCACGGTCAACCGCGCCCGGCCCGTTATACAGGCTCGAAGAATATTCGGTGTCGATTGTGATGAAAACGCGGGTCATCGTGAGCCTCGCGTTAACACCAAAGGGTTAAAGCCCGGTGATGATGGTTCTTTGCATGGTGTGCCCGATCAGATGCCGCCGGAGGTCGCGGCGTGACCGTCGGCAGTTAATCCTTCAATCAGGCTGGCACAGCAGATTTTGACATCTTGTGCGCTGACCGACCGCACCACGAAATTGGCACCGACCCGGCCTTCACGGAAAAACGGATAAGATCCGATCTGGCAGCTATCATGCGCGGCTTCGGTGCGGCGCAGCAGATCGGCGACCTCGCTTTCGGCGACCCAGCAGCCGATGGTTTCGGATAGCAGCGGCGCGCCGCCTTCCAACTGCCCGGTCAGAGCATCGAGCATCCCGGCGGTGATATGCGGCACGCCTGCCATGACGAACAGGTTGCCGCGCCGAATGCCGGGCGCGCCCGACATGCGATTGGGGATCAGTTCTGCCCCTTCGGGCACACGCGCCATCCGCAGGCGGCCCTCGTTCAACCCGCCCTTGTTGGCGTAATAGCGTTCGAGCAGCGCGCGGGCTTCGGGATGGATGACCACCGGCACGCCCAGCGCAGCGGCAATCGCATCCACCGTGATGTCATCATGCGTCGGGCCGATCCCGCCGGTGGTGAACAGGTAATCATAGGCAGCGGTCAGATCGTGGACTGCCGCCACGATCCGCGCCTCGACATCGGGCACCACGCGCACTTCGGTCAGGCGGATACCCTGCACCTGAAGCCAGCTGGCAACCTGCGCAATGTTCTTATCATGCGTGCGGCCCGACAGGATTTCGTCGCCGATCACGATCAGCCCGGCTGTCCAGATTTTGTCGGGCCAGATTTTGTCGGGCCAGATTTTTTCGGGAGAGGTCATGGGATGGGATTAGGCGGTTCGCATCCTTGCCTCAAGCACCCATCGAACTTTGATCACATTCAAGTGCTCCGGTCGCTCAGCGACCGCAAGGGAGACCGCCCGCCCACAGCGATGCTGGCAAAGCCAGCGTGAGCGAGGAAATCGCTGCCCGGACAGGCTACGCAGATCATTCAGCCGCTTCCAGCTGTTCCTCGCCGCGCTGAGCGTTGGCACCGGCGCGCGTGAAGGTCAGGATGCCATCGGTCAGCGGGTCTGCCTTCATTCGCTTGCGATCCACCACATATTCCTGATTGAGCCGCCACGGATAGCTGACCGAATTGCGCGGCATGATGTGCTTGCCGCGCTGGATATACCCGCTCGAAAAATCGAAGACATCGTCTTCGGTGATCGCGGCTTCGCCTTGCGCAGTCAGCATCGGGGTGGCGATCGTGCTGCCGGTTTTGCGCATATGTTCGAGCACGCGGCAGACGTAATCGGAGTTGATGTCAGCCCGCAACGTCCAGCTGGCGTTCAAATACCCGAACACAACTGCAAGGTTGGGCAGGTTGGAAAACATGCAACCTTTGTAATAAAACCGCTGATGAAATTCGACCGGCGCGCCGTCGACGCTGATCGCGATCTTGCCCGCGACCGCCATTTTCAGGCCGGTGGCGGTCACAACCATGTCAGCGGGCAGGAAATCGCCGTTCGCAAGTCGCACACCGCCCTGTTCAAACTTGGCGATCTGGCCGGTGACGACATCGGCCTTGCCCGCCTTCATCGCGGAAAACAGATCCTGATCGGGCACCAGACACAGGCGTTGTTCCCACGGATTGTAGGGCGGGGTAAAGCTGGCCTTGTCATAATCAGGGCCGAGCGCTTGCTCGATGCTTTTGTAAAGCGCGTCCTTGACCTTCTGCGGCTTATCACGCGCCAGTTTGAAGCTGAAATCTTGCATCTTGATGTTCTTGAACCGGGTCAGCCGGTAAGCGAGCTTGTCGGGCAGGATTGCGCGCAGAAAATTGGCAAATGCATCTTTTGCCGGGCGTGAGAACATCCATGTCGGGGTGCGCTGGAGCATCGTGACATGCGCTGCATCGCGCGCCATTGATGGAACAATGGTCACCGCCGTCGCGCCCGATCCGATCACCACAATCCGCTTGTTCGCGTAATCGAGGTCTTCGGGCCAGAATTGCGGATGCAGCACCTGTCCTTCAAACGCGCCGAAATCAAAGCCGGGATCGTAGGGTTCGTCGTAATCGTAATATCCCGATCCGAGGTACACGAAATTGGCCGTCATGCGCGTGCGCGACCCGTCTGCCAGTTCCATTTCGACATGCCAGCGCGCTTCGTCGTGGCGGAAATCGGCGCTGATGACCTTGTGGCCATAACGGATATGCTGGCGGATGCCGCGTTCATCCACAATCTGATCAAGATATTGGAGGATCGCAGGGGCATCGGCGATGCTTTTTTCGTGCCGCCACGGCTCGAAATCGAACCCCAGCGTGTGCATGTCGCTGTCTGACCGGACGCCGGGATAGCGGAACAGATCCCACGTGCCGCCCAGGTTGTCTCGCCGTTCAACGATCGCGTAGGAATGGTGCGGGGCTTTCATTTCCATGTGCGCGGCCATGCCGATCCCGGAAATACCGGCACCGACGATCAGCACGTCGAAATCTGGCGGTGTTGCAAGCATGGTGGGCTCTCTCTCAATGATTTCACCGAATGTAATCACATGCCCCGCGCAAAAGCGAGTCTTGAATGGCAAACTGCAACTGAGTTTGTGGTGACGCGGGCGGGTCGAGCCGCTAGGCGCTGGCCCATGAGAGTTATACTGCGTCTGTCCGTCTGTGTTCCCGCGCTGGCGCTTTGCGCGCCATTGGCCGCACAACTTGAGGAGCCCGACGTTCAGGAGCCGCGCGGCGAAATTATTGTCACCGGGCGCGGGCTTGATCCCGCGCTGTCGGCGGCCATCTATGCGACCACGACGCTGGAACGCGATGTCATCATCGCCAGCCCATCGGGACGGATTGACGACGTGCTGCGCGGGGTGGCAGGATTTCAGCAGTTCCGCCGGTCAGACAGCCGTTCTTCCAACCCCAGCGCGCAAGGCGTGACCCTGCGCGCGATTGGCGGCAACGCGACCAGCCGCGCGCTGGTGCTGCTTGACGGGGTGCCGATTGCCGATCCGTTTTTCGGTTTTATCCCATTATCGGCGATTGCGCCTGAAACGCTGGGCGCGATCAGAGTAACGCGCGGCGGCGGTTCGGGGCCATTTGGGGCTGGCGCACTGGCCGGGACCATCGAACTCGATAGCGCCGATCCGGGCGACAGTGGCCCGTTGCTCGCAAGCGGCGCGGTAAATGATCGCGGTGAAAGTGAACTTTCGGGCGTGCTGACCCAGCCATTGGGGCGCGGATTCGCGGTGGCGAGCGGGCGCTGGGATCGCGGGCAGGGGTTCTTCACCACCCCGGCCAATCAGCGTGTCCCCGCCTCTGCGCGCGCCGCTTTCGATAGCTGGAACGCCGCCTTGCGCGCGGTCGCACCGCTGACAGACACGGTTGAGCTGCAAGCCCGCATTGGCGTGTTCCGCGATGCCCGCACGCTGCGGTTCGAAGGCGCGACTTCGACCAGCGAAGGGCAGGAGGCGTCCGTCAGGATCGTCGGGCGCGGGGCGTGGGCGTTTGATGCACTGGCCTATGTGCAGGCGCGCGATTTTTCGAACGTGGTGATCAGCGCGACCCGCTTTACCCCCACGCTGGATCAGCGGGCTACCCCTTCGACCGGCATTGGCGGCAAGGTGGAACTGCGCCCGCCGCTGGCCGAAGGGCACGACATCCGCATTGGGGCCGATTACCGCCGCGCTGATGGCGAGTTGCAGGAAAACGCAATCAGCGCCTTCACCGGCCGTGTCACCGAACGCCGCCGCGCGGGCGGAGCGACCGCCAATCTTGGCCTGTTTATTGAAGACGACTGGCAGATTGGCCCGCTGCTGGTGAACGGCGGGCTGCGCGCTGATCGCACCAGCATCACCGGCGGTTTTTTTAACGCGGTGAGCGCCGCCGGGGTTCCGGTCAGCACGCTAACCGCACCAGACCGCGCCGATTGGGCCTTGAGCTGGCGCGCCGGTGCAAAGCTCAACGCCACGCGGCGGCTTGAACTGCGGGCGGCGGCCTATACCGGGCTGCGGCTGCCGACCTTAAACGAACTCTACCGCCCGTTTGTGGTGTTCCCGGTGGTTACGCAGGCCAATGCTGCATTGGAGAATGAACGGCTCAAGGGGTTTGAGATCGGGCTGGAATGGCAGCCTGTCAAGGCGCTGGTGCTGTCAGTCACCGCGTTCGATAACGAAGTTGAAAACGCGATTGCCAACGTCACCACCAACCCCATTTCTGCCCCCAATCTGCGCCGCCGGGAGAACCTGCCAGCGATTACCGCGCGCGGGATTGAGGCGAGCCTTGCTGCCAAGCTGGGCACCGTCAGCCTGAACGGATCGCTGGCGTGGACCGACGCCGCCGTGCGCGGGGCGGGACCATCGCTTGATCTGGATGGCAACCGCCCGGCGCAAACGCCCGAATTTGCCGCGACGCTGACGCTTGCTTGGCAGCCCGCATCGGGATGGCAAATGGCAGGCACGTTGCGCCATGTCTCGGCGCAATTCGAGGACGATCTTGAAATTGATTCGCTTGCACCCGCCACCACAATCGATGCATTTTTCACCGCGCCGCTCGCCGGAAAGCTATCCGTCGTGGTGCGCGCAGAAAATCTGGCTGATGAAGCGATTATCACCCGCAACCAAGGCAGATCGATCGATCTCGGCGTCCCGCGCACGTTTTGGCTGGGGTTACGCTACGGCTTCTAAGCTTGGCGCAAATTGCGTAACATTGTTGCGCCTGCGAGTGTTGCGCCGCATTCATGCTGCGTTGCAGCACAACATGTTGTATTTTTACTACTGCCCATAAGAAGTTTGCCTGCGACTCTTGTTAGGCGGCGGGACCCTGATAGTGTTCCGGGCTTCAAACCCAAGTTCGGCGCAGAGACCGGCTGGATTGTTGAGAGAGGGAAAATATGACGCGCAAGTTTGCAGCTTTTGCTGGCGGCCTGATGGCCTGCAGTTCGCTTACCGCCCCCGCATTTGCTCAGGATGAGGCTGCCGATGCCGCTGAAGCGCGGGACGATAATGTCATCATCGTGACCGCCACCCGCCGCGCGCAAGACGTGCAGGACATTCCGCTGGCAGTGACCGCCATTTCGCCGCAGCAGCTCGAAACCCAAGGCGTGGTCAACATCCAGCAACTCGCGTCGCTTGCCCCCAGCTTTACCAGCAGCCAGGCGCAGATTGCATCGGGCTCAGTGGTGCTGCGTGTGCGCGGGATCGGGACGACATCGAACAATATCGGGTTTGAAAGCGCGGTCGGCATCTTCGTCGACGGCGCATATCAGTCGCGGCCCGGCGTTGCGCTCGGCGAATTCGTGGATGTCGAACGGGTCGAGGTGCTACGCGGGCCGCAGGGCACACTGTTTGGCCGCAACACCTCGGCTGGCGCGCTTAACGTCACCAATGTCCGCCCGGATGTAACTGAATTCGGCGGCTTTGTGAATGCTGGCTACGGCAACTTCAACGAAATCAGCGTGCAAGGCGCGATCAACGCGCCGATCATCAAGGACACGCTCGCACTGCGCGTGACCGGGGCTTACCGCCAACGCGACGGGTTTCTTGATGTGGTCGACCGCAATGGCACGAGAATTGGCGAAACCAATGATGTGGATCAGTGGTTGGTGCGCGGTCAGCTGGGCTGGGATACCGACAGCGGTCTGCGCGGTCGGATCATCGCCGATTATTCGAAAAGCCAATCAAGCTGCTGCGGCGCGATTGAACTGTTCCAGTCGCCGCTGGTGACAGGCGGAGCATTCGCTGCGGTCGGCTTGGGAGCGAATGGCGGCAATGGCCAGCCCTCTGTCTCGACGACGCCAAACAATCAGGGCGCTTTTGAACGGGCGCTCGACAACCGGGTCGTGTCGGCCAACTCCGTACCGCGCGCAGATATTGACAACTACGGCATCACCGGCGAAATCGAATTCCCGCTGTCCGACAGCGCTGACCTGATCTTTATCGGCTCCTATCGTAAGTTTCAAAGCATCGAAGCGTACGATACCGACTTTACCGGGCTTGACATCTTCAACGTCGTTGCCCTTGACCTCGAGATCGATACCTATACTGCTGAACTGCGGCTGCAGGGTGAAAGCTTTGGCGGCGCGCTTAACTATCTGGTCGGTGGGTTCTTTTCTGACGAGACGATTGACCAATCCAGCAGCTTCTCGCTAGGTGCGGATTTTGGCGAGAACGTCGGCGCGCTGCTGTTCCCCGCCACCGGCGGGGCGCTTGGTAGCAACCCGCTGACCTTATTCACCGGGGTTGATCCAGCGGGCACCAGCAACACCAATCGGTTCCAGCAGGATGCCAAAAGCTACTCGATCTTCACGCACAATTCGCTGGAGATTGCTCAAGGGCTCGAACTGACTGTGGGCGCCCGTTACTCGTGGGAAGATAAGTCTGGCGGGTTTACCCAGACGGCGATCAACAACCAGGTCTGCCCGGCCACGTTGCGCGCCATCGGCGCATCAGGGGTGCCACCGGTGGTGCCCGCTCCGCTGCGCCCAACTTTCGTTGCGTTGGGCTGCTTTGGCTTCACCGCCCCGGCAGATCTGCCGCAGGCTGCAGTCCTGCCACTGCCGCGCACTTTCCAGTCGGATTTCAACGATGAAGAACTGATCTACACAGTCAAGTTGGGATATGAATTCAGCCCATCGGTCAGCAGCTATGCCAGCTTTACCCACGGCTACAAAGCGGGCGGGATCAATCTTGACACTACGGCTGCGGTTGGCGGGGCTGATCCGACTTTCCTATCGGAAGAAGTTGATGCTTACGAACTCGGGCTCAAGGCGCAGACTGCCAACGGCAACGTA
This sequence comes from Sphingomonadales bacterium, assembly GCA_038224685.1. Classification (GTDB taxonomy): domain Bacteria; phylum Pseudomonadota; class Alphaproteobacteria; order Sphingomonadales; family Sphingomonadaceae; genus Erythrobacter. Next base: position 15,965 of record JBBRFG010000039.1, read on the forward strand.
ACGCTGAATATCGCGGCGTTTTATGAAGAGTTCACCAACTTTCAGGTGCTCGAATTCACCGGGACGGCGTTTGCCACCTTCAACGTACCAGTGGCCGAGACCCGGGGCGTCGAAATCGAAGGCCTGCTGCGGCCCAGCGATGAACTGACGATCAACTTTGGCGCGACAATTCTCGAAGCCAGCTACCCTGATGACTGCGCTGGTACCCAAACATCGGTGCAGGTGGTGGCGCTATGCGGCAATGATCTGACAAATGCACCGCGGATCGTCGGATTGCTCGGCGCATTGTGGGAAAAACCGATCAACGACTCGACCGAATTTTTCCTATCGGGCCAGGTCCGCATGGAAGGCGATCAGCGCACGTCCACGCAGGCTATCGTTATCCCTGCCGTGGCGGCTGGATCAACGCAGGCGCAGGTTCAGGCTGCGGTTGATGCGGCCCCTCCAATCATTGCCGACATTCAGGACGGCAAGGCGTTTGTGAACCTGCGCGCTGGTCTGCGGTTCGCCGGCGGCGCGTATTCGCTCGAAGGCTGGGTCAACAACGTGACCGACGAAGTGGTGCGCGGGGTGACATTCAACACCACACTGCGCGGCGCAGGGGCGGCTAACTCGCGCTCGGCCTTCACCCTTCCGCCGCGCCAATATGGTGTGACGGTGCGCGCCAAGTTCTAAGGCGCGGGCTTCGGCCACAAAAAAGGGGCGGCTCGTTGGTTCGAGCCGCCCCTTTTCGTTGGTGGCGAATCCCCGCAAAGGCGGGTATCTGATGTGCATCAAATCCTGCTTTGCCTGAGACCCCCGCCTTCGCGGGAGCGCACATGGCTTACATCGACCGCGCGATCAGCATCTTCATAATCTCGTTCGACCCGCCATAAATCCGCGCGATGCGGGTGTCGCGGTACATCCGGGCGATGGCATAATCATTGATGTAGCCCGCTCCGCCATGGAATTGCAGGCACTTGTCCACCACTTCGCTTTGCAGTTCGGTGACCCAGTATTTGGCCATGCTGGCGGTCGCGACATCCAGCTTGCCTTCGAGCAGTTTGGCGATGCAATCATTGACGAACACCCGCGCCGCCGTGCCGCGCGCTTTGAGGTCGGCGAGTGTGAACTGGGTGTTCTGAAAATCCCAGATGGTCTTGCCGAATGCCTTGCGCTGCTTGACGTATTCGACCGTCACATCGAGCGCCTTTTCAATCCCGCTCATTGCGCCCATCGCGATCACGAGGCGTTCTTGCGGCAATTCGCCCATCAGCTGATAAAACCCGCGACCTTCGACCCCGCCGAGCAGATTGTCCGCCGGAATGAACACGTTGTCGAAGAACAATTCGCTGGTATCCTGCGCATCAAGCCCGATTTTGTCGAGTTTCTTGCCGCGCGCAAACCCTTCGGCACCGTCGGTTTCCAGCAGCAACAGCGAGATCCCCTTGGCACCCTCAGCCGGATCGGTTTTGGCGACGACGACGATGAAATCCGCAAGTTGCCCGTTGGAAATCCACGTTTTCGACCCATTGAGCCGGTAGCCGTTGCCGTCTTTCAGCGCAGTGGTCTTGATCGCCTGAAGGTCCGAGCCCGCATCAGGCTCGCTCATCGCGATGGCGCTGACAAGGTCACCGGTGACCAGGCGCGGGAGGTATTTCAGCTTTTGTTCTTCGGTGCCGTGGCGCACCAGATAGGGCAGGATGATGGTGTTGTGGAGGCTCGCGCCGAACCCTTCGACGCCGTGTTTGCCCTGCTGGTCGATCACCACCATATCGTGCCGGAAATCGCCGCCGTGGCCGCCATATTCGCCCGGCACCGATACGCCGAGCAGACCCGCTGCGCCCGCTTCGCGCCAGAACTCGCGTTCAACCATGCCGTCCTCGCGCCATTTATGCACCCGCTTTTCGGGCGCGTGCTTGGCGTAGAATTTGCCGACCGCGTCGGCGAAAATCGCGATTTCTTCTTCTTCCATGAAGGCCGGTTGCGGCACGTCGATGACGGGCATTATTCACTCTCCTCAAAATGAAAAACCAACCCCGTTCACGCTGAGCTTGTCGAAGCACGAACGGGGTATTCCTGTTACTTGCCCGTCCAGTTGGGCTTGCGCTTTTCGGCAAAGGCGGCCGCACCTTCGCGGGCGTCGTGGGAGACAAACACCGGACCGATCAGCTTGCCTTGATTGGCGTAGCGATCTGCCATTGCCCAGCCGCGTGATTGCTTCATTACCTGTTTTGACACGCGCACGGCCAAAGGCCCGTTGGCGGCGATTTTGGCGGCAAGCGCCAGCGCCGCGTCAAGCGCCGGGCCTTCGGTCACTTCGTTGATCAGGCCCAGTTGATAGGCGCGCTCTGCCCCGATGAATTCGCCGGTCAGCGCCAGTTCCAACGCGATCCGTTCGGGGATCTGATCGGGCAGCATCATCACGCCGCCTGCGGCAGCCACCAGCCCGCGCTTCACTTCGGGGATGCCGAATTTCGCGCCCGAATGCGCGACCACCAAATCGCATGCGATCATCAATTCCAGCCCGCCTGCCAGCGCATAGCCTTCGACCGCCGCGATCAGCGGCTTGGCGGGCGGTGCCTGCACCACGCCGCCAAATCCGCGCCCTTCAACGCTCGGTGTTTCGCCGCGCAGAAAGCCCTTGAGATCCATGCCCGAACAGAACGTGCCGCCAGCGCCGGTGATGATGCCAACGCGCAGATCGTCCTCGGCATCAAGCCGGTCCATTGCGGCTGCGATCCCTTCAGCCGCAGCGCGGGTCATCGCGTTCTTGGCTTCAGGCCGGTTGATGGTGACGATCAGCACGCCGTCCACAACGGCGGTCAAAACTTCTGGTGCAGCGGTGTCGCTCACAGGCTCTCTCCTATCGAAAATGTGATTGCGATTTGAAACGCAATTCTTGTGCGACTGGTGGAGTGGGTTTACGTAGCCGTCAACCGCATTTTCGCTAGAGATGAAAGAGGATCACAATGGCCGAAGCTTATATCATTGACGCAGTGCGCACCCCGCGCGGAATCGGCAAGCAGGGTAAGGGCGCGCTGGCGGCGGAACACCCTCAGCATCTGGCTGCCACCGTGCTCAAAGCGATCAAGGATCGCAACCACCTTGACACCAAGACGGTCGATGATGTGATTTGGTCGGTCTCTACTCAGGATGGGATGCAGGCGGGCGATATGGGCCGCATGGCCGCGCTCGATGCCGGATTTGACATCACCTCCAGCGGCACCACGCTTGACCGGTTCTGCGGCGGCGGGATCACCAGCGTGGCGCTGGCTTCGGCGCAGGTGATGAGCGGGATGGAAGACTGCATTATCGCAGGCGGCACTGAGATGATGAGCCTGACCGCCGCGATGTCGCAGGAAAAGATGCGGGCGGGCATCAAGCCGCCGATGATGGGGAGCTACAACGCGCGGCTGCAAGGCGTGCACCCGCAATCGCATCAGGGCATTTGCGGCGATGCAATTGCCAGCATGGAAGGTTTTACCCGCGCGGAATTGGACGAGGTCGGCTACCGATCACAACAGCGCGCGGCCGAAGCAATGGCGGCGGGCCGGTTCGCCAAATCGTTGGTGCCCGTGGTGGGCGATGATGGCACGGTGCTGCTGGATCGCGACGAATACCCGCGCCCGCAGACAACGCGCGAAGATCTTGCCAATCTGGCACCGGCCTTTCCCAAGATTGCCGACGTGCCGCTCGACGGCGATGGCACTACTTTTCGCAAGCTGATCAATCAGAAATACCCAGATCTCGATATTCAGCATTTCCACCATGCGGGCAATTCCAGCGGCGTGGTCGATGGCGCGGCAGCGGTGCTGATCACCAGCAAGGCCTATGCGGAAAAGCACGGGCTGAAACCGCGCGCGCGAATCGTCGCCACCGCCAATATGGGCGATGATCCCACGCTGATGCTCAATGCGCCGGT
>JBBRFG010000040.1:0-19675 GCA_038224685.1 Sphingomonadales bacterium
CATCGAAATCATCGGTATCGCGGGCAGCGTCAGCCTGTTGTCGGGCTGGCGGTTGTATCTGTGCATTCTGGCCACCGGGCTGGCGATGCGGTTTGATGTGCTGCCGCTGCCCGAAAACCTCGCCAGCCTGGCGGTGCTCGCCAATCCGTGGGTGATGGGGATCGCCGGAGCGGCGGCTTTGGCTGAATTCTTCGCCGACAAGGTGATGTGGCTGGATAGCGCGTGGGATGCGCTGCACACGTTGGTGCGGCCGGTGGGCGGGGCGCTGTTGGCGCTGGCGATCATTGATCCGTCCGACCCGGCGACGCAGGTGATCGCATTCGTGCTGGGCGGCGGGGCGAGCCTGCTGGCGCACGGCGGCAAGGCCAGCGCGCGCGCGGTCATCAACACCAGCCCCGAACCGGTCAGCAATATCATCGCATCAAGCGCCGAGGACGCGGCGACTGTCGGGCTGTTGTGGGTGATTTACGAATACCCGCTGGCCGCAGGCGCGGTAGCCGCGGTGCTGCTGGCGTTGGCCTTGGCGATGTTGTGGTGGGCGCAGCGGGTGATCAAGCGGGTGTTTTTCCGGCGGAAAGCAGCTTCTCCTCCCCCTTGAGGGAGAGGCCGGGTGGGGGTGTTCGACCTTTGCGGCGAGCGCCGTACACCCACCCCCAGCCCCTCCCTCAAGGGGGAGGAGTCAGCTATGCGCGGCGATCCATTCGTCTACCACCGGGGCAACCTTGGTGCGCCAACGGCTGCCATTGAAGATGCCGTAATGGCCCGCACCTTCGGCCATGTAATACCGCTTCATATCGTCGGGCAGGTTCGTGGTCAGCTTCAACGCCGCGCGGGTTTGGCCGAGGCCCGAGATATCGTCGCGTTCGCCTTCGATGGCGAGCAGCGCGGTGTCGGTGATCTGGGTGATGTCGACCAATTCGCCCTTGTGCCGGAACTCGCCCTTGGGGATCGAGTGTTTCTGGAACACTTCTTCGACCGTCTGGAGATAGAATTCCGCTGTCATGTCGCACACAGAACGATATTCGTCGTAGAAATCCTTGGTCGCCTGCGCGCTGGCATCGCCCGCGTCATCACCTGCGGACAGGTGTTTGAACATTTCGTAATGGCTCATCATGTGGCTGCGCAGGTTCATGCTCATAAACGCCGATAGCTGCATGAAACCGGGATAGACCCGGCGGCCCGATCCGGGATATTTCATCGGCACGGTCGCGATCACGCTCTGGCGGAACCATTCAATCGGGCGCTGCATCGCCATGTTGTTGACTGCGGTGGGGCATTCGCGGGTGTCAATCGGCCCGCCCATCATCGTCAGCGTGGCCGGGGTGGCGGGCGATTTGCGCAGGTTCATCAGCGCAGTCGCAGCGAACGCGGGCACTGATGGCTGGCACACCGCCATCATGTGGATCCGCGCGCCGCCCGCTTCGGCATAAATATGCTCAGCAAACTCGATCAGGTAATCAATATATTCGTCCAGATCAAAATCGCCCGCGCTTTGCGGGACCATCTTGGCATCGGCCCAATCGGTGATGTAGACATCGCAGGTTTCAACCATCCGCTCCACCGTGCCGCGCAGCAGCGTGGCGTAATGCCCGCTCATCGGCGCGGCGATCAACAGACGCGGGCGGCCCGCAGGCGTTCCTTCGGCGGTGAAGCGCAGCAGATCGCCAAACGGGCGTTTCAAGGCGGTGGTTTCAGTCACCGCGTGCAGCTTGCCGTTAATGCTCACGTCGGTGATGCCAAACGCGGGCTTGCCATAAGGCGCGGTGGCGTGGGCGAACACTTCCAGCGCATTGGCAAGCATCGGCCCCATGCCGGTGTAGCCGAGCGGATTGACCGGGTTGGACAGGATGCCCGAACTGATCGAGGCGAGCGCGCTGGCGCTGTTCATCCAGCTGCGTTGCAGCTCATAGGCATGATAAAGCATCGTGTAGCCCTCCGGCATTCGCGAACAAATTGCGCCTCTGACCCGGTGCGCTCGCCGGCGCAAATGGGCCTTTCGGCGCTATTGTGCAATGCACAATTTTGCCAGAGCGGCGAGACAAGCAGGCGGGAACGGCAAAGCAAGCGATTGCCGCCCCGCTTTTTGCACGTGAAAGTTGCGCAGCTTGCGGCTAGGGCGCTGGAGATATGCACGGCGAACCCATCGAACCAAAAACTCTTGAACCCCGCAATGATGACGGGCGCGATCCGCTGCCCGCCGCTGTGGAGGACGTTGCCGCACCAGACCTTGCGCCAAACACTGCGGCAGAAGGGGCAGACGCTGAGCCGCGCCCGCGCTCGCTCGGGCCGTTGCGGATGGTGTATGGCACTGCCGTGCAATACCCGCGCGAAATCGCCTTTGCGCTGCTGGCGCTGGTGATCACCTCTGCCGCGACGTTGGCAATTCCGTACCGGTTCAAAGTAATCATCGACGAAGCGTTCGGCGGCACCGCCACCCCCGATGGAATCGGCACCGCTTTCCAATACCTGCTGATGATCGTTGTGGTGCTGGGCATTGGCACCGCGCTGCGGTTCTATTATGTCAGCTGGCTGGGCGAGCGGGTGGTTGCTGATATCCGGTTGAAAGTGCAGAACAACCTGCTGCGCATGTCGCCGGGTTTCTATGAGGTCAACAGCCCCAAGGAAATCAGCAGCCGGATGACATCGGATACAGCGGTGATCGAAAACGTCGTCGGCACCACGGTATCGGTCGCACTGCGCAATTCGCTGACCGCCATCGGCGGGATCGGGCTGCTGCTGTATCTTGCGCCGTCGCTGACGCTCGGCCTGCTGATCGGGATTCCGTTGGTGATCGCGCCGATTGTGTTCTTCGGGCGCAAAATCCGTGCGGTTTCGCGCTCCAGTCAAGACCGGATCGCGGATGTCGGGGCCTATGTCACCGAAGTGCTGTCGGCGATGAAGATCGTCCAGAGCTTTGGGCAGGAAAGCCGCGAAAGTGCGCGTTTCGCCGGCGTGGTTGAAGAAACCTTTGCCACTGCGCGGCGGCGGATTGTGCTGCGCGCGGCGATGACGTCAATCGTGATCCTGCTGGTGTTCGGCGGGGTGGTGCTGGTGATGTGGCGCGGCGCGCTGGCGGTGGCCGAAGGCACAATCAGCGGCGGCACGATTGCGGCGTTCGTGCTGACTGGCGGGCTGGTGGCGGGCGCGCTCGGTTCGCTCACCGAAGTTTACGGCGATTTGCTGCGCGGCGCGGGCGCGGCGAGCCGGTTGGCGGAACTGCTCGAAGCGCGCCCCGAAATCGCAGCCCCTGCCCGGCCCGAGCGCCTGCCGGTGCCCGCGCGCGGCAGCCTGTCGTTTCGCAATGTCACCTTCCGTTACCCCGCCCGGCCCGAGACTGCGGCGCTGAAAGACTTCACGCTCGAAATCGAACCGGGCGAAACCATCGCCATCGTCGGCCCGTCAGGCGCAGGCAAATCGACGATTTTTCAGCTCGTGGAACGGTTTTACGATCCGCAGGGCGGCACCATCCGGCTGGACGGCGTGCCGCTCACCGCCGCCGACCCAGCCGACGTGCGCGCGCGGATCGCGTTGGTGCCGCAGGACGGGGTATTGTTCAGCGCCAATGCCCGCGACAACCTGCGCTATGGCAAGTGGGAGGCGAGTGACGAGCAAATCTGGGATGCGGCGCGCGCCGCCAATGCGGAAGGCTTCTTGCGCAAACTGCCCCAAGGGCTCGACACCTATCTGGGCGAAGGCGGCACGCAGCTATCGGGCGGACAGCAACAGCGTGTCGCCATCGCCCGCGCGTTGCTGCGCGATGCGCCGATATTGCTGCTCGACGAAGCGACCAGCGCCTTGGACGCCGAAAGCGAACAATTGGTGCAGCAGGCGCTGGAAAAGCTGATGGCGCAGCGCACCACGCTGGTGATCGCGCACCGGCTGGCAACCGTGCGCGCGGCCAACCGGATCGTGGTGCTCGAAGATGGCCAGATTGTTGAACAGGGCACGCATGATGCGCTGTCCAAGGCTGGCGGGCTGTATGCGCGCCTTGCCCGGCTGCAATTCACCAACGCCGCTGCCTGAACCGCCGCCTGAACGCCTGCCTGAGCGGGCGCGCCGCCGCGCGTTTTCGACCAAGCGCCGTGTTCACCGGACGAAGGGCAACCTTTCGCCCCATGCGGCGTTAATGTGACATCAGCAGGCATGGGTCTGCACCAGCTTTCGGGGACTTTGCACATGATCCACAAAACCGCTTTGCTCGGCGTGAGCCTTTCCGCGCTCGCGCTCACGTTTGCCGCGCCCGCCTTTGCCAACCCCGATGATCATGCCGATCACGCGAATGGCATCGAATTGCTGCTCGATGCCAGCGCCGATGCGCCCCAACCTGCGTCGACCCTGCCGACCATGAGCTTTGGCAGCTGGGGCGTTGATCCGGCGTTGCTCGCCGCCGGCGTCAAGCCGGGCGATGATTTCAACGCTTACGTCAATCAGCCGTGGATCGATGCCAACCCGCTGCCATCCGATTTCAGCCGGCTCGGCGCGTTCACGCTGCTCGGCGAAAAAAGCACCTCCGACGTGAAGGCGCTGATGGACGATCTGCTGGCCAAACCCGCTGCCACGCTGAGCGCCGATGAAGTGCGGATCGTCACCGCCTATAATTCCTATCTCGATACCGCCGCGATCGAAGCCGCAGGGCTTACCGCGGTGCAGCCGTATCTGGGCCGGATTTTCGGCGCGACGTCGCTGGATGCGCTGGCGGTCTTGTGGGCCGACCCCGGCTTTGCCAGCCCGGTCAGCGGCGGGGTTGGCGTTGATGCCAAGCAGCCGGATCGCAATATCGCGTCAGTCGGATTCGGCGGATTGGGCCTGCCCGACCGCGATTACTACCTCGACGACAGCGAAAAAGGCCGGGGCATTCAGGCGCAATACAAAGCCTTTATGACCTTTCTGCTGGGTGAGGCAGGGTATCAGGATCCCGCCGCCGCAGCCGAGGCGGTGTACGCATTCGAAGACCAGATCGCCCGCACCGTCGCATGGGACCGCACCGTGCGCCGCAACCGCGACCTCACCTACAACCTGCTGACCGCCGAAGAACTCGCCGCGATTGGCGGCAAGGTGCCGGTTGCCGCAATGCTGACCGCCATCGGGATCCAGGCCAGCCCCGGTTTTGTCGTCAGCCAGATGCCTCCCACCGCCGAAGAAATCGCGACGCTGAAACTGGACGAGGCAACGCTCGCCAAGATCGGCACCGGCCTGCCGGGAATGTTCGCGCTGCTCAGCGAAACGCCAACCGCCACCTTGCAGGCGTGGATGGCCAAAGAACTGCTGACGGCCGAGGCCGACGTGCTGCCCAAACGGTTTGACGATGCCAGCTTTGAATTCTTCGGCAAGGCATTGCGCGGCACGCCTGAACAGCGCCCGCGCTGGAAACGTGCCATCGGCGAGGCCGAGGGGCTGCTGGGCGAATTGATCGGTAAGTCTTACGTCGCGCGCTATTTCCCGATCGAAAACAAGGCGGCGATGGATGAATTGGTCGTCAACCTGCGGGTCGCACTGCGCGAATCGATCGCCGAAATCGGCTGGATGGGCGAAGCCACAAAAATACAGGCGCGCGCCAAGCTTGACAGTTTCGACCCCAAGATCGGATACCGCCCCAACCTTGAAACCTACCAAGGTCTCGCCATAACGCCGGGCGATCCGATTGCGAACCGCATGGCATCGGCAAAGTGGGAATTGGCCGAAAATGTCGCGCAACTTGGCCAGCCGATTGATCGCACCGAATGGTTCATGCTGCCCCAGACGGTGAATGCCTATTACAATGCGACCAAGAATGAAATCGTGTTCCCGGCGGCGATCCTGCAACAGCCGTTCTTTGCGCTCGGCAATGATATCGCGGTCAATTACGGCGCGATTGGCGGCGTGATCGGCCACGAAATGGGCCACGGGTTTGACGATCAGGGATCGAAATCCGATGCCACGGGCGCGCTGCGCAACTGGTGGACCGATGAAGACCGCGCCGCGTTTGATACCCTCGGCAACCGGTTGGTGGCGCAATATAACGCCTTTTGCCCGCTTGATAATGGCACCACCTGCGTCAATGGCCGCCTGACGTTGGGCGAGAATATCGGCGATGTCGGCGGGCTGTCGATGGCCTACCGCGCGTTCAAGATCGCGACCAAGGGCAAGGATGTGCCGGTGATTGACGGGCTGACCGGCGATCAACGCTTCTTCCTTGCGTGGGCGCAGGTGTGGCGTTCGGCGCAGCGCGAAGAAAACTACCGCAACCGCCTGCGCACCGACAGCCACAGCCCCGAAGAATACCGGGTCAACGGTGTCGTCCGCAATCTCGACGAATGGTACACAGCCTTTGGCGTAAAGCCCGGCGATGCGCTGTATCTGCCGCCTGAAGAGCGCGTGCGGATCTGGTGACGAAAGATTGACATGACCCGCGCTTTGGCCATGGAGCGCGGGTTATGAACGAAACAATCGCAGCAATCCTGCTCGGCATCCTCGAAGGGCTGACCGAGTTCTTGCCGGTATCGTCAACCGGGCACCTGATTTTGGCCGACGAACTGTTCGGTTATGATGCCGGGCAATGGGCGCAGTTCAACATCGTGATCCAGTTGGGCGCAATCCTTGCGGTGGTGGTGACCTATTTTCGATACCTGTGGGGGATGTTTATGGGCTTGCTCCGATGGGAGCCGGTTGCAGTGCGGTTTGTGCGCAATTTGCTGGTCGCGTTCATGCCCGCCGCCGTGATCGGGCTGGCGTTAAAAGATCAGATTGACGTTATGCTGGAAAGCCCGCTGGTGGTGGCTTGGGCGCTGCTGGTTGGCGGCATTGCGATGTTGGGGCTGGAGAAAACCGTTCGCCCCGGCGAGGATAGCGGTGTGGCTGATGTGCCGATTGGCAAGGCGATCGCAATTGGATTTATCCAATGCCTTGCGATGATCCCCGGCACCAGCCGTTCGGGCGCAACCATCCTAGGCGCTTTGGCGATGGGTGTGGGTCGCAAGACAGCGGCGGAGTTCACCTTTTTCCTCGCCGTGCCGACAATGCTGGGGGCCGCAACGGTCAAGATCGCATCCGAGCCGGAAAAGCTGCTGGCAGGCGGTGGATCGATTGGCTGGGGCGAGATTGCGCTGGGCTTCATCGCAGCATTCGTGACCGCGCTGATCGTGATCCGTGCGTTTGTCACCTATGTCAGCCGATTTGGTTTTGCGCCGTTCGCCTATTACCGGATCGTGATCGGCGGCGCAGCGATTGTCTGGCTGACGCTGCGATAAATTCGCAATTGTCGGAACCACCCTTAGCGCGGCCGGTTCTTACAGCAGACCGCAAATGCTAGCGGTCACGGAGACCAATTTCAAAATGGCGTTGCTGGTGCTGATCGTGTTGGGGGCAACTTTGGGCTGGCTGGGCTCAATCCTCGCGCATGTCGAAGCTCCGGGCGCGATTTTCCGGCAGATCGCATTCGGACTGATCGCGGCATTGGTCGCTGGCTGGTTTGCCAATGACGGGATCATGCTGGGCGGGCTGTCGTTGCTCGGCCTTGGTGCCGCCTTGGCGATCACCATAGTCGCACTGCTGCTGTATCATCTTATAGCGAAGCGCTTGGCAGCTGCCTAAACCGCTGCGGATTGGAACATTAGCGTAATAACTCGGTTATCGTTCTGATGGTCGGCTCATATTGCGCCGCCTTGGGTTTTGGAGAGCAACATGAAATTCACTATCAAACAGACCGCCACCGTATTGGTCGCAGCATTGGGCCTCTCGGTTGCAGCTTGCGAAGGCCCGAACGAAAACGCCATGGAAGACAAAGGCGAAGCAATGGCTGAAGATGTGAGCGACAAGGCTGACGCAATGGAAGACGCGGACATGATCACTGATAGTCAGGAAGACGCGATGACAGCCGAAGCCGAGAACAAGGCTGATGCGATGGAAAAGCAGGGCGAAGTTATGGATGAAGTCGCGGAGTAAGCCTGGCTGCACGCCGCGCTTGATCGCGTTGAAAAGATTTGGCGGCCCGGAGCGAATTCCGGGCCGCTTTTCTTTTGCCTAAAGCGCTTTCCGACCAATCAGGGTGATCCAGAATGGTCGGACAGCGCTCTAAACCGGATCCGCCCCGCTGCCACGCCCGCCGCGCAGGTGGTATTCCTGGCTGCCCCGGTGGATCACATTATCGACATCGATCACCGCTGAATTGGCATAGGTGAAGCTGGCGGGCAGGCTGCGATACAAGCGGTCAAAATCGCGCTCCACCGTCTGGCGATACAGATCGGCAAAGCTTTCAATCACGAAATAGGTCGGTTGCAGATCGCTGATCACGTAATCGGTGCGCATTACCCGGTCGACATTGAGCATGATGCGGTTGGGGCTTTGCGCCTCGACTGCAAAGCGCGCCTCGGTCGGCCCTGACAGGATGCCCGCGCCGTAAGCCCGCACTTCGCCCGCTTCTTCGATCAGCCCGAATTCGACCGTGTACCAATACAGCGCGCCCAACGCTTTCAATCGGTTATAACGCATCGCTTTCCACCCGGCGCGGCCATATTCCTGCATGTAATCGGCATAGACCGGATCGGTCAGCATCGGCACATGGCCGAATACATCGTGGAACACGTCGGGTTCCTGGATATATTCCAACACCTCGCGCGTGCGGATAAAATTGCCCGCCGGAAAGCGGCGGTTCGCAAGGTGCCAGAAGAACACGTGATCGGGGATCAGCATCGGCACTGGCACCACGCTCCACCCCGTCAGCGCGCCGAGTTCTTCGGACAATGCGCCAAATTCGGGGATGCCGCCGCGCGCCAGATCGAGCTTTTCGAGCCCGCCCATAAATGCGCTGCACGCCCGGCCGGGCAATACCTGCATCTGGCGCGCGAACAGATCGTCCCACACCGCGTGCTCCGCAGCTGTGTAGCGGGTTTGCCCAGGCTCCAGCCAATCGGCCCCCAGATGCGCAGGCCGGGCAAGCGGCGCAGTGAAGACATCGCCTGCCATTTCGGGCAGCATGGTATAATCGGGGGTGAGGTCAGTTTGCGTGGCCATATTGTTACAGATGATACTACCACCGCACGCACGCAAGAACAAATTGGCCAAATAACGGGAGCCACGGGAATGGGCATGAAACGCAAGATATACGACGCGGCGCGCGAACCGTTGACGCTGGAACTGGTCAGCATGGCGCGCTGGGTCAAGGCGACCGGCGCACGGGTCGTCGTGCTGTTCGAAGGGCGCGACACTGCGGGCAAGGGCGGAGCGATTGGCGCAGTGCGCGATAGCCTGAACCCGCGCCAATGCCGCACCGTCGCGCTGTCAAAACCGAGCGAGGCGGAACTGACCCAGTGGTATTTCCAACGCTATATCGCCCACCTGCCCGGCGCGGGTGAGATCGTGCTGTTTGACCGCAGTTGGTACAATCGCGCAGGCGTGGAGCGGGTGATGGGTTATGCCGATGACGCGCAGGTTGCGGCGTTTCTGGCGGCGGTGCCAGCGTTTGAAAAGCTGCTGGTGGATGATGGCATCTTGCTGTTCAAATACTGGCTCGCGGCGGATCAAAGCGAGCAGGAGGCGCGGCTGCGCGAACGGCTCGACGATCCGTTGAAGCGCTGGAAACTCTCCCCCATCGATCTGGCGGCGCGCACGAAATATGATGATTACACCGCCGCGCGCGAAGCGATGCTGGCCGCGACCCACACCGATCATGCGCCGTGGACGCTGGTGGATTTCAACGACCAACGGCGCGGGCGGTTGACGCTGATCCGCGATCTGCTGTCCCGCGTGCCGGATACGCATGCGGCGCCCGACGCGATTAAGTTCCCCGATCTGGGGCGCAAGCCGGTGAGTGAGAGTTACGGCGTGTTGCAGCCAATCGCGGATTTTGAGGCGAGCTAAAGCGCCGCGCTCGCCGCCGTCACCTGCCGCCCATCATCGGCGAAGGCGGCGAGCTCGTACCCGTCAGCATTCTTTCGCAGCACCAGATGCAGCGGCTCGCCCGCGATGGCAGGTGAAAGCCCGCGAAACTGGAATGTCCGCAGCCGGTTTGCGCCCAGCTCAGCGGCGGCCAGTTGCAGCAGCAGGCTGGCGATCAGCGGCCCGTGAACCACCAGCCCGCGATACCGCTCAACCTGCTGCGCATAGGGCGCGTCATAATGAATGCGGTGGGTGTTGAACGTCAGCGCGGAATACCGAAACAGCAGCGCAGGCGAGGGGGTGATGATCTGGTGCGCGTCCCACCCGGCAGGATCAAATTTCGCCGGGTTTAGGGCCGGGTTAGGCCGCGCTTGACCCCCGCTAGCCTCGTCCAGGTACACCAATGTCTGCGTTTCGCGCACCGCGATCGTGCCATTGGTGAATGTTTCACGTGAAACATTGACGAACGCGAGCGGGCCAGAGCTGCCTTGCTTTTCGCTGACCGATACGATCCGGCTGGTCTGCGCAATCACCGCACCAATCGCAATCGGCGCATGAAACGCGATTGTGGATGAGGCCCACATCCGGCGCGGCATCGCGAACGGCGGAAGGAAGCTGCCGGGGCTGTCATCGCGCGCCGGGTGGCCATCTTCGCCCAGCATCGCGGTGGGCGCATCGGGGGTGCACAGCGCAAAGTGGATGCCCTGCGGCATGATCGGTGGATGCGGGCGGGGCAGATCGAACGTCGCCAGCCAGCGCGCGGCCAGCCCATCGGCAAGCCGATCCTTGACGCGCAGCTCGCGCCCGATCCATGCGTCGTAACTCATTGGGCGCGCTCAAACACCGCAGCGATCCCCTGCCCGCCGCCGATGCACATTGTCTCCAGCCCGTAACGCACCCCGCGCCGGTGCATTTCATACGCCATGTCCGCCAGAATGCGCCCGCCGGTCGCGCCGATGGGGTGGCCCAGCGAAATGCCCGATCCGTTGACGTTGAGGATACCCAGCCGAGTATCGTCGTTCGACCAGCCCCAGCCTTTCAGCACGGCGAGCACCTGCGGGGCGAAGGCTTCGTTCAGCTCGACCAGCCCGATGTCATCCCAGCTATAGCCGCGCCGCGCAAACAGGCGCTCCACCGCCGGGACCGGGCCGATCCCCATGCGCGAAGGATCGCACCCCGCCGCCGCCCAGCCGCCAAACCACAGCATCGGGGTAAGGCCCAGTTCTTCCAGCTTGTCTTCGGCGACCACCAGACACGCCGACGCGGCGTCGTTCTGCTGGCTGGCATTGCCAGCGGTGACGATGGCGGACGGATCGCGCTTTGCGTCAATCGGTGCGAGTTTGCCGAGCGATTCCAGCGTAGCGTCGGTGCGGTATCCCTCGTCATGGTCGAAGATCACCGGATCGCCTTTGCGCTGCGGGATCGTGACCGGGACAAGCGCTTCAGCAAACTTGCCATCCGCCCATGCCTGCGCCGCGTTCTGGTGGCTGCGCACGGCAAACGCATCGGCTGCCTCGCGCGAAATGCCGTAATCCTTGGCAAGGTTTTCGGCTGTTTCGATCATCCCTGAGATTACGCCAAAGCGTTCGACCGGCTGGCTCATCACCCGCCCGCGGCTCAGGCGGTCGTGCAGCACCATGTCGCCCATCCGCACCCCGCCGCGCACCGCCAGTGTGTAATGTTCGACGTTCGACATCGATTCCACTCCGCCTGCGACGACCACATCAGCCATCCCGGTTTCGATCATCATCGCCGCCGTGGCCACCGCCTGCACGCCCGATCCGCAGCGGCGATCCAGTTGAAACCCGGGCACTTCCATCGACAGGCCCGCCGCCAGCCACGCCCAGTGGCCAATCGCTGGCGCTTCGCCGTTACCGTAGCCTTGCGAAAACACCACGTCGTCAACCCGCGCGGGATCAATCCCGGATCGCTCCATCAACGCCTTGAGGATGACAGCGCCCAATTGTCCGGCGTTAAGGCTGGCGAGCCCGCCAAGGAACTTGCCCACGGGCGTGCGCAGCGGGGTGCAGATGGCGGCACGTCTGGTCATAATTCTCAACTCCGTTCGCCCTGAGCTTGTCGAAAGGCTGTCCTTCACCTTGTAACACGAGCTCAAAGAAAAAGCAGTGCTGCGACAAGCTCAGCACGAACGGGTGCGGGTTATCTGTGTTGATCCGATAGAGCCACCGTCCCCGCATCCACCAACCGGCCAATTTCGCCCGAGGACAACCCCAGCCGCTCGGTCAGCACTTCTTCGGTATGCTGCCCGAGGAACGGCGCAGGCGCAGGATCGCCCATCTCGCGCCCCGGCAGGTTGGCAAAGCTGCGGGTGGCAGGATAGTCAAAGCCCGAAGGGTTAGCGGGCGACGGGCCGAACAGCGGGTTGTCTGCCACCAATTGGCTATCATGCGCCGCTTCATAAGCGGTGCGATAGCGCTCGAACGTGCAGCCCTCTGCCGCCATGCGCGTCTCGAGCGCGGCGTAATCCAGCCCGTCCGCTGCCTGCTGGAACAGCGCAAACAACCGCTCGCGGTGGACGAACCGGGGGGTGTCGCCGTCAGCAAACCGCACGCCGAGTTCGGCTTCGAGCGCGGCGATTCCTGCTTCGATCCCGAACGCTTTGACCAACCCGCTCCACTGTTTGGGGGTCAATGCCGCGACCATGAAGCGCGCGCCGTCTGCGCTGCGGAAATCACGCCCGAATGCGCCCCAGATCGCGTTGCCCAGCCGTGGCCGGTCTGACCCGCGATAGCGCACCTCGGCCAGCAACCCGGCATTGGCCATCGTGCCAATCGCAACATCGCCCAGCGGCACACGCACTTCGTTGCCTGCGCCGGTGCGATCACGGTGGCGCAGCGCGGCGAGCAGCGCGAACGCGCAGTATGCTCCGGTGATGAAATCCCACGCGGGAAACACCTGATTGACCGGCGGGGCATCCGCTGCGTCCCACTCCTGTGGCCCGGTCATCAGCGGATAGCCAGCGGCGGCATTGACGGTGAAATCCATCGCTTGGCGCCCATCGTGCCAGCCCATGATGCGCAGGCTCACCATGTCAGCCCGCTTGGCCGCCATTGCCGCATGGCCAAGGAAGCTGGCTTCGGGCAGGTTGGTGATCAGCTGGCCGGTTTTGGCGGCGAGTTCCACGCACAATTCGCGCCCCGCGCCCGATTGCAAATCGAGCGCCACCGATTTCTTGGCGCGGTTCAAGTTTTCCCAGCTGAGCGAGCGCCCTTCGCGGGTCAGCATATAGCGGTTGTAATCAAGCCCGCCCACCTTGTGATCCACGCGGATCACCTCTGCCCCCATCTGCGCGCAATACAGCCCGGCGGTGGGGGAGGCGACGAAGCTGGAGACTTCAATGATCGCAAGGTCGCTGAGGAGGTTGTACATCTGACCAGAAACCTATCTTGATTGCCGCATCGAACGGCTCGCTTGCGAGCCGCAAGGGCGACTGCCCGCCCGCTGCGACGCGATCTTCAGATCGCATAAGCGGGGATTGCGCAGCCCGGATCGGCTGCGGACAATCAAGAATCCCTCCATTCGCGCAGCATATGCTTGGCAATCTGGAGTTGCAGGATTTGGGTGGTGCCTTCGTAAATGCGGTAAATGCGTGCATCGCGGAAAAACCGTTCGGCGTCATATTCGGCAAGGTAGCCCGCGCCGCCGTAAATTTGCACCACGCGGTCAACCACCCGGCCGCACATCTCGCTGGCGAACACCTTGAACGCGGCGGCTTTGACGAGGATGTTTTCGCCCGCATCGGCGCGCGCGGTGACATCCGCCATCATCGCCTCGGCGGCATAGATTTCGATCTCGCTGTCGGCCAGCATCGCCTGGATGAGCTGGAAATTGGCAATCGGTTCGCCAAATGCCTTGCGTTCATTGGCGTAATGCAGCGCTGAATCGAGCGCGCGGCGGGCATAGCCGGTTGCCGCCGCGCCAACCGAAATGCGGCCATTATCAAGGCTCTTCATCGCGAACACAAAACCCTTGCCAGTTTCCTCGCCGAGCAGGGCGTTGCCGGGCACGCGCACATCATCCAGCATGATGTCGCAGATGTGGCTTCCTGCCTGTCCCATCTTTTTGTCCGGGCTGCCGAGCGAGATACCCGGCGTGGTCATCGGCACGATAAACGCAGAAACATGCGCGTTTTTGGGCAGGGCTTCTTTGTTGGTGCGCGCCATGATCAACCCAATATCGGCGTGGGGGGCGTTGGTGATGTAGCGTTTGGTACCGTTCAAAATCCAGCCATTGCCAGCCGGATCGGGCGTGGCGGTGGTCTGCATCGCGGCGCTATCGCTGCCGGAACCCGGTTCCGTCAGGCCGAAACACGCGATTTGTCCTGCGACCAGATGCGGCAACCACTCGGCCCGCTGGGCTTCGGTCGCGCCGTTTTTGAGCGCGCTGGCGAACATCCCGACATTGATCGAGAAGATCGACCGGAATGCCGGCGCAGCATAACTCATGATGTTCACCACGCGCGCATATTGCGTCATATTCAGGCCCGCGCCGCCATAAGCCTCCGGCACCGAAATGCCGAACAGACCCATCTGCCGCATTTCATTAAGGATATCGTCAGGCACGCGGTCGTTGGCGATCACATCGGGTTCTGCCGGGATCAGCCGTTCACGGACATAGCGGGTGAGCTGCTGGGCAAACTGGTCGAACACGTCCTCGTCCATGCCGTGATTGCGCGGGGGTGAGATGGCGGCGGGGGCATTCATGGCGGTTATCGTCCTTGGGCGGAAGCGCGCTGGCGCGGTCGCGAGCGGCGCAGGGTCGTTCAGGGTGACAGGGGGTTACTTGCCGCTTGGCGCTGCGGTGTCGCCGGTAATTTTGGCAGGTGTGGCCTCTGGCGGGGCGGTCTCAGGCGGGGCGGCCTCAGGGGGTATGGCGTCGGGCGGCAGGCGGCGCTGATCGAGCATCGACGCCGCCGCATCAAGCGCCTTGGCCTCGCCCGCGCTGATTGCGTCCGGCGCGGGCGCGGGTTCCTCCCCGCACGCGGAAAGGATCAACCCTAGACTGGCCGCGATCAGCAGGCGCACCGCTGGCGCGCCTATTCGCCTGGCGGTTTGGCAGCCGCAGCCGCTTCGCCTGCCACCTTAGCAGCCGCGTCGGCGGCCTCTTCGGCGCCCGCTTCGGCCTCGGCTGCGGTTTCGGTGACGGGCGCATCGGTTGCAGCGGCAGTGGGGTCTGCGACCGGTTCTGCGGCAATCGGTTCCAGCGCGGCGTCAGCGGGCATTTCAACGGTGTCGGCGCTGGCTTCGGTCGAAGCATCGTCGGCGCTACCGCAGGCGGCCAGCAGCAGCGCGGTTCCGGCCAATACAGCAATCGGGGCAATTTTACGCATTTCGAGATCTCTCCTTGGGGTTGCATCAATGCATCTGACGGGGGTTTAGCCGTGTCAAACGGCCAACGCCAAGTGCCAAATAGGCACACCCCCATGCTCAGTGGGTGGCAGCAGCTTTAGCGCGTGATATGGCCATGTCCATGACCCGCACCTTGTCTCGCTCGCCCAGCCGCATCAGCGCGCTCGCCCTGCTTACCGCGCTGGGCGCTTTTGCCGCGCTTGCGTTGCCGGGGGTCGCGGTGAACGCTCAGCCGGTGCCCGGTGCATTCACGGTGGTCGAAAGCGGGGAAACCTTCGCCACCCTGCAAGAAGCGGTCAATGCGATTGGCGACGGCCGCGGCACGATCCGCATTGCGCCGGGCACTTACCGCCAATGCGCGGTGCAGGAACGCGGCGTGGTGACCTATCTCGCCGATGAACCCGGGAGTGTCACCTTCATGGCGCGCGCGTGCGAGGGCAAGGCGGCCTTCGTGCTGCGCGGCATTGGCGCGGAGGTGCGCGGGATCACCTTCAGCAACATGAAGGTGCCCGATGGCAACGGCGCAGGCATCCGGCTGGAAAAGGGTGCGCTCAACGTCGCCCATTCCCGGTTCCAGGATAGCGAGCAGGGGATTTTGAGCGCGGATGATCCGGGCAGCCGCATCTATATCACCCGGTCAACATTCAGCGGGCTTGGTACGTGCGAAAATTCGGCGGGCTGCGCGCATTCGCTGTATATCGGCAATTATGGGTCGCTGACCGTGCGCGAAAGCCGGTTTGAACGCGGCATGGGGGGCCATTACGTCAAGGCCCGCTCCGCCGAAGCGATTATCGAAAACAACAGTTTTGATGACGCCGCCGGGCGCGCCACCAATTACATGATTGATCTGCCCGCAGGCAGCATTGGGCGGATTGCCGACAACTGGTTCGTCCAAGGGCGCGACAAGGAGAATTACTCAGCCTTCATCGCGCTAGGCGCAGAAGACCTGCTGCATTCCTCCGACGGGCTGGAAGTGACGAACAACCAAGCCCGCTTTGTCCCCGGCCTGCAACGCGGCAGCGTATTCCTGGCCGACTGGACCGCCTCGCGGATCGTGATGCAGGGCAACAAGCTGGCAGCCGGGCTAACGCCGTACGAACAGCGTTAGGGCAGCGTTAGGGCAGCGCTAGATCAACAAATGCCCCGATCTGTCCCGCTTGGTGGCCAGATAGCGGGCGTTGTGCGGGTTTTCGGGTAGTTGATGCGGCACCCGCTCGCTTACCGTGATCCCGGCGGCTTCCAGCGCAGTGACCTTGGCCGGGTTGTTGGTCAGCAGGCGGATTGTCCGCGCGCCCAGCAGTTCCAGCATCCGTGCCGCCACCGGGAAATCGCGCGCTTCATCGGGGAGGCCCAATCGCTGGTTGGCCTCAACCGTGTCGAACCCCTGATCCTGCAAGCGGTAGGCGCGCAGTTTGTTGATCAACCCGATCCCGCGTCCTTCCTGCCGCATATACAATAGCGCGCCCCATCCGCCCGAGTCGCGCGCTTCGTGCGCCATCGCGTGCAGCGCGCTATCCAATTGCGGCCCGCAATCGCATTTGAGGCTGCCGAGGATATCGCCGGTCAGGCATTCCGAATGGAGCCGCACCAGCGGCTGGCGGTCCCCCGATTGCTTGCCGATAATCAGCGCGACGTGCTCGCGCAGGTCAGCGGCGGACCGGAACGCGACGATTTCAGCATCCTCGCAGGCGGAGATGGGCAGGCGGGCGCGAGTCACGATCTTGAGCGCACCGGCTGCGGAATAGGTGGCGAGATCTGATGGCGCGATGGGCACCGTCTCTCCCGCCCCTTCGGGGTCGACCAGAAACGCGGGCAGGATCCCGGCAATCCGCGCCAGTTCCAACGCGGCGCGCGCGGCGTCCTCCCATGTCAGCGCCAGCGCCTTGAACGGGCCTTTGAGCGGGTGGCGCAGATCGAGCGCCGGATCGGCAATCGGCAGCGCAGCGCGCAAGGTGAACGGTTCGCCGCCTGCAATCAGCACCGGGGCGTGGGGTTGTCCCTTGTCGTGAGCGGCATCGCGCTGGTTGGCGAGTTTCAGGGTGACCGCACGCGCGGCGGATATCAGCATCCGGGGCGCGCTCGCCCCGCTGGCAATCGCGGTTTCGACCGGCAGCAGGGTAGGTCCGCCCTCGAAAGCCAGCGGCCAACCGTGTCGCAGCGCGTCCACCGCCTGAGCCGCTCGGCGTTCGGGGGAGGGCACGCTGTGAGGCTCGGGGCTCAGAGATCGAACTCGGTGATCAATGGCACGTGATCGGATGGCTGCGTCCATCCGCGCGCGTCTTCGATCACGCGGTGCGCGGTCGCCTGCTTGGCGAGGCTGGGCGAAGCCCACATATGGTCAAGCCGCCGCCCCTTGTCATTGTCCTGCCAGCTTGGATTGCGATAGCTCCACCAGCTATAATAGCGCGCCGGGTGCGGCACATGCTCGCGCCCGATATCGGTCCAGCCGTGGGCATCGCGAAATCGGGCCAGCGTTTCCACCTCGACCGGTGTGTGGCTCACGACCTTGAGCAGTTGCTTGTGGCTCCAAACGTCGCTTTCCAGCGGAGCGATATTGAAATCGCCAACGATCAGCGTCGGGCGGTCCAGCGTATCGGCCCAGCCGGTCATCCGGCCCAGAAAATCGAGTTTCTGGCCAAATTTGGGGTTCACTGCGCGGTCGGCGACATCGCCGCCTGCCGGGACATAGACGTTCTCGATCCAGACATCCTTGCCCAGCACTTCCACCCCGATGTGGCGCGCTTCGCCATTGGCTTGCCAGTCGTGGCGGGTGGCTTCGCGGATTGGGATGCGGCTGACCGTGGCGACGCCGTGATAGCCTTTCTGCCCGCTCACCGCCTGATGGACGTATCCCAGCGCGGCCAAAGCCTCGGCGGGAAATAGGTGGCTCTCGCACTTGATTTCTTGCAGGCACAAGACGTCGGGCGCGGCTTTGGTCAGCAGCTTTTCGATCAGCCCGATGCGCAAGCGGGCCGAATTGATGTTCCAGGTGGCAACAGAGATCATGCGCGCGGACTTAGGGGTACTCCCCTCAAACTTCCAGCTTTCACTTTATTGACGCGAAGGTGCGCGATAGGGCGGGGCAACCTTGCCGGAGACCCGATCCATGACCCGCACCATCCTCGCCGCCCTGCTCCTCAGCGCCGCCCCCGTCCTGTGGGTTGCCCCTGCGGCGGCCAAGGATGCGCCCGCCCCTGCCAAGCCGCCCGCCGAACCAAAGGCCAAGAACGTGATCCTGTTCATCGGCGATGGCATGGGCATTTCCACCATCACCGCCGCGCGCATTTACGACGGGCAAAAGCGCGGGGAGACGGGCGAGGAAAACAGCCTGAGCTTTGAAAAGTTCGATAACGTCGCGCTGGTCAAGACTTACAACACCGATTCGCAGGTGCCTGACAGCGCGGGTACGGCCACTGCAATGCATTCGGGCACCAAGACCCGCATCGGGGTGCTGGGCATCGGGCCAGATGCGCAAAAGGGGGTCTGCGCTGACGCATTGGCGCACCCGCTGCCGTTGCTGGGGGAAGAGGTGAAGCGGCGCGGGCTGGCGCTGGGCATCGTCACCACCACCCGGCTAACCCACGCCACCCCGGCCAGCGTTTATTCGCGCAGCGCCGACCGCGATTGGGAAGCTGATAGCAATATTCCCGCCGATCAGCAGGGGCAGGGCTGCAAGGATATCGCGCTGCAATTGTCGCAAGCGGCGTTTGACGTGGCGTTGGGCGGCGGGACGACGATGTTCTATGGCAAGACCGCAGGCGGGCGGCGCAGCGATGCGGCAGCCGATCTGCCCGGCGCATGGGCCGCGAAAAACGGCGGCGTGGTCGTCACCGACACGGCCAGCCTGACCGCTGCGCCGATGGATAAGCCCGTGCTCGGGCTGTTCAACCCCAGCCACCTGACCTTCATGGCGGATCGCAAACCCGATTCGCCCGAACCCACGCTGACCGACATGACCGCGCAGGCCATCGCGCGGTTGCAGGCCGATCCCAACGGGTTTTACCTGATGGTCGAAGGCGGGCGGATCGATCATGCGCACCACGCGGGCCAAGCTGGCTATGCGCTGGAAGAAACGGTCGAATTCGCGCGGGCGGTGCAATGGGCGGTCGATCACACCGATCCGGCGACAACCCTGATCATGGTCACCGCCGATCACAGCCACGTGCTGAGCATCGCCGGCTATCCGAAGCGCGGCAACGATATCCTTGGGCTGGTGGTGCCGCCGCTGGGGCGCGGCGAAGATGCCGGCGATGGCAGCCCGGCGCTGGCGCTGGACGGCAAGCCCTATGCGACGCTGAACTATGCCAACGGGCCGGGCGCTGTCCATGCCGATGATGACGGGGACGGCGAACATCCGCGCCCGATCCCGCAAACGGGCATTGCCGCGCGTCAGCAGGCGCTGGTGCCGCTGGGGGCAGAGACTCACGGCGGCGAGGATGTCGCGCTGTTCGCCA
>JBBRFG010000041.1:0-19052 GCA_038224685.1 Sphingomonadales bacterium
TGGTCGCCTCGCCCACGCCGACCGTGCCGATGGCCTCGGATTCGATCAGGGTGATGCGGCAATCGCGCCCCACCGCGTCTGAAAGAGCCGCCGCGGTCATCCATCCCGCGCTGCCACCGCCGACAATGACGATACGTCTCAGTGGGGCGGGCTCAGCCATCTTATCCGCCGCAACTCTCACGGATCAGCAGACTGGTTTCCAGCCGCTGCGAAATCGCTGGGCCATCGCCTCTGTCGATCAGCTTCGACACCAGCATTCGCCCAGCCAGATTGGCGTCTTGATCGATGGTGGTCAGCTGCGGAGTGACAAGCCGGGCCGCCGGGATATTGTCGTATCCCACCACCGATACATCATCGGGCACCCGCATACCGGAGCGGGTCAGCGCCCGGATTGCGCCAATGGCGATGAGGTCGCTTGCGGCGAACACGGCATCAAACTGCAATCCGCCTGCCAGCGCGCTGCGGATCGCGGCTTCGGCGGAATGCACCTCGAATTGGGCGGGCAGGGTCAGCGTGTCGTCAAGCGGCAGACCGGCGCGTTCCAGCGCCTGCTTATAACCGCGATGGCGCTGTTCGGCCTCAGGTGCCTCGGTATCGCCAAGGAACAGGATACGCTTGCGGCCCAGCCGGGCCAGGTGCGCGGTCGCCCGCCTGCCGCCTGCGACATTGTCCGATCCGATGGCGCAATACTGCGCGTCGGGAAATTCTGCCCCCCACACCACGAACCGATTATCGCGCGCCGCCAACGCGTTAAATTCGTGGTGGAGCGAGCTTTGCCCGATAAACACCACCCCGGTCGCGCGGCTGGTGGTCATGGCGTAATCAAGGTCTTCGCCAGCGCGCGGGCTGAGGTGGCTGAACAGCAGATCGGCATTGCGTTCACGCGCCGCCTCGGCAATCCCGGCGAGCAGTTCGAGGAAGAACGGGTCGGCCACCCTGCTGGTCCGTGCCTGCGGGGCGGGCACTACCACCGCGATGGTCGCATCTGCGCCGATTGGCCCGCTCGGCATACTGGCGCGAAATTCGTAATCATGCGCGCGGGCGATCTGCCAGATCTGCTGTTTCGTCCGCCGCTTGACCGATGAACTGTCATTGAGCGCCCGGCTGACAGTCGAAATCGAAACGCCGGCGTCGCGCGCGATATCTTCCAGCGTGGCGCTGCGTTTGGCGGGGGAGGGGTCTTCAGCCATGGTCCCCTAAGTCCTTTTTCGCACTGCCCAATATCCTGCGCCATGCCCAAGCAAGCGGGGCAGGGCGGTGCCCGTCCCAACCGTGGTTTCGGTCGCCAGCAGCGCTGCTGTCTCCCAGCCAACAGGCGGGCTCCAGTGGCACGCCGTATCGCCGAGGTTGAATGCGCACAATACGGTTTCGTCACCGCAGGTTCGCAGGAAGGCGACGATATCATCCGGCGCATCAATCAAGGTGATATCTCCGCCGACCAAAGCGGGAAATTCTCGCCGCAATCGAAGGATCTGGCGCGCGTAAGCAAGGGTCGAGGCAGGGTCTGCCGCCTGTCTGTCGGCGGCAAGGCCCGCGTGGGCGGGGTCTAGCGCGAGCCAAGTGCGGTTGGCGCTGGAAAAGCCCGCCTGCGGGGCATGGGCGTGCCACGGCATCGGCGTGCGCGCCCCGTCGCGGCCCAGAGTGTGCGGCCAATTGGCGATGGCTTCGGGATCGCGCAGGTTTTCAAATTCGACCACACCCTGCGGCAGGCCCAGTTCCTCGCCCTGATAGATGATCGGATTGCCGCGCAGGGCCAGCAGCAGCAGCAGGCCGAGCCGCGCGGCACGCGCCTGATCGCCGTCGCGCGTCCAGCGGCTGACCGCACGCGGCGCATCGTGATTGGAAAACGCCCATGAAGGCCAGCCCTCGCCGTCGTCCCCGCTCCACTGTGATAGCGACGCGCGCACCAGCGGCGCGGTGAGGTGCGGGGCATAGAGGAAATCGAAATTGTAAGCGGAATCCAGCCGTTTGCCTCCTTGGGTAAAGGCCTTCATTTCGGCCAATGGCTCCGGCCCGCCGACTTCGGCGACCGTGAAACGCTGGGGAAATTCATCAATCGTCTGCCTGATCCGTTCAAGGAACCCGGTGATATCGGGGTGCGATTGATTGTACCGTTTCACCTGCATATCGAACGGCCGCGTCACCTGGTCCCACGCCAAGCCCGACGGCGGATTGTCGCGCAATTCGAGATCGTGCATCGAAAAGTTGAGCGCATCCAAGCGGAACCCATCAACCCCGCGCGCCAGCCAGAACCGCGCCACGTCGAGCAGCGCATCCTGCACGCTGCGATTGTGGACGTTGAGATCGGGCTGACTGGTAAGGAAATTGTGCAGGTAATATTGTTTGCGCGGGCCATCCCACTGCCACGCTGATCCGCCGAACACCGATTGCCAGTTTGACGGCGGCGACCCATCGGGCCGGGGATCGGCCCAGACATACCAGTCGGCCTTGGGGTTGGCGCGATCCTGCCGACTTTCCGCAAACCACGGATGTTCGTCCGAGGTGTGCGAATAGACCTGATCAATAATCACTTTGAGGCCCAGCGCGTGGGCTTTTTCGATAATCCGGTCAAAATCGGCGAAGGTGCCAAAGCTGGGGTCGATCCCGCAATAATCGGCCACGTCATAGCCGTAATCGTGCATCGGCGAGGTGAAGAACGGCGATATCCAGATACCGTCCACCCCCAGGTCGGCGATGTAATCCAGCCCCTGTGCAATGCCCTCCAGATCGCCGATCCCGTCAGCATTGGTATCGCGGAAACTGCGCGGATAAATCTGATAAATCACCGCGCCGCGCCACCACGGCTGGGCGATGATTATATCTCTGGCGGGCGCGGTCATGACAGGCGAGGTACTCACGTGCTTCAAAACTCCGCCTTGCAGACGACATATCCAGTGGCAGGGATGGTCAGGCTGTACGCCCCAACGGCCGTGCTGTTAGCGGCACACACGCCGGAAAGCGACTGCCAACTGCGCGCCCGGCCATCGACCGGAAAAGCAATGGTACGCGGCGCAGTGCCGGCATTGAAGGCGATTACCACCTCGCCGTGATCATCGGGATCAAACCGCGAGATCACCAGCGCGACGCCGTCATAATCGGCATGGCGGGTCAACTGCTGCCCGCGCCGCAATGCAGGCTGCGCGGTGCGAATGGCCGCCATCGCTGCGATCGCACGGTAGATCGGGTGGCTGCGATCAAAATTGCTTTCAGCCACGCTGGCCTGCGTGCCTGCAAGATCATTGTCGGTATAGGCTGCGGTAACCGAGGGGAACATCGTCTCACGCGAATCCTGATCGCCCCCATCCGAGACAAAGCCCTGCTCATCGCCATAATAAATCGTCGGCACCCCGCGCGCAAACATCAGCAGCGCATGACCCAGCTTTATGCGATTGACCAGTTCGGCGTCCGAAATGCCGGGATTGGCCTGTTTCACGAACATCGCAAAGCGGCCCATATCGTGATTGCCGAGGAATGTCGGCAGTTGCCGCGCGGTTTCAAAGCCATTGGCGTACACCACGTCGGTTTCGAACAGATAGCTGAGCGTGGTCGCCGATTTGCCACCTGCCACCACGTCGCGCACCCGGCTCTGGAACGCAAAATCGAGTACCGCTGGTAGCTTGGAATAGGTTGTGAACTTGGCGAGTTGCGCCGGATCAATCTCGTAAGCCTCTCCGAACATGTGGAAATTGGGGATGCCTTGCGCTTTTGCGTGTTCGAGGATGGTAGGCGCGAACTGCTGCCAGAATTCCGGGTTCACATGCTTGGCGGTGTCGATCCTGAAACCATCGATTTTGAAGTCGGTGATCCACTGGTTGTAGATCTCGATAAAGCCTTGGACGACGCGCGGATTGGTGGTCATCACGTCATCCAGACCGGCAAAGTCTCCCGTAGTCCGACTTTCCCCCTCCCACAGGCTGTCGCCGCGATTGTTGTAATAGATCGGATCATTGAGCCAGGCCGGGTTCTTGATCGTCTTTTCGGCGTCGAGCACATAGGTGGTGTAGGCCCAGTCCGGATCTGTCAGTTTGGCGAAGTTTCCCCCGGTCAGATGCCTCGGATCGGTGCCAAGAAAGCCCTGATTGATCAGCACGCCGTCCGCCTTGCCCCGCGTGGTAAAGGGATATTCGCCCTCGCTGCGATAGGGGCAGACAGCGTTATCGCGATATTCCTTGGGCGCATTGGAGCCCGAGCATTCGGCATATTTGATTACGTCGGCGGTATGGTTGGTGATGATGTCCATATACACCTTCATCCCGCGCGCGTGGGCGGCATCGACCAGTGCCTTGAACTCCGCACGTGTGCCGAAATGCGGATCGACGTCGAGGAAATCGGTGATCCAGTAGCCGTGATAGCCTGAACTTTCGCGTCCCCGCGGACCTTGCACCGGCTTGTTTTTGAACACCGGCCCCAGCCAGATCGCGGTCGCGCCGAGGCTCTGGATGTAGTCAAGCCGCGCGATCAGACCCTTGAGATCGCCGCCGTGATAGAAGCCCTTGTTCGTCGGATCAAACCCGTGTTCAAGCCGAGTGCCGGTGATCCGCCCACGGTCATTGGCGGTATCGCCGTTTTCGAACCGGTCAGGCAGAACGAAATAAATGATTTCGTCGTCTGGTAAGCGGTCGGTCAAGCGCGTGGTCGAAAGCGCATCGGCCATGACCGGGGCCCCTGCCACAGCCGTGCTTGCCCATAGCGCGGCAATGATACCTGCAACCATTCGCATCATGTCCCAAACTCCCTCCACCGCCGTTTCTGACACTTTGGGGAAAGTTTTGCAAATCTTTGTGAGGCGCTGTTCACGGCTGCGGCGACCTCTACAAGCTACCGAAATTCTATTACTTTGTGACGATAATGCTCCCGGAATGGAGAATTATCCGGCCAAATTTGGAAAGTTTCTTGCAAATTTTTGCAAGCTGTCCAGATTGCGCTGCTGCAAGCTGTAAAGATCATCGGGCGCAAGACTCGTGACAATACAGTTGGCACGGTGCCGCGTCACCCCGCATAGGGCAAGGCGCGGGGGAGAGGGATGATTTGACGATGACGCAAGCCGGCCACAAGCCTGCGCTCAATCCGGCGCAGATATGGAACATGAGCTTTGGCTTTCTGGGCATCCAGATCGGGTTTGAGCTGCAAAACGGCAATGTCAGCCGCATTTTCCAGACCTTGGGCGCGGATGTTGGCGAGCTTGCGATCCTGTGGATTGCCGCGCCGATGACCGGGCTGATCGTGCAGCCTATTATTGGCCACTTGTCGGACAAAACGTGGAGCAGGCTCGGGCGGCGGCGACCCTATTTCCTGCTGGGCGCAATCCTTGCCAGCATTGCACTGTTCGTGATGCCCAATGCCCCGGTGTTGTGGGTCGCGGCGGGGCTGCTGTGGATCATGGATGCCTCGCTCAACATCACGATGGAACCGTTTCGCGCTTTTGTCGGCGATAATCTGCCCGACCGGCAACGCACGATGGGCTATGCGATGCAGAGCTTTTTCATTGGTACTGGCGCGGTGATAGCGGGGGCTTTGCCATGGGTGATGACCAACTGGCTGGGCCTCAGCAACGTCGCGCCCGAAGGCCAAATTCCCGATACAGTGCGCTGGGCGTTTTACATTGGTGGGGCTGCACTGTTGGCGGCGGTCAGTTGGACGGTGTTCACCACCAAGGAATACTCGCCAGCAGAACTCGCCGGGTTTGAAGCCGCACGAGGCGCAGCGACGGGCGGGGCGCCTGTCACGGCGCAGCGCAGCGCCGCGCAGTTTGCCAGTGGCGGGGCGGCGTGGATCATCGCGGGTCTGGTGGTTGCGGTGATGGTGGCATTCTCCCGGTCGAAGAGCCGCCCGGCGTTGCTTGGCACAATCGAGGTGGCAAAAGACCTTTATGTCCTCGCCGCGCTGCTCGCCGGGTTTGGGTTGATCCAACTGGCGGCCAGCAGTTTGCGGCGGCAGGGGCGCAATGACAGCGGCTTCATGGAGGTGGTCAGCGATCTGTTCGCTATGCCCAAGACCATGCGTCAGCTTGCCGTGGTGCAATTTTTCAGCTGGTTCGCGATGTTTGCACTGTGGATTTACGGCACGCCGGGGGTCACCGCCTACCATTTTGGTACGGCCGATCCGGCGACCCGCGCTTATCAGGATGGGGCCGACTGGTGGAGCCTGATGGGATCGGTGCGCAATGGCCTGGCGGCGGCAGCGGCGCTCGGGTTTGTCGTGATCGCCGCCAGGATCGACCGCACCCGCCTGCACGCGATCAATCTGATGCTGGGCGCGGCGGGCTTTGCCGCGGTGCTCCTGATCCGCGATCCGGCGCTGCTGTGGGTGCCGCAAATCGGCATCGGCATCGCTTGGGCCTCAATCGTGTCGCTGCCCTACGCGATCCTTGCGGGCTGCGTGCCTGCCCAAAAAATGGGAATTTATATGGGTGTGTTCAACATCTTCATCGTCGTGCCGCAATTGTTGGCAGCGACATTGCTCGGCTTCCTGATCACCAACTTGTTCGGCGGCGAGCCAATTTATGCGATGGTGATTGCGGCGGTCAGCTTTGTGCTAGCGGCGATTGCGACGCTGTTCGTTCAAGAGCAAGCGGCGTGAATTGGCGGCAGCCTGCGGCGTTTATGGCAGCCGCGCTGATGGCCGCGCCCGCGCTGGCCGAGCCTGATTACACGCCGCGTGATCTGGTTGAAATTGAAAATGCCGAATGGTCGCGCGATGCGGTTCTGTATCAAATCAATACCCGGCAATTCACGCCTGAAGGCACCTTTGCCGCCGCCCGCGCGCACCTGCCGCGCCTGGCCGAGATGGGCGCCGACATCATCTGGTTGATGCCGATCCATCCGATCGGCGAGGTGAACCGCAAAGGATCATTGGGCAGTCCCTATGCGGTGCGGGATTACCGCGCGGTCAATCCGCAGCTCGGCAGCGAAGCGGAGTTTCGTGCCTTCGTAGATGAGGCCCACCGGTTGGGAATGAAGGTGATCCTCGATTGGGTCGCGAACCATTCGGCCTATGACAATCCGCTGACCCAGAGCCATCCCGAATGGTACACCCGCACCCCCGAAGGCGCGCTGACCTCGCCTGCGGGAACGGACTGGTCGGATGTTGCAGACTTTGACTACCGCCAGCCCGGCCTCAGGCGTTACATGACCGAAAGCCTCGTTTACTGGGTGCGAGAATTCGGGATCGACGGCTACCGCGCGGACGTGGCCGGATACGTCCCGCTCGATTTCTGGGAAACCGCCCGCGCTGAGCTCGACACGGTGAAGCCGGTGTTCATGCTCGCCGAATGGGAACAGCGCGATCTGCACGTGCGTGCGTTTGATGCGACCTATGGTTGGGGCTGGAAGGAAGCTATGCAGCGCCTTGTCAAGGACGGCGGCGGGGCCGGAGCAGTCCGCGGCTACTACGCCGGGCAGGCCGAGACTTGGCCGAACGCCGCGATGCGGATGGTCTATACCGAGAACCACGACCAGAATTCGTGGGACGGGGTCGCGGCGGAGATCTACGGCCCAGCCTACGAAGCGGCGATTGCGCTGTCATTTGTGGGGAGCGGCTTGCCGCTGATCTACAATGGTCAGGAAGCCGACAACAACCGGCAGCTCGCGTTCTTTGAACGTGACCCGATCATCTGGCGCAAGGGGCGTTACGACGGGCTGCTGCGCCAACTGATCGCACTCAAAACCGAGGTGCGCGCACTTCACAACGGGCGCTTTGGCGCTGCAATGGTCGAAGTGCCGACCAATGCGGCCGCCGACATTTACGCATTTACGCGGGGGGAGCCAGGCGAACGGGTGTTCGCGGTATTCAACCTTTCGCCGCGCGCCCACCCGGCCGTGTTTGAACGCGCGCGGCATTATGGCCGATACACCGACGCGCTGACCGGCGCGGCGGCCAGTTTCAGCGGCGGCGAGACACTCGATTTGGCCCCTTGGGGCTACCGGATTTTTAAGGAAAGCAAATGAGGCAGGATATGATGCGGGTCTGGTCGAAATTGGCTGTGCTGGCGGCGCTGATGCTCTGGACCGGGGCGCCGTTGCGGGCCGAAACGCTCGAACTCGCCTCGCCCGATGGCCGGATCACGGTGACCGTCAGCGATGATGGTGGGCTGGCGACCTATTCGGTCAGTTACGCGGACGAAACCGTGATCGCGCCGTCGCGCCTTGGCCTGCTGTTTGCCGAACATCATGGGTTTGAACGCGGCCTTGCCATCAATGCCTCGGCCCGCGCCGCCAAGGATGCGACGTGGGAACAGCCGTGGGGCGAACGGCGGCTGGTGCGCGATCAGCACAACGAACTGGCCGTTAGCTTCGCCGCCGCCCAAGGCCCACCGCGCACGCTGACCGTGCGGTTCCGTGCTTTTGATACAGGGATCGGGTTCCGGTACGAATTGGCGGAGCAGCCCGCGCTGCAAGGCGATATCGCGATTGTCGAGGAACTGACCCAGTTTGGCGTCGGCGAACAAACGACCATGTGGTATACCCCTTCGAACGAATTCAACCGCTACGAATACCTGACCCGCACCGGCCCGGCCGGCAAAGTTAGCAATGCGCACACGCCCGCAACCTTCCGCAACCCACCCGGCATCCACTTCGCTATCCACGAAGCTGCGCTGGTCGATTATTCGTCCATGTCGCTCGGCGCATTGCGGCCCGGCTATTTCGAGGCGCGGCTGCGCAGTTGGAGCGGCGGGCCTAAGGTCAAAACCCGCGCCCCGTTCACATCACCGTGGCGCACAATTCAAATCGCGCGCGAGGCGGTGGGCCTGATCAATTCTGACATCATCCTCAACTTGAACGAGCCCAACACACTCGGCGATGTGTCGTGGGTGGAGCCGGGCAAATATGTTGGCATCTGGTGGGCGATGCATATCAATGAACGCAGCTGGGGCCACGACAAGATCCACGGCGCGACCACTGCTGAGACCAAACGCTACATTGATTTTGCTGCCAAGCACGGGTTTGCAGGCGTGTTGGTTGAAGGCTGGAACGTCGGCTGGGATGGCGACTGGTTCAACAATGGCGACCTGTTCCGGTTTACCGAACCTTTCCCCGATTTCGACCTCGTTGAGCTAGGACGCTATGCGCAATCCAAGGGCGTGCGGCTGATCGGGCACCACGAAACCTCGGCCAATATCACCAATTACGAAAGCCAGATGGAAGCCGCGTTTGATCTTTACCAATCGGTTGGCGTGCGGGCGGTTAAAACCGGCTATGTTGCCGATGCGGGCGATGCGGTGCGGATCGATGAGAATGGCATCCGCCGTTATGAATGGCACGATAGCCAATTCATGGTCGGCCACCATCTGCGGGTGGTGCAGGCGGCGGCAAAGCGCAAGATTGCGATCAACCCGCATGAGCCGGTCAAGGATACCGGACTTCGGCGCACCTATCCCAATTGGGTGACCCGCGAAGGCGCGCGCGGGATGGAGTTCAACGCTTGGGGGTCGCCGCCCAATCCGCCGTCGCACGAGCCGATGTTGGCGTTCACCCGGATGCTGGCGGGGCCGATGGATTTCACGCCGGGCATTTTTGATCTGCGGCCCAATGAACGCCCATCGGTGCGGCCAGACATTCCGCGCGGTGACCCATCCAACCGCCCGCAGACGACGCTGGCCAAGCAATTGGCGCTGTATGTTGTGCTCTATTCCCCGTTGCAAATGGCCGCCGACCTGCCGGAAAATTACGAGGCGCGGCTGGATGCGTTCCAGTTCATCAAAGATGTTGAGGCTGACTGGGAGCAGAGCATCGCGCTCAGCGGCGAGGTGGGCGAATATGTCGCGATTGCGCGTCAGGGTCGCAAGTCAAAGGAATGGTTCCTCGGCGCGGTCACTAACGAGGATGCGCGCAATCTGTCAGTGCCGCTGACCTTCCTTGAACAGGGCAAGCGGTACCGCGCGCAGATTTACCGCGATGGGCCGGATGCGCATTGGGACACCAACCCCTATGCCATCGTGATCGAGGAGCAGGTGGTTACCGGCGGAGAAGCGTTTGCCGTCCGGCTTGCATCATCGGGCGGGGTGGCGGTGCGGTTTATTCCGGCGGGCCGATAGAACACAGAAAAAGGGCGGGCATCGCCTGATACCCGCCCTCCTGTTTCTTCCCGTCCAAGGGACAAACTGTTTTTGGCCTGCGCGTTAGGCGGGTGCGTCAGGCTGCGGTTGCCATCCGCGCCAGTTCGCACTGCGACCATATTTCCGAAAGCGCCTTGATCAGCCGATCAATATCGCCATCGGTGTGCACCGGCGATGGCGTGATCCGCAGCCGTTCGGTGCCCACCGGCACGGTCGGGTAATTGATCGGCTGCACATAGATGCCGTGATTGTCCATCAGCCAGTCGCTGATCATTTTGCACTTCTTGGCGTCGCCCACCATCACCGGGATAATATGGCTGGGATTGTGGAGGTGCGGGATGCCCATGATGTCGAGCTTGCGGCGCACCTGTGCAACCCGTTCCTGTTGCAATTCGCGTTCGCCACTGCTGGTTTTCAGATGCTTGATGCTCGCCGTAGCGCCTGCTGCAATGGCAGGGGGCAGGGCGGTTGAGAAGATGAACCCGCTGGCAAAACTGCGCACGAAGTCTACCAGATTGTGGCTCGCTGCGATATACCCGCCCATCACGCCATAGGCCTTGCCGAGCGTGCCTTCGATCACGGTGATACGGTCCATCAACCCTTCGCGTTCGGCAATCCCGCCGCCGCGCGGACCGTAGAGGCCGACCGCATGGACTTCATCGATGTAGGTCATCGCGCCATGCTTTTCGCACACGTCAAGGATCTGCGCGATCGGGGCGATATCACCGTCCATCGAATAGACGCTTTCGAACGCGACGAGTTTGGGCACGTCGGGGCCATAGAGCGACAACAGCTGATCCAGATGCGCTACATCATTGTGTTTCCACACTTTGTAAGGCGCGCGTGAATAGCGGATGCCTTCGATCATCGAAGCATGATTGAGCGCGTCGGAGAATACGACGCAACCCGGAATCCGGCCCGCCAGCGTACCGAGCCCCGCCCAGTTCGAAACATAGCCCGACGTGAACAGCAATGCGCTTTCCTTGCCGTGCAAGTCCGCAAGTTCTTGTTCCAGCAGCACATGGTGGTGGTTGGTGCCAGAGATATTGCGCGTGCCGCCAGCGCCTGCACCGCATTCGTCAAGGCAGTCGTGCATCGCTTCGAGCACGGCGGGGTGTTGCCCCATGCCGAGATAATCGTTTGAACACCACACGGTGACGGCCTGCGTCTCGTCGTCGACAAAGCGGGTCGCGTGCGGGAAACTGCCGCGATGGCGCTTAATATCGGTGAATACCCGATAACGGCCCTCTGCGCGCACACTGTCCAGCTCTTCGGCAAAGTAGGCTTCGAAATCCATGGGTTTTCCCTCTGTTTCCATGATTATGCTCTCAATTCTGGTGGGTTATTGCAGGCGCCCTGCGTTTTGGCAGGGCCCAGCCCCACAGCATTCCATCGCGGAACGGCAGCGCCAGAAACAGATGTTCGAGCGCGCCGAGCAGGCATAGGGTGAACAATAGGCTGGCACCGACCATTTCGGCGCTGCCCACCGGCGCTGCCAGCGCCAGAGCACCGAACCACGCGGTTACCGCGCCAATCGCCGCAATCGAGACTGCCAGCAACATTGTCATCCGGTTTGGTCCAAAATAGCTTTTGAGATAAGCCAACTGGTCCGGCAGCATTTCCGCCGTGCTGTTAGGCACACCGACGAACAGATTGATTTTTGACGTTAATCTGAGGCCGAACAACAGCACAAACACCGTCGCACCAATCTGGTTTGCCGCATTCCATGAGAGCGAAATCAGCAGCAACGCGGTCAGCGCTAGCGCGACTTCGTGATGCATCACAGTTGCGCTGGCTTGGCGAAAACGGGCGACGCCGGTCAGTCCGGGATCGGCCGGGCCGCGGCGCGGGCCTGCCGCAACGCCGGTCAAAAAGCTGATTTCGTGCCATGCCCACACCAGCAAAGCGCCGATAAAGGCCACGTAGACGGCACCAACGGCAGGCGAGACCGAGGCAAGGAGGATCAAGACCAGGCCAAGAATCCCGCCCGCGCCGCCAATTAAGAGGCTTTTAGAAAATGTCGCGCTTTCACGATTGTCCGCCCAGGCAATCAGCCCGGTTGCGATAAACCAGATCGCGACCGTTACGATGAACGGAACAATATGGCCGGTCCAGCTTACCACGCGGGCTGCAACCGGATTGACTGGGGCAGAGCGTTCGATTTGGCCGGTTGCAGATACAACCGCGCAAAGTTTACCGCTGCGCTGGCCATGCCCGATGCGCGCATCGCGAAACCGGCAATCCCGCCGCGATCCTTGCCAGCTTCAATCCGACGCGAAGCGCGCAGCAGGGCATCCATCCGGGCGCGAAACGCTGGGCTGTCGATATCGACTTCGACCGGAAAGACCTGGCGGCTGATCTGGTTGGTGATTTCAAACACCCGGTAATCATACGCGGTCGGGTCAACCCCCAACGCTTTGTGAAATTCTGGGCGGGCGTGGTCGCGGACATACATCGTGGCATAAACCGACAGGATGAAGAACCGCACCCACAGCTTGTTCGCGCCGGTCAGCAGCTTAGGATCAGAGCGCAGCAGCATCGCGAATGCTTCACCGTGCCGAAATTCGTCGTTGCACCATTCTTCGAACCAGCGAAAAATCGGGTGGAAGCGGTTTTCCGGATGTTGCGCCAGATGGCGGAAAATCGCGATATAACGCGCATAGCCAATCTTTTCCGACAGATAGACTGCGTAAAAAATGAATTTCGGCTTGAAGAATGTGTATTTCTTGGTGCGCGTCAGAAACCCGAGATCAATCCCGATGCCGGAATCTTTCAGCGTTTCATTAATGAAGCCGGCATGGCGGCTTTCATCACGGGCGAGCAGTTTGAACAGCTGCTTCACATCGGGGTTCTTGGTGCGCTTGGCGATTTCGGCATAAAGCACGCAGCCTGAAAATTCCGAGGTTAGCGAGCTTACCAGAAAATCGACGAATTCGGCGCGCAGCGCCGGTTCCAACACTTCGATCACCCCGTGGAAGGTATCGTCCTGCCTAAAATGCTGCTTGTTCGGATCGCCGATCATCTCGCTGATCAGCGCATCCCACTCGCCGCGCACGCTGGAGACATCAATCGCGTCAAGAGCGGCGAAATCGGTGGTGTAGAACCGCGGGCTCAGCATGGTGTTGGATTGCGCGATTTCCATCGCGTGCTCGCGTGTGAGCGAGGTATCGATCTTGGTATGCGCGTTCATCGCACCCTCCCTGGGGTAAAGCTGACTTCGTAAAGTTCTTTGAGGTCGAAATAGGCCGCAATCCGCGTCAAGGCGCGTTCAATCGCGTTGGCCCGCGTTACCGTAGCCGAGCGTTGGAATACCACGCTTTGGCCAAAGGCGATTTGGATTGGCGCGCCGTGAACGCGCACTTTGTCACCCGGCTGAATTTCGATGTCGCCCGCCAACTCGACGTGCGCGTGGAAGTTTTCCGCGCTTTGTTCGACCGTGATCGTGCAGGGCGTGTCGAATGATCGTGCCATTACGCGGCGTCCTTGCCAGACGGCTTGGGCTGATCGAGCATTTTGGCAAAGATCGCGTGGTTATCTGGCCCGAACGACGAGGCTTCGATGCCGACGCCGGTGACGGGATCACGCAGCGTTATCGAGCCTGTATCCCACTGGATCAGTTCAAATGCGACCGCAGAGCCTTCGCCCCGGATCCGGCGCTGGTGGACGAGGCTGCGCACGGTGGCGCGAACAAAGCCGCCTTCGCCCGGGCCATACCGGCCGAGCACTTTGCCACTGACGCCATCTTCGACGCGCACGGTGCCGTCTGCTTCATCAAAAAACCGCAGGGTGCGCTGGGTTGCCGGTTTTACCCCGGCGGCGGCGCGGGCTTCTGCTGGCACTGCGCTGCGACCAACGAAGCCGAGCGTGACCGAAGCGGTCAAAACCAGCGAGATCGCGACGATCCCGCCCATCAACATCAACGGCACTTTGTGGAGCGTGATTTCGTCCCGTTCGTATTCGCGCACGATCATGCGGGTGCTCCTTCCAAGCCCTGATTGCTCACTCCTGCTCCGCCAAGGAGCGGCGCTGGGGTAGCGCGGCCCACGTTTGCCGAAGGTTGAGCATCCTGCTCGATATTGGACACGGTAGCGGCCTTGATGTCGATCAAATTGCGATGAATCTCGCCATATTTTGCGCGTGCCTCGGCAATCAACTGTGCAAGATAGGCAGCACCGGGAACCGCGCGCAGCATCGGCTGCGGCCGTGCGTAGCGGCCCGGACGCATGTGCGGCCACAATATCAGCGTGCCGAGCAAGCGATCACCGTCCAGTTCAAGCGCGATGTCGCCATAATCTGCGCCATGCGCACGAAGCACCGCAGACTTGATCTGCTTAAGCGGAATGTTCACACGCGTTTCAATCGCAATGCCGATACGCAGAATCAGCCGCACGTCGGTGAGGATATACAGCGTGCTGCGAACGCTCAGCCAAGCGAGCAGATACAGCAATCCGATCAGAGCGACGCCCAAGCCAGCGGCAACCATCGCTGCGGTCTGATTGCCGGTCGCCAATGCAATGATGACCAACGCGGCGAAATACAGGCCGAGTTTCACGGTGTGGAATGCACTGCGGGCGAACAGGCCAAGCGCCGGGCGGCCTTTCCACAGCACCTTTTCATCGGGTGCAGGGGTGCCCATGCGATCACCATGGGCGGTCGGCCCGTCATTTTCCAGCAACGCATGGTCGATCCCGGTGGGCAGCGACATTGCTGTTGCTGCTCCGGTATCGGCCTTGGCGTTGGTGCGGCCAGTCAGATCCATGCTTCAGACCTTTCCGGGGTCGCATACAGGTAACCGCCGCCAAAATAGGCCTGCACGCGGTCTTCTTCGTAGCGGGTGATGATCCCGGCTGTTTCTACCGCAGGCACACGTTCAAACTGATCGGCGGTGATCGCATCAATCTCAACGAACTTGGGCTTTTCTTCGATGATCGGCAGCAGCGCGTCCAGCAAACTGTTGCCGTGAACCACTGCCATGAACATCGGGGCCAGCACTTTTTTACCAGTGGTGGTTTCGACTTCGAGATAACGGATGATGTGTTCTGCCTGATCAACCCAGATATCGGTGACCTTGCCGACGATCTTCTTGTCAGCGGCCATAACCGGCCAGCCGATCAACTGCGGATCCTGCGGCGATACGATCATCTCATGGCTATCGGCAATCGGCACGATGCGCGGGCGGCCATCAAAGGTGAGATCGGGATATTTCGCGCGGTTGGCAAACGCCGCTGGGCCCATGCCGTCAATCATCGGATCGCCGGTCGGCGCCCACGGCGCACCGCCAGCATGGAAGGTCTGCACGCCGGCGACCGCCACATTATCGCGGGGCACATTTTCGGGCACATAGGTGCCGCGACCGTGGGGCAGCTGGAAGGTTTTCTTGTCACCATCAAACAGGCTGCTGCTGTGCTCCACCTTGCCGGTCATCTCGTTTTCAAGCGGATAGCCTTCGCGGCGGCTTTCCCTGTTGAGGTAGAATACCAGCGCAAGGAAAAAGCCGAAAAACAGTAAAAATGCGAGCTCTGCGACATCAAACGTGCCGGCAATGTAAGTGGCGTTCATATTACATTCCTCTCATGGGATTGTTCGGCTGATGCGAAGCCGGGCAGGATACTGGTTGGGCAGGTGAGGTAATCATGTTGGAAACTCCCGAAGCCCAAATGGCTGGCTGAGCGGATCATCGGCTTTGGCAGCGGCGCGGCGACCGTGCTGGCCCACCAGCGGGCCAATCGCGGCAAGGCCCACCAGCAGCAGAACAATTTCAAAGACGTAGACCGCGCTGTACCCGCTCGCGCGGGTGGCAATCGATGCGGCTTCTCCGCTGCCGGCCAATGCAGCAGTGCCATCGCGCAGCAAACCGCCCAGTGCGATGCCTGCGCCAGCGCAGCTTGCCTGCACCGCGCCCCACGCGCCCAGCGCAAGGCCCGCAGTTTCCGTCTTGGCGAGGCTCATCGCCTCCATCAGCGTGCCAACCGAGAACAGCCCCAGCCCCAGCCCGATCGTCAATGCGCCAGCATACAACATTAGCGGTGCCTCAAACGGCCCGGCAAACAGCACCATCAAAAAGGCATTGATACCCACCACCAGCCCAGCGCCAGCCAGCCGCAGCGGATCCCATCCGCGCGCCAGGCAGCGGCCAGAAATCATAAAGCCGATCAGCGACCCCAGTGCCCACGCGCCGGTCAGTCCGGTTGTCGCACCAACCGAAAGCCCAAGGATTTCGCCGCCGTAAGGTTCGAGCAGCGCGTCCTGCATCGCAAAACCTGCCGCGCCGATGCCGATGGCCGTCAGCAGGCGGGCGTTGCGGCCATCCCGGACGAAAGCCTGCCACAATTCGGAAAAGTTTGGGGTATCGCGGGTCGGCGCGGTGATTGCCGGATTGCGCGCTTCCTGATTCCACAAGGCGACAATATTCAAGATCAGCGTCAGCAGGGCTGCGCCCTGTATCACTTGGACGAGCCGGGTTGGGCTGTAATCGATCAAAAGTCCGCCGATCACAAAAGCGGCAAACATCATTCCTACCAACAGCATAACGTACAGCAACGCAACGGCGCGCGGGCGCTTGTCTTCGGGCGCGAGATCCGTCGCCAGCGCAAGTCCGGCGGTTTGAGTCACATGAATGCCGGTACCGGTGAGCAGGAAGGCAACAGTTGCACCGACAAGGCCGATATTGAACGCCTCAGGCTTGCCCAACAGCAGCAGCGCAAACGGCATGATGGCGAGGCCGCCAAACTGCAGCAGCGTGCCGAACCAGATATAAGGCACACGCCGCCAGCCGAGCACCGAACGGTGCGTGTCGGATCGGTGCCCGATCAGCGCGCGGAACGGTGCGGCCAGCAGCGGCACCGCGATCAGCAAGGCGACCAGCCACGTCGGCGTGCCCAGTTCGACCACCATAACCCGGTTCAAGGTGCCGTTCAGCAGCACCATCGCCATGCCCACGCTGACCTGGAACAGCGCGAGGCGCAGCAGCCGGCCCAGCGGCAGGTCCACACTCGCCGCATCCGCAAACGGCAGCAGGCGGAAAACCACCTCTGTCCAATGCGGTTGCGCGGGGCGGACCGGGCGGGTCATCCGTGGCGCACCAGCTCAAGTGCCTGCGATTTGTAGAACCCGCTTGAAATGCGCTGGGTGCGGCCGACGCTCCAGCCGGGCAGGCGGGCCAAGCGGCCGCGCAGATCGTCTTCGGCAACCGGCACGATGGCCGGCGAACGATCAGATTTGGGGAAGAATTTGCCGACTTCGTGCATCGCAGTGAGCATTGCGGTGCGCGGGGCGAAGGTAAACAGGATCGATCCGGTGGTGCGCTGCGCCAGCTGGCTCAAGGCATCGACCAGATCATCGGGCTGATAGTGGATCAGCGAATCCATCGCTGCCACATGCGCGAACATACCCAGTGACGGATCAAGCATGTCGCCGCTGCGCCAGTGGATGCGCCCATGACCGATAAACGAAGGCGTGCGTTGGCGCGCGACATCGACTAGCCCGGCAGCGACATCAATCCCGGTGACTTCGGCGCCCCGGCACGCAGCCGCAACCGCCAATGCTCCAGTTCCGCAACCGGCATCTAGCACCGATGTGCGGCGCAGATCGGTCGGCAACCAGCCCAGCAATGTGCCGCGCATGGCATCACGCCCGGCGCGTACCGTAGCGCGGATGCCGCTAACCTTGGCGTCCGATGTCAGATCGATCCACGCCTGGCGCGCAGTGCTGTCAAAATAGGTCGCCAGCGCCTCGCGGCGATGATCATATTCGGACGGGTGCCGGCTCGCCATTATTCAAACCCCAGGAAATCGAAGATGTCGCGGTCTTTCATCGGCTGCGCGAGGCTGGGTTCTACCCCGGCCCACAACATTGCCGCCAGCCGCAGATATTCATCCTGCGCCGCGATCACTTCAGGATCATCGCCCATTTCGAACAAGGTGCACTTTTTCAGACGCGAACGGCGGATCGCATCCACATCGCGGAAGTGGGCGAGGCGCGGCATTCCGACCTTTTCGCAGAACCGGTCAATCTCGTCGGTTTCGCGGCTGCGGTTGGCGACCACCCCGGCCAGCCGCACGTCGTAATTCTTCGACTTGGCGGCAATCGCTGCGACAATGCGGTTCATCGCAAAAATGCTGTCAAAATCGTTGGCGGCGACCACGATGGCGCGTTCGGCATGTTGCAGCGGGGCCGCAAAACCGCCGCACACCACATCGCCCAGCACGTCAAAGATCACCACGTCGGTTTCTTCGAGCAGGTGGTGCTGTTTGAGCAGTTTGACCGTCTGCCCGACGACATAACCGCCGCAGCCGGTGCCCGCTGGCGGCCCGCCCGCCTCAACACACATGACGCCGTTATACCCTTCAAACATGTAGTCTTCGGGCCGCAGTTCTTCGGCGTGAAATTCAACCGTTTCCAGCACGTCGATGACAGTCGGCATCAATTTCTTGGTGAGCGTAAACGTGCTGTCATGCTTGGGATCGCAGCCAATCTGCAGCACCCGGTGACCCAATTTGGAAAACGCTGCCGACAGGTTGGACGAGGTGGTCGATTTGCCGATCCCGCCCTTTCCGTAAACGGCAAACACCTTGGCACCCTTGATCTTGTCTTCGGGGTCCATTTTGAATTGAACCGAGCCATCGCCGTCGGGCGGGCTGAACGATGATGATGAGCTGTGCAGGTTCATGTGATCGGATCCCTTTTAATCATTCGCCCGCGAACACGCCTTCGAGGCGGTCCTCAAGCTCGTCGCTCGCTTGCCGCAGGGCAGCGAGAGTGGCTTCGTCAGGTTCCCACAGATGGCGGTCACAGGCTTCAAGTAGGCGGTTGGCGACGCGGGCCGAGCTTTTCGGATTGAGATCCGAAAGGCGGCGGCGCATGACTTCGTCGAGCACAAAGGTCTCGGAAATTTTCTGATACACCCACGGCGCGACCTGGCCGGTGGTGGCTGACCAGCCGAGCGTGCTGGTAACGTGGCCTTCAATCTGGCGCACGCCTTCATATCCGTGTTCCAGCA